>NZ_JBHVPZ010000009.1:114441-277930 GCF_042887135.1 Kitasatospora sp. NPDC057965
CGGTGGATCCCGGATCCACCGACCACCGCCGGCGGTCCGTCGTCCGTCGTCCGTCGGGACGCCGGGACGCCGGGACGTCGGGACGTCAGGACGTGCCCGGTTCCCCCTCGCGGTCCGCGAGCAGCGGGAAGAGCCGGGTGACCGCCGCCACCGGGTGCGTCCCGGGGCGCGGCCCGCGCTGTCGGTAGGGCGCGAGCAGGGCGCGGACGGCGGCGCCGAGGTCGGCGAGTTCGTCGGCGGTGAGGTGCAGGACATCGCTGGAGGTCTGGTCCAGCTGCCATTCGGCGGGTGCGGCGGACCGGTTGGCGAGCCAGTGCCGGTAGCTGCTGTCCTCCAGGTCGCTCGCCAGTTCGGGGGTCAGGTCGTGTCCGGCGCGGCCTCCCGGTTCCTCCGCTGAGCCGGGTGGCATGAGCGATCCCTCCCAGCGCAGCCGCCACGGCCGTGAGCGGCCGTCGCTGGTCGGCGCCTCCTCGATCAGCCCGTACCGAGCCAGTTGCCGCAGGTGGAAGGAACATGTTCCCGAACTCTGGCGGATCATCTGAGCGGCCTGGTTCGAGGTGATGGTGCCCCACTCGGCGATCAGGTCGAGCAGTGCGGCGCGCACCGCGTGCTGCGGCAGTGGCCGCGCGGGTACCGCTGTCGGGGTGGTCGCCGGTTCGGCAGGGGTGTTGTGGGTGGTCACTTTGCAAAGAATCCACTTTGCAAAGTGACTTGGCAAGCCAGGAGAGCGTCCGTGCCGTGCAACATGGCCTCTGAACTGGAGGAATACCCCGCCTCCGCTGGGTTCCCGCGGCCTCGTTGCGCCTCGCTGCGCCTTACCGCACGCACTTTGCAAAGTTCAGACTTTGCAAAGTGTGGCAGAGTGAGAGCCGCCGGCACCGGATGCGGTGCCGGCGTTGTCGGCGCGGACGGCGCGGGCGGGCCGCGCGGAGGGGAGAGAACCGTGGCACGAGGCGCAACAGCACGGCGGGCGATGCCCGTCCGGGAGCAGGTGCGGGTCCAGGGGGAGGCGGTGAGCGCCTACCCGGAGGTTCCGCCGGAGGCGTTGCGGGGTGAGGTGCGACGGATCACCGTCGTCGGCGAGGATGTCCTGCACCGGCGCTGCCGGGACGTGACGGAGGCCGAGTTCGGTTCACCCGGGACGGTCCGGCTGATCGACGACATGTTCGCCGCCATGTGGGTTGCCGAGGGTGTCGGGCTGGCGGCCAACCAGATCGGCGTCGACCTCCGGGCCTTCGTCTGGGACTGCGTCGACGAGGACGGCGTCCGCCACGTCGGCCACATCCTCAACCCGGTGCTCGATGAGCTGTCGGCGGGCGCGCGCCGGCTCGTCGAGGCCGCGGAGGGCTGCCTCTCCGTCCCCGGCCCGCACCTGGAGCTGGCCCGGCCGGACACGGCGGTCGTCCGCGGCCGGGACCTCGACGGACGACCGCTGGTCGTCGAGGGGCACGGCTACTTCGCGCGTTGCCTCCAGCACGAGACCGACCACCTCAACGGCGGCCTCTACGTCGACCGCCTCACCGCCCGGGGCCGACGCACCGCGCTGCGCCGCATGGAGGAGCAGAAGGCGGAGGTGTTCGCCCGGCGGGCGGCCCGCGCGGAGGAACTGGCCGCCCTGCGCTGAACCCCTTCCGGCCTGGCCGGGCGCCGGACAGCGCTGCCCGGTCGTCAGGCGGCGTCGCCGCGCCCGGCGGCGTCGGCGAGGATCGCCTCCAGGCGGGCCAGGCACTCGGCGACGAACGCCGGATAGGTGTGCCAGTAGTACGAGATCCCGCTGGCCGCGACCGCGATCGCCCAGGCGCGGGCGCGCGTCCAGGTCGCCTCGTCGAGGTCGAGCGCGTCCCGGTAGGCGCGACGCGCCGCGGGCGGCAGGTCCCAGGCGGTCGAGTGCTCGGCGTCCGGGAGGCCGACCGAGAGGCAGCCGAAGTCGATGACCGCGTGCAGCCGGCCGTCCCGGACCAGGAGGTTGGTGGGCTTGAGGTCGCCGTGCAGCCAGACGTGCGGCGCGGACGGCTCCGGCAGCGCGAGCGCGGCCCGCCAGAGCCGCTCCAACGTGTCGACGTCGAGCTCGCCGCCCCCGTCGGCACCCGCGAGCGCGCGGCAGTCCGCGAGGGACCGGGTGGTCCACTCCGCGCAGTCCCGCAGCGAGCCGCCGCGGTACCAGCTGAGCTCGTCCGCGCGGGTCGCGCCCATCAGGTCGAGGCCGTGCAGCTCCCGCACGAACGCCGCCAGGTCGCTGCCGAGGCCGGCCCAGTCCCGGACGTTCGACGGTCCGGGCTCCGCGCCGTCGATCCAGCGGTAGACCGACCAGGCGAGCGGGAAGGCCTCGCCGGGCACCCCGGTGTGCACGGGCTCGGGGACGGCGAGGTCGAGCAGCGGGGCCAGGCGCGGCAGCCACCGCTGCTCCTTGCGCACCGACCGGGCGGTGTCCGGGGTGCGCGGAAGTCGGACGAGCAGCTCGTCGCCGAGCCGGTACATGGTGTTGTCCGTGCCCGCGCCCGCCGGGGTCAGGGGGAGGGCGGCCCACTCCGGCCGCTGGGCGTCGAGCAGGGACCGGACCAGGTCCTCGCCGGCCGGGATCTCGTCCGCGTGCAGTGCCATGGGGGGAAGTCTTGTCCGCCGGCCGGGCCGGGGCCACCGGTTTTCCGCCCGGGCGGCCCGGGCGGTCCGTGCGAACCGGGTGGTCGGGGCGCGCGGGCGCTCCGGGCGGACGCTCCGGGGCCGTCCGTCACCGGCGCTGCTCCCTTGTCAGCCGCCCCGTTGCCCCGCACAATGGAACCGACCGAACGGTTGGTCGGTAGCCTTCGGTGGTGGCCGGAGCGGCCGGGGAGACAGCCAGCGAAAGGGGACCGTGGTGACAGCAGAGGTGGCCGAGCGGCCCGGGGCTTCGCCCGAGGAGGCGTTCGAGGCCGTCATCGCCGCGGAGCAGCGGATCGAGCCCCGCGACTGGATGCCCGACGCCTACCGGGCCACCCTCGTCCGCCAGATCGCCCAGCACGCGCACTCCGAGATCATCGGCATGCAGCCCGAGGGCAACTGGCTCACCCGCGCCCCGTCCCTGCGCCGCAAGGCGATCCTGCTCGCCAAGGCCCAGGACGAGGCGGGTCACGGCCTGTACCTGTACGCGGCCGCGGAGACCCTCGGCGTGGACCGCGCCGAGCTCACCGAGAAGCTGATCTCCGGCCGCCAGAAGTACTCGTCGATCTTCAACTACCCGACCCTCACCTTCGCCGACGTCGGTGTGATCGGCTGGCTGGTCGACGGCGCCGCGATCTGCAACCAGGTCCCGCTCTGCCGTTGCAGCTACGGCCCGTACGCCCGCGCCATGGTCCGGATCTGCAAGGAGGAGTCGTTCCACCAGCGCCAGGGCTACGAGCTGCTGATGACGCTGATGCGCGGCACCGACGCCCAGCGCGCGATGGTCCAGGACGCGGTGGACCGCTGGTGGTGGCCGTCCCTGATGATGTTCGGCCCCTCGGACGCCGCCTCGCCGAACACCGCCCGCTCGATGGCCTGGCGGATCAAGCGGCACACCAACGACGAGCTGCGGCAGCGCTTCGTCGACATGACGGTCCCGCAGGCCGAGCACCTCGGCGTCACGCTCCCCGACCCGGAGCTGCGCCGGAACGAGGAGCGCGGCGGCTGGGACTTCGGCGAGCCGGACTGGTCGGAGCTGAACCGGGTCATCCACGGCGAGGGCCCGTGCAACGCCCAGCGGATGGAGCGCCGCCGGGCCGCGCACGAGGACGGTGCCTGGGTGCGCGAGGCGGCCACGGCGTACGCGACCAAGCGCCGCGCCGACACCGTGGCGGACACCGCAGCGGACACGGAACCGGACACGGCAGCGGCACAGCACGCGGAAGAGGAGAACGGAAAGTGACCGAGTCCAAGGCCGGCTGGCCGCTCTACGAGGTGTTCGTGCGCCCCCGGCGAGGCCTGAACCACGTGCACGTCGGCTCGCTGCACGCGTCCGACGAGCGGATGGCCCTGCTCGCCGCCCGCGACCTCTACACCCGCCGCAACGAGGGCGTCAGCCTCTGGGTGGTGCGCTCCGACGCGATCACCGCCTCCACCCCGGACGAGCGCGACCCCTTCTTCGCGCCCAGCGGCGACAAGGTCTACCGCCACCCGACCTTCTACGACATCCCCGAGGATGTCCCGCACATCTGACCGGGAGCAGCCGAACCATGACCGACGACCACACCACCAGCGGCCACGTGACCGACGACCACGTGTACCTGAGCCTCGCCGAGGCGTCCCCCGAGCCGGAGGGCGAGGGCCGCTGGGCGTACGGGACGGGCTTCGCCGACCCGCTGCTCGGGGTGGACACCGCCGTGCCGCCCGGCCTGGACGGCGCCGAGCTCGCCGCCTACTGCCTGATGCTGGGCGACGACGCGCTCGTCCTCGCCCAGCGGCTGATCGAGTGGTGCACCCGCGCGCCGGAGCTGGAGGAGGAGGTCGCGCTCGCCAACCTCGGCCTCGACCTGCTCGGTCAGGCCCGCCTGCTGCTCACCCGGGCCGGGCAGGCGGACGGCTCCGGGCGCACCGAGGACGACCTGGCGTACTGGCGGGAGGAGCACGAGTTCCGCAACGTCCGCCTGGTCGAGGCGCCGAACGGGGACTTCGCGTACTCGATCGCCCGTCTGCTGCTCTTCGCCACCGCCCGCGGCGCTCTCTACGAGGCGCTGGCCGGGCACGCCGACCCGGTGCTGGCGGCGGTCGCGGCGCGCGGGGCGAAGGAGCTGGCCTACCACCGCGAGTACGCCACGGCGTGGACGCTGCGGCTCGGCGACGGCACGCCGTACTCGGCCGCGCGGATGCAGGCCGGGCTGGACGCCGTGTGGCCGCTGCTGGAGGAACTGTTCACCGCGCACCCGGTGGAGACGCGGGTCGGGGTGGACCCGGCGACGCTGCGCGAGCCGGTGCTGCGCTCGCTGGCGACGGTGTGCGGGCAGGCCGCGCTGACGGTGCCGGACGTGCCGGGGCTGGCGCGCGTCGGCGGCCGGGCCGGGCGGGACGGGGTGCACACCGAGGCGCTGGGCCCGCTGCTGGCCGAGCTGCAGGTGCTGGCCCGCGCGCACCCGGGCGCGACGTGGTGACGGCCGTGGCCGGGGCACACGCGTCGAGCGGGGCGGGCGGGGCCGCCTGGGCGGTCGCGGCGGCGGTGCCGGACCCGGAGCTGCCCATGCTGACCCTGGCCGACCTGGGCGTGCTCGCCGACGTCGTGGAGGACGGCGACACGGTGACCGCGTGGCTCACCCCGACGTACTCGGGCTGCCCCGCCGTCGCCGAGATGGCCGCCGACGTCGACCGGCGGCTGCGCGCGGCCGGGTTCGCGGACGTCCGGGTCCGGCTGCGGCTGGATCCGCCCTGGTCGACCGATCTGATCACGCCCGAGGGCCGGCGCAGGCTGGCCGAGGCCGGCATCGCCCCGCCCCGGCCCGGCGGCGCTGCGGCCGGCGGGCGCACCGGTGGCGGGAGCACACCGCTGAGCCTCGGCCCGACCCGGCTCGCGGGGGCCGCGGGGGCCGCCTCCGGGGGCGTCCCCGCGCCCGTCACCTGCCCGCTCTGCGGTGGCACCGACACCGAGGAGCTGTCCCGCTTCGGCTCCACCGCCTGCAAGGCACTGTGGCGCTGCCGGGACTGCCGCGAGCCCTTCGAACGCGTCAAGGAGATCTGAATGGCCGCCGTCCCGTCCGCCGCCCCCTCCGCGGACCTGCCCGCCGCCCAGCCCCCGGCGCCGTCGACCCGGCCCGCGGAACCGGCGACCCCGCCGTCCGCCGTGCGCGCCGCCCGTCGGCCGAGCTTCCACGCGCTGCGGATCGCCGGCCTGGAACGGCTCTGCGAGGACGCCGTCGCGGTCACCTTCACCGTGCCGCCGGGGCTCGCGGACGCGTACGCCTTCCGCCCGGGCCAGACGCTGACGCTGCGCCGGGTGGTGGACGGCGTCGACGAGCGCCGCTCGTACTCGATCTGCGCCCCCGCCGGCGGCCCGCTGCGGATCGCCGTGCGCGAGGTGCCGGGCGGGCTGTTCTCCCGCTGGCTGGTGCGCGAGGCCCGGCCGGGGGAGGAGGTGGAGGTGCTGACGCCGTCCGGCCTGTTCACCCCCGACCTCGCCGAGCCCGCCGACCACGTGCTGCTGGCGGCCGGCTCCGGCATCACGCCGATGGTCTCGATCGCGGCCTCCGTGCTGGCCGCCGACCGCACCTCCACGGTGACCCTGCTCTACGGCAACCGGCGCAGCGACACCGTGATGTTCGCCGACGAGTTGGCCGACCTCAAGGACCGCTACCTGAACCGCTTCCAGCTGGTCCACGTGCTCTCCCGGGAGACCAGGGACGCCGAACTGCTCAGCGGCCGGCTGGACCCGGAGCGGGTCGGGGCGCTGCTGACGGCGCTGGTGGACACGGCGGCGGTCGGCCACTGGTGGCTCTGCGGGCCGTTCGGCATGGTGGCCGGGGCGAAGGAGCTGCTGGCCGGGCTGGGCGTCCCGGCGGAGCGGGTGCACCAGGAGCTGTTCCACGCCGAGGACGAGCCCGTCGCCGAGCGCGCGGAGGACACCCCGGACGGTGGCGCGGCCGGGTACAGCGAGGTCACCGTCGTCCTGGACGGCCGGGGCAGCACCCTGTCGCTGCCGTGCGACCGGTCGATCCTGGACGGCGCGCAGCGCTCCCGCCCGGACCTGCCGTTCGCCTGCAAGGGCGGGGTCTGCGGCACCTGCCGCGCCCTGGTGACGGAGGGCGAGGTGGAGATGCGGCGCAACTTCGCCCTGGAGGAGAAGGAGCTGGCGGCCGGCTACGTCCTCACCTGCCAGGCCCGGCCGGTGACGGACAGGGTGACGGTCGACTACGACCGCTGACCGGGCGGCCGGCCCGGCGGCCACCGGGCCGGCCGACCCGTCAAGGTGTCGCCGCCGTCAGCTCCGCGCGGTGGGCAGTGAAGAACGCGCCGAGCGTGACCGGGGCGCGTCCGAGCAGCCGCCGCGTGGTGCCGTCGTCGGCGACGTCGAACCAGCCCTGGCGCCGGAACGGGTCGTTCTCACCCCAGCCGGCGGCCAGGGCCGGGGGCACGCCGAGCGCGGTGAGCGCGCCGGGGACGTCCGCGTCGGCCACCGGGCGGTGCCGCACCGGCCGACCGGTGGCCTCGACGAGCGCGGCGGCGACCTCGGCGTCGGTCAGGCCCGGACCGGTCACGTTCAGCACAGCCCCGGTGGCGCCCGGCGCGGCGGCGGTGTCGAGGGCGCCGGTGTCGACGGCTCCGGTGAGGACGCGGGCGGCGGCCCAGGCGGTGTCCTCGCGGGTGATGTAGCCGACCCGGCCGTGCGCGGCGCTGCTGGGCAGCTCCCCGTGGGCGACCGCGAGCCGGGCCAGGCCGGAGAGCAGCAGCATCTGCGGCCAGACGTTGAACCGCAGGACGGTGTGGGCCAGGCCGGATCCGGCGAGCAGCCGTTCGGTCCGCCGGTGGTCGGCGGCCTCGGGGACGGGGTTGGCCGGGTCGCCGGCGCGGACCACCGAGGTGTAGACGAGGTGCTCCACCCCGGCGGCGACGGCCGCCTCGACGGCCGCCTCGTGCAGCTGGAACCGTCGGGGTGAGCGCTCGGTGCTGACGAGGAGCAGCCGCCGGACCCCGGCGAGTGCCGGCGGCAGGGTGGCGGGCCGGGCGAAGTCGGCCTGCCGGACGAACAGGCCGGGCCGGGCCGGGTCCGCTCCGGCCCGGGCGGGATCACGGGTCAGGGCGACCGTGCCGGTCCGGCCGGCGGTCAGGTCGAGTACGGCGGCGAGCGCCAGCCGGCCGAACCGCCCGGCCGTTCCGGTTACTGCGAGCATGTGAACTCCTCGACTGTGCGGGTGTCTTGGAGCGATCATGGGCGGGGTCGGCGGGTCGTCGAAAGAAGGAACATTCATGTCCACTGGCACGGACGGCTCTCCGGTCGGCGCCGTGCGACCGGTCACCACGCAGGACCGCGCACGATGCCCGGCGACGGCGGTCCTGCACCGGATCGGGGACCGCTGGAGCGTCGTGCTGATCTGCCTGCTCGCCGAACACCCGTGCGGATACAACGAGTTGGACCGCGCCGTCGCCGACCTGAGCCGGCGGATGCTGACCCGTGCGCTGCGCACCCTGGAGGCCGAGGGGTACGTCAGCCGTACCGCTCGCGCCGAGTCCCCGTACCGGGTCGAGTACGCGCTGACCGGTCTCGGCGAGTCGCTGCACGCGGCGGTGCGGGAGCTGGGCTCCTGGGCCGCCGCGCACGACGGCCCCGCGCGGGAACGGTGAGGGCCGCCGTCCCGCCGCCGTCCCGCCGCCGTTCCGCCGGCCGTCGCTCCGTCAGCCGCCGACCGGCACCGGCACCGTCGCCCCGGCCCCGGCCCCGTCCGGGGCCGGGGCGACGAGCAGCCCGACGATGTCGTTGACCGCCGCCCGCCCGGCCCGGTTGGCGCCGACGGTGCTGGCGGACGGCCCGAAGCCGACCAGGTGGACGCGCGGGTCGGCGGTGGCGCGGGTGCCGGTGACGGCGATCCCGCCGCCGGGCGAGCGCAGGCCGAGCGGGCCGAGGTGACCGACCTCGGGACGGAACCCGGTGGCCCAGACGATCGCGTCGACGGCGAGCTCCTCGTCGCCCCAGGCGACCCCGTGCTCGGTGAGGCGGTCGAACATCGGGCGGCGGTGCAGCGCGCCCAGCTCCTCGGCCCGGCGGTAGGCGACCGACGGGCCGAGCCCGGTCACGCTCACCACGCTGCGCACCGGCAGCCCCTGGCGGACCCGCTCCTCGACCTTGGCGACCACCGCGCGCCCGTACTCGGGGGTGAACGGCCCCTCGTGGTAGACCGGCGGGGTGCGGGTGACCCAGACGGTCTCGCCGACCGCCGCGACCTCCGACAGCACCTGGATCGCCGAGGCTCCGCCGCCGACCACCAGCACCCGCTTGCCGGCGAACTCCTCCGGGCCCCGGTAGGCGGCGTAGTGCAGCTGCCGGCCGCCGAAGCGGCCCGGGTAGTGGGGGAGGAAGGGGCGGGTCCAGGTGCCGGTGGCGTTGATCAGCGCCCGGGTGGACCAGGTGCCGGCGTCGGTCTCGACCAGCAGCCGGGCGTCCGGCCGGGTGGAGGCGGAGCGCACCGCCAGCACCTTGACCGGGCGTACGACGGGGAGCGCGTGCTTCGCCTCGTACGCCGCGAAGTACCCCGGGACGACCTCGCGCGCGGGGGCGTCCGGGTCGGGTGCGGGGAGCTCGAAGTCGGGCAGGTCGTGGAAGCCGTGCACGGTGGCCATCCGCAGGGAGGGCGAGCGGTGGGCCCAGGCGCCGCCCGGGGCGCGGTCGGCGTCGAGGACGACGAAGCCGCCGTCGGTGTCCGCCCGGTGCGGCGCGAAGCCGCGACGGCGCAGGTGGTAGGCGGCGGACAGGCCCGCCTGACCCGCGCCGATCACCAGCACGTCGACCCTGCGGCCCTCGTCCGAGGCCGCGCCGGAGGTGGTTGCACCGTAAACAGTCACGTCGGTGAAACATCCGGTGGGCGGGTCGCTGCGGTCCGGCCGCCGGGCTCCGGCCGCCGGGGTCAGACGGTGGCCGGGGAGATCACCACCGCCGTGCCGTAGGCGCAGACCTCGGTGCCGACGTCCGCCGCCTCGGTGACGTCGAAGCGGAACATCAGCACCGCGTTGCCCCCGCGCGCCTTGGTCTGCTCGACCAGCCGCTCCATCGCCTCGTTGCGGCTCTCCACCAGCGTCTTCGTCAGACCGCGCAGCTCGCCGCCGACCAGCGACTTCAGCGAGGCGCCGATCTGGCTGCCGATGTGCCGGCTGCGCACGGTCAGGCCGAAGACCTCGCCGATCACGTGGTCGACCCGGTAGCCCGGGATGTCGTTGGTGGTCACTACCAGCACCTGGGCATCCGGGCGCTGCCCGCCGCCGTACTCGTCGATGTTTGCCATGGGCCCCATCCTGCCGGTAATTCGGACGTCGTCGAACAGTGGCACGCGGGGCGTGCGCGGGGACGCGCGGGGCGGTGACGGCGAGAACGCGTAGGGTAGCCGGAACAGACCGGTGATCGGAGAGCCGAAAGGCCGTACCGTAGCCCCATGGGCGAGCGAAGCGATCATCCACAGGGGCCGGGCGCGGCGGAGGACTCCGACGCGCAGGAGATCGAGGCGACGGTGGTCCTGGGACTGCGGATCACGAACTGGCCGGCGCTGCGTGCCGCCGCCATCGCGGCCGTGGAGGAACTGGACTTCGAGGGCATCGATCCGGCCGGGCAGCGCCGTGAGCTGCTGCGCGAGGTGGCGGAGGACGCCAACGCGGCGCTGGGCGCGCTGCTCCACCCGGACCGGCTGGTGGCGGCGATCCCGGGGGTCGAGGCGATCGGCGGCACGCTGGAGATCAGCGTCACCGAGGACTTCGCGCCCGACTTCGCCGAGCTGTTCCCGCTGGAGGGCGAGGAGGAGGACGGCGGCGCGGCCGGCGACTGGACGCTCACCCCGCGCACCGCCTGCCTGCTGCACGCCCAGCTGCTCGGGCTGGCCGACGCCGCCTACGACGACCTCGACGAGCACGAGGACGAGCCGGTCGCCGACGGTGAGGAGGCCGACTGGACGGTGTTCGGGCGGCTGCCGCAGCGCACCTGGCGGCTGCACCGCAGCTGGCGCCGCGCGATGGCCCGCACCTTCGACGACCTCGCCGACGACCTCGCGCTCGGCGAGTGGCCGCTGCCGCGCTGCCTGGCGGAGGAGATCGCGCTGCGGATGGCGCTGGTCGACGCCCGGGCGCTGCTCGGCGCGCAGCCCGAGTCGGTCGCCGACATGATGGGCGACCTGCCGGCGGACCTGTACGACTACGACTGGGACGGCTGCCACGACGAGCTGTTCGGCGTCTACGGGCCGGACGACGGCGATCCGGAGCTGACCGCGGAGCAGCGCGCCGAGCTGCTGCTGACGGCGACCCACCCGGAGGGCTGGTTCCTGACCTACGAGGACGCGGAGGAGCGGGACCCGCAGCGCGGCTACCGCCGCTGAGCGCGGGCGCGGGGGCTGGCATGCTGGTCGGGTGACTTCTCCGTTCGACGCCCCGGCCCCAGCCCCTGCCTCCGCTCCTGCCCCCGCTCCTTCCGATGTCCCCGGCTCGGCTCCGGAGGACCGTGACGCCCGGCCGCAGTACGTGCTGCCGCTGGTCGTCCGGCTGGAGCGCGCGACGCCGCCCGGGCGGACCGACGCGCTGGAGACCTCGGCGCGCGCGGTGCTGACGCTGCTCGCCGACCCGCGGGTCGCGGAGGCCGAGGGCGAGTGGGCGGAGCGGGTCGCGGCCTGGGAGGACGCGCGGATCCGCAAGGTGGTGCGGCGGGCGCGCGGCGGCGAGTGGCGCTGGGCCGGGGAGCTGCCCGGGATCACGGTGACCGGCCGGGAGGCGGAGGTGCGGGTCTTCCCGCCGGTCCCGCTGGACGGCTGGCCGAAGGAACTCGCCAAGCTCCAGGTGTCGGGCACCGACCTGGAGGAGAGCGGCCCCGTCGACGCCCCGGCGCCGGGCGTGCCGGTGCTCTGGCTGAACCCGGAGCTGGAGATGAGCGCGGGGAAGACCATGGCGCAGACCGGCCACGCCGCACAGCTCGCCTGGTGGCGGCTGGACGGGACGCGGCGCAAGGAGTGGGCCGAGAGCGGCTTCGCCCTCGCCGTACGCACGGCCACCCCGCAGGCCTGGGCGGAGCTGGTCGCGAGCGGACTGCCCCTGGTCCAGGACGCGGGCTTCACGGAGATCGCCCCGGGCAGCTGCACGGTGGTGGCCGACCACCCGGCACTGCGCGACTGACGGGGGACGGCTGACAGATTTCAAAATCTGTTATCTGTTATCTGTCAGCTGAAATCTGTCAGTTGTCAGCTGTCACCGGCGGTGCGCGAGGCGCTCGGTGTGGCAGGCGAACTCGGTGAGCCGTCGGGTCCAGCCCGTGCCGGTCCGGATGACGCGGGTGCGCAGTGCCGGTCCGCTCTCCACCAGGCGCAGACGGGTGTGGTTGCCCGGCTCGGTGGTCAGCGTGAAGGTCACCAGGGCGGGGCCGGCCGGGTACTCGCCTCCGGCGGCGTGCTGGGGCCGGGACCGGCGAAGGACGAGGACGGCGGGCGGTTCCATCCGCTCGATCAGCGCCGACGGCTCCCCGGGGTCACCGGCCGCCCCGGGGTCGCCCGGTCCGCCGGGCAGCCGGTCGAGCCGTGCGGGGGCGCCCGCGCCGAACCAGGCGCCCAGGAACTCCGCCCGGGTGAGCACCTCCCACACCCGCTCGCGCGGTGCCGCGATGGTGATCTCGCGCTCGATGCCGTCGGCGACCATGCCGTGAACCTCCTCGACCCGTTGCCCGAGGGTCGCACGTTCCGGCCGTGATGTGCAACCTTTGGGTTGCACATCACGAAGGGCGGGCCCGGCGCGTCCGGGGGCCTCCACGGCGTGCCGCACCCAGGTAGTGGCGGCCGATGAAGCCTCACATGGTGTTACCTATCGGCAGCACCTCCGCACGACTGTCCCGGGTGGCGCTGCTGGTCGACTTCCAGGCACGACGAAGGGTCTCACGCCTGATTCGCTACGGTCGGTTCGTCGTACCGCAGCCATGCGAGTGCCTCCTCTCGCTCCACGCGGGCGTCCCACGCTTCGGCCGCCGCCCAGTTGATCATGCGGGGTACGGGCCCCGTATCGCCCCGGTTGGCCACAGCGAGCGAGCTGATGCCGCTCTCCCAGGCCGTCCCGAGCACGGCGACGGCGCTGTCCAAGGAGAGCATGGCGAACTCCGGGCGTCCGGCGCGTGAGCCGAGCAGGTGCGCCGGGTGGCCGTACTCGCTCGTCCCCGGGCGGATCGCGCGCGCGGCGCCCATGACGTCCCAGGCGTCGAGCAGCCGGATCGCATCTCCTGCTTGCCCGACTACCGCCCCCACACCGCCGGTCGACCGTTGATCGAGTGTCCGGCCGGTCCGGGGGCCCCATCGGCCGTCACAGCCCCCTCGGCCGTCATGGCCCGCGTCGTCCTCCACCCACCTCGACCTGTCCGCAGGCCCTCGGAAGCAGGTGGTCAGGCCGGGTAGGCGTGCGTCTGGGCGGCCTTGACGGCGGCCCAGACCGTCGAACCGGGGGCGAGCCCGAGCTCCGCGGCGGCCGCCGGTGTCAGGTCGGCGGCCATCGGGACGGCGCCGGCCAGGTCGGCCCGCACCTGGTCGCCGTGCAGGTCCAGGCCGTGCACCGTCAGCTCCCAGACGTTGCGCGCGCTGCCCTCCGGCCGTGACCGGTGCAGGGTGACGGCGGACGGGGGGAACGCGACGAACGCCGGGCCGGACAGGTCCTCGTCCGTCGCCAGCACGGCGCCCTGCGGCAGCGTCACCCGGTGCCCGTCCGCCGTGCCCCGGTAGAGGTTCAGCCCGACCAGCCGGGCGATGTAGTCGGTGCGCGGCCGGCGCGCGATCTCGGCCGGAGCGCCGGACTGCACCTCGCGCCCCTCCTCGATCACCACCAGCCGGTCGGCCAGCACCATCGCGTCCAGCGGGTCGTGCGTCACCAGCACCGCGACAGCCTCGAACGCGGCCAGGTGGCGGCGCAGCTGGGCCCGGACGTCGAGCCTGGTGCGGGCGTCCAGCGCGGCCAGCGGCTCGTCCAGCAGCAGCAGCCGGGGCCGGACGGCCAGCGCCCGGGCCAGCGCCACCCGCTGCGCCTGGCCGCCGGAGAGCCGACCCGGCCGGGCGTCGGCGTGCTCGGCCAGGCCCATCCGCTCCAGCCAGCCGGCCGCCTCGGCGCGCGCCTCGCGCTTGGAGCGCCCCTGGCAGCGCGGGCCGAACGCCACGTTGTCCAGCGCGCTCAGGTGCGGGAAGAGCAGGTAGTCCTGGAACACCACGCCGACCGGGCGCTCCTCGGCCGGGGTGTGCAGCCGTCGAGCCGGGTCCTCCAGGACGCGGCCGTCCAGGCGCAGATGGCCGCCGCCGAGCGGGAGCAGTCCGGCGAGCGCGCGCAGGGCGGTGGACTTGCCGGCGCCGTTGGGACCGAGCAGCGCGACCACCTCGCCGGGGGCGGCGGTGAGCGCGAGGTCCAGGGTGAAGGCGGCACGCTCGACCCGCAGCCGGGCGTCCAGGCCGGACGCGGCGGAACCGGACGCCGTGGCGCCGGAAGCGGCGGCACCGGAAGCGGGGGGATCGGTGGGGGTCATCGGCGGGGTCTTCCGGACTCGGGGCCCGGGCGGGCCGGCGGCAGGACGCAGGACACGGCCGGTGCGACGGCGGGCACGGGCGTCACGGCGTGGACATCCAGCGCTCACGCAGCCCGGCCAGGACCGCGATCGACACCACCAGCAGCACCAGCGAGAGCGCGATCGCCGCCTCGGGATCCGACTCCATCGCGAGGTAGACGGCCAGCGGCATGGTCTGGGTACGGCCGGGGAAGTTGCCCGCGAAGGTGATCGTCGCGCCGAACTCACCGAGCGCCCGCGCCCAGGCCAGCACCGCCCCGGCCCCGATCCCGGGGGCGATCAGCGGCAGCGTCACCCGGCGGAAGACGGTCAGCCGGGAGGCGCCCAGCGTCGCGGCGGCCTCCTCGTAGCGCGGGTCGGCGGCGCGCAGCGCGCTCTCGACGCTGATCACCAGGAACGGCATCGCGACGAACGCCTCGGCGATCACCACGCCCGTGGTCGTGAACGGCAGGGTCAGGCCGAAGGCGGAGTCCAGCCAGGAGCCGACGATGCCGCGCCGGCCGAGCACGAGCAGCAGCGCCACGCCGCCGACCACCGGCGGCAGCACCAGTGGCAGCGTCACCAGGGCCCGGACCAGCCGCCGGCCCGGCAGCTCGGTCCGGGCCAGCAGCCAGGCCAGCGGTACGCCCAGCACCAGCGACACGCCCGTCGCCGCCGTCGCGCAGACGAGCGACAGCCGCAGCGCCTCCCACACCTGCGGGCTGGTGAGCTGCTCGGACAGCGTGCTCCACGGCGCCCGCACCAGCAGCCCGACCAGCGGGAGGACGAGGAACGCCAGGCCGAGCAGTGCCGGGAGCAGGAGGGTGACCGGCACCCGGTGCGCCCTCCGTCGGCCGAGGAGGCGGACGGGGCCGACGCGGCCGACGGGGCGGACGCGGCCGGGACCCCGGCGCTCCCCCGGAGCCGACCGGTCGGTGCGGCGGATCACGGGGCCTGGAAGCCCGCCGCGGTCAGCACCTGCTGGGCCTCGGGCGACCGGACGTAGGCGACGAAGGCGGCGGCGCCGTCCTTGTTCGGGGCCTTGGCCAGGGCGGCGATCGGGTAGTCGTTCACGGCCTGGGCGGCCTCGGGGAAGTCCACGCCGTCGATCTTCCCGGCATCGGCCCGCACATCGGTGCGGTACACGAGGGAGGCGTCGACCTCGCCCAGTTCGACCTTGGTCAGCGCGCCCTTGACGTCCTGTTCGAGGGTGACCGGGGTGAGGTTGACGCCGGCGGCCTTGAGCGCGGTCAGCGCGGCGGCGCCGCAGGGCACCTCCTTGGCGCAGAGCGCGACCTTCACCCCGGGGGCGGCGAGGTCGGCGAGCCCGGCGAGGTGCTTGGGGTTGCCCTGGGGGACGGCGATGGTGAGCGTGTTGCGCACGAAGGTCTTCGGCTCGCCGGCGGCGCCGCCCGCGTCGGTGACGGTCTTCATGGTGGCCGGGCTGGCGGCGGCGAAGACATCGGCCGGCGCGCCGGAGTTGATGCTGGTGGCGAGGGAGGAGCTGCCGCCGAAGTTGAAGGTGACCTTGGCGCCGGGGTTGGCGGCCTCGAACTTCTTGCCGAGGTCGGTGAAGGTCTCCTTGAGCGAGGCGGCCGCGAACACGGTGATCGAACCGGACGCCTTGGGGACGTCGGCCGACGGGGCCGATGCCGACGCCGGTGCCGCTGCGGACCCCGACGTCCCGCCGTCCTTGGTGCCCGAGCCGCCGTCGCTGCCGCAGGCGGTGGCGCCGAGGGCGAGCACGAGGGCCGCGGCGCCGGCGGCGGTGAGTCTGCGGATGGTCATTCCTTCGCTTCCCCTCCTGGTCGCGCCGGAAGGGCGCGGGGTGATGGACGCAGCTGCGGCCGATATGCCGATCATAGTGCCGCATATGCGGGCCGATTATCGTCTGTCCCATCGCACAGGCAAGGGACTCTCCGGGTGGCGCTCCGGCCCCGAGGGTGGCGCGAGGGGCCGTGCGGACGCGGGCGGGGACGCGGACGCGGGCGCCGACGCGGCCTGCCGTCCGAGCCGGGGAGGACCCGAGTCCATCCGCGGCGCTCCTGTCACCCGCGAGGGTGGCATGGGCCACGGGCAGGGGGCGCGAACGGCTGGGCGAGCGCCGTATGGCGCCCGCCGGGTCGCCTCGTGCGCTCCTTCTGCTCTGATTACCACTCAGTTACGTTGGAGCGGTACGAGGGGCACGACCGAGGAGGGGACATGACGCAGACCGCCGCCGACGCCGCCACTGCCGGCGCCACCGCTGCCGCCGCCGCGAAGCGGATACCGGGACCGCTGGGGCTTCCCCTGGTGGGTTCGCTGTTCGATCTGACCCGCCGTCCGCTGCGGACCTACCTCGACGCCCGCCGCGACTACGGCGACGTCGTGCGCTTCACGGCCGGCCCGCCGGGGCTGCGCGCCGAGTTCTACGCCGTGTTCTCCCCGGAGGGCGCGCACCAGGTGCTCGGCAGCCAGGCCGCCAACTTCCGCAAGGACAACAGCTTCTACGACGAACTGCGGACCAGCCTCGGCAACGGTCTGCTGACCAGCCAGGACGGCGACTACCAGCGCCAGCGCCGGCTGATCCAGCCGCTGTTCACCCGCCGCCGGGTGGACGGCTACGCGCGGGCCGTCGGCCTGGAGTGCCGGGCGCTCGCCGACCGGTGGCGGGCGGTGCCCGACGGCGTGGTCGACGTGGCCGAGGAGATGTCCCGCTTCGCGCTGCGCACCGTGTCCAGGATCCTGTTCGGGTCGGACGTGGAGGCGGCGGTGGAAGTGGTGCACCGCAGCTTCCCGGTGATAGGCGAATTCGTCCTCGAACGCGGATTCGCGCCGGTCCGGGTGCCGCTCTCCTGGCCGACGCCGTCCAACCGGCGCGGCGCCGAGGCGCGCCAGGACCTGTACGCGGTGTGCGACCGGATCATCGCCGAGCGGGCCCGGCGGGCGGAACGGTCCGGCACGTCCGGCGGCGACGGCGACGGCGCCGGGGGCGGTGTGGCGGGCCAGGACGACCTGCTGGAACTGCTGACCCGGGCCCGCGGCGAGGACGGCGAGCGGCTCGACCCGGACGAGCTGCGCGACCAGGTGCTGATCTTCCTGCTCGCCGGGCACGAGACCACCGCGACCTCGCTCGCCTTCGCGCTGTTCCTGCTGGCCAAGCACCCCGAGCAGCGCCGCCTGGCGCGGGAGGAGGCGGACGCGGTGCTGGCCGGGCGCGAGCCCGAGGCCGCCGACCTGGAGTCGCTGCCCTACCTGACCCGGGTGCTGAAGGAGTCCATGCGGCTCTACCCGGCCGCCTCGCAGATGGGGCGCCGCTCGGTGGAGGAGGCGGTGGTCGACGGGTACGTGATCCCGGCCGGCGCCCAGGTGATCCTGGCGCCCTGGGTGACCCACCGGCACCCCGGCCACTGGGAGCAGCCCGACCGCTTCGACCCCGATCGCTTCCTGCCCGAGCGGGAGAAGGAGCGGCACCGGTACGCCTGGTACCCGTTCGGGGGCGGGCCGCGGGCGTGCATCGGCCAGCACTTCTCGATGCTGGAGTCGGTGCTGGCGCTGGGCTCGCTGCTGCGGGCGTTCGACCTGGAGGCGATCGACCGCGGGGTACGGCTCGGCCAGGGCATCACGCTCCAGGTGAAGAGCCCGATGCGGGTCCGGCTGACGCCGCGCGTGTGAGTGGGCGCGGGAATGCCCGAATGCTCGGACCCTCCGTCCCTCGAATGCGCGGACGCTCGAATGCGCGAATGCGCGAATGTGTGAAGGAACGCATGAGTGCATGCGTGAATGAGTGAATCGGCGGGTGGGGGAGCGGGAAGGGCGGTACGGCGTGCCGTACCGCCCTTCCATGGTTCTCGCTTTTCCGCCTCTTGCGGCGGCGTCGACGCATCACCGGGACCCGCAGCGGGCAAAAGGACGGCGAACCGTGATGCGCGACGCGTCAGGGGAGTTCCGGCCGGTGCCGGCCGACCGGGATTCGGGGTGCCGATTTCCGAGGGGGCGGCATGGGGAGTGCGCCGGGTTGTCGGGGCGAAGGCGAAGCGGGTGGCTGTTCCGGGGCCGAATCGGCGGAATTCGACCGGGTGTTCACGGAATTGCTGCCCCGGCTGCACCGGGCGGCCGTCCGGCTGGTCGGAAATCCGTTCGGCGCGGGGGACGTCGTCCACGAGGCGTATGTGCGCATCGCCCGGCGGCCGGCCCGTTTCCTCGGCCATCCGCGGCCCTACGCCTACGCGTTCACCGTGATGGTCAACGTCGTGCGCGACGAGTGGCGCCGTGACCGCCGTCGGCTGGTGCCGTTCGAGGTGCTGGAGGACGTCGAGGCGCTCGGCGCGGAGGCCGGCGGGCAGGCCGAGCTGCAGGCGCACTGGGAGGTCGTCCGGCTGCTGGGCTGTCTGACGGTCAAGCAGGCGCGCGCCGTCCTGCTGGTCGACCTCGACGGGTACGGCCTGGAGGAGGCCGCCGCCCTGCTCGGTGTGCACCGCTCCACCCTGGCCCTCACCCGGCGGCGGGCGCTGGACCGGCTGCGGACCGTTCTCGAACGGGAGCGCGAGCGCGAAACGGCCGACGGGGCCGGTTCCGGCGCGCCGAACTGACGGACAGTCAGGTGAGGCGCCGGTTGCGCCCGTACGCTGAACCGTGATCACGTACGAGGAACTCCGGCTCCGCTCCCTGGCGGACGAGGGCCGTTGGATCGAACTGCTGGGCGCCTACCGGCAGGCCCGCGCCGCCGCCGTCGCGCTCGACCCCGCACGGACCGGCGCCGCGCGGGGCCGGGCCGCCGCCGCGACCGCCCCGCTCGGCCACCTGATCGCGTACGCGGCGCCGCCCGAGGTGGCGGCCCGGCTGTTCGACCCGGACGGCGGTCCCGGTACCGCCGCCGGTGTCGCCGACCACGACGCCGGACCGCTCTGGGAGGTGCTGGCGACCAGGCACCACTGGCGACGCCTCGCCCCGCTGCTCGGCCCGCCCCCGGTGCGGCGGCTGGTCGCGCAGACCCGGGTGCTGCTGGGCGAGGACCTCTCCCGGGACGCCGAGCCGGACCGGGAGGGCGTCCCGCTGCGGCTGGAGCCGTGGGAGGCGGCGGGCCGGTGCGAGGGCGCGCCGGTGCGCGAGTACCTGCGCGACGGCGGTTCGCGCAGCGCGCTGCTCACCCTGCCGGCCAGCCGGGAGGGTCTGGCCCCGGTGAAACTGCCCGAACCCGGCGCCCGGCTGCCCGGGCAGCCGGCCACCCGGGCGCTCGCCGAACTGGCCGGGTGGGCGCGGGCGGTCTGCGTGCGGGGGCCGGCACCGCTCGCCGCCGCGCAGCTCGCGCCCGGGCGGCTGGTCACCGGCGGGTACCTGCCGTTCGTGCTCGCCTGGCCGGCGCTGGTGCAGGCGGGCGTCGCGGACCGGGCGCACGGCGCGGCGCACGGGCGGTTCGCGCTGTGGCGGGCGCTGGCGGCGATGGCCGGTGCCGCGCGGCCGCCGGGGCCGGTAGGGCCGGTAGGGCTGGTGAGGTCACCGGGATCGCCGAGGCCGCTGGGACTCCTGAGACCCCTGGGACCCCTGGGACCGGAGCGGGTGGACCGGGGGGAGGTGGGCGCGCTGGTCGCCAGGATGCGCTGCTTCACCTGGGAGGACCCGGCGGACCGGTTGCGGCATCTGCACCTGGCGCTGGAGGACCCGGCGACCGGCCTGAGCTGGGCGGTCAGCGGGTCCGAGGAGGTCTGAGCGGCGGGGCGGAGCCGTCGGCGCGGCGGGCCGCGCCGAAAGGGCGAAGCCCCCGGTCCGGCGCCGTTTCCGGGGGGTTGGACGGGGCGCCGGACCGGGGAGTCTGGGAGGGACGGCTCAGGCGGCGGGCGCCGGGGCGGTGGCAGCGGCGGCGACGGCGACGGGCGCGGCGGCCGGAGTCGTGGTGGGGACCGGAGCCGTGGCGCCGTGGGCGTCGGCGTCCAGCAGCGTCCGCTCGTCGAACGGCACCGCGCCCGCCAGCACCTGCCGGGCCCGCTCGCGGTCGAACTCGCCGGTCCACTGGCCGATCAGCACGGTGGCGACGGCGTTGCCCGCGAAGTTGGTCAGCGCCCGGGCCTCGGACATGAACCGGTCGATGCCGACGATCAGGCCGACCCCGTCCACCAGCGCCGGCTTGTGCGACTGCAGCCCGCCCGCCAGGGTGGCGAGTCCGGCGCCGGTGACGCCGGCCGCGCCCTTGCTGGCGATCACCATGAAGACCAGCAGCGACAGCTGCTCGCCCACGGACATCGGCTTGTCCATGGCCTCCGAGATGAAGATCGAGGCCATCGTGAGGTAGATCGCGGTCCCGTCCAGGTTGAAGCTGTAGCCGGTCGGGACGGTGATGCCGACCACCGGGCGGCTGACTCCCAGGTGCTCCATCTTGGCGATCAGCCGGGGCAGCGCGCTCTCCGAGGAGGAGGTGGAGAGGATGAGCAGGAACTCGCGGCCCAGGTAGCGCAGCAGGGCGAAGACGTTGACGCCCGCGACCAGGCGCAGCAGCGTGCCGAGCACCACGACCACGAACAGCGCGCAGGTGAGGTAGAAGCCGATCATGATGACGGCGAGGCTCTTCAGCGCGGCCGTGCCGGTGGCGCCGACCACCGCCGCCATGGCCCCGAACGCGCCGACCGGGGCCACCCACATGATCATCGCCATCACCCGGAAGACCAGCCGCTGCACGTGCTCGACGCCGCGCAGCACGGGCGCGCCGGCCGGGCCCATCGCCTGCAGGGCGAAGCCGACCAGCAGTGCGACCAGCAGGGTCTGCAGCACCTTGCCCTCGGTGAGGGCGGAGAGCAGGGAGGTCGGGATCATCCCGAGCAGGAAGTCGGTGGTGGACTGCGCGCCGCCGGCGGCGGCCTGGGCGTGGCCGGACTTGGCGAGCGCGGCGGTCAGGTGGAGGCCGCCGCCGGGCTCCAGCAGGTTGCCGACCAGCAGCCCGATGCCGAGGGCGACGGTCGACATGGCGAGGAAGTAGCCGAGCGCCAGGCCGCCGACCCGGCCGACCTTGGCGGCCTTGCTCACCGAGCCGATGCCGAGCACGATGGTGCAGAAGATGACCGGGCTGATCATCATCTTGATGAGGTTGACGAAGCCCGTGCCGACCGGCTTCAGCTCCACCGCGAAGCCCGGCGCGGCCAGGCCCACCACGACGCCCGCGACGACCGCCGCGATCACGGCGAGGTAGAGGTAGTGGGTGCGGTCCTTCGTCGCGGTGCTCGCGCGTGCGGCTCCTGCGGTGATCGACATCTGCGGCTCCTTCGCCACTGCTGTTGCGCGGTCGCACGTGCGCCGGTGTGCTCGCGGAGGCGCTCTCCTGGGGGTGAGCCCTGGGGGTGGGCTCGTGAGGGCGAGCTCGTGGGGGCGTGCGACCGTGCGGTCCTGGCGGCCCCGGGGGGAGGGCCGCTCCGACTATGCGGGCAGGCGTGACGCGGGTCACGCTTGCGTTCATAGAGTTCACGAGGCCGCCGCTCCCGCCCCGGGCCCGGATGGGTCGACCGGGCCCGTGGTGCACACTGACAGGCATGTCCGCGCGTACCCTCACCCCGCCGCGCCGGCTGGTGCGCAGCCTGGCCGGACAGCTCTTCGTCGTCCAAGTGGTCATCGTCGCCGCCGTGGTGGCCGGCGGGGCGGTGCTCGCGTACCTGTTCACCGCCGACCGCACCGAGGACGCCGCCCGCCGCCAGGTCACCGCCGTCGCCCGCGCCGTCGCCGACTCCCCGGCCGTCCTCGCCGCCGTCACCGCGCCCGACCCCACGGCTGTGCTCCAGCCGTACGCCGAGCGGGTGCGGGCCGACACCGGGGTCTCCTTCGTCACCGTGATGGACACCGAGGGCGTCCGCTGGACCCACCCGCTGCCCGAGCAGATCGGCCGCACCTTCCTCGGCCACATCGACTGGGCGCTCGCCGGCCGGACCCGCAGCGAGACGTACACCGGCACGCTCGGCCCCTCGGTGCGGGTGGTCACCCCGGTGCTGGACGAGCGGCACCGGGTGGTCGCCCTGGTCAGCGCGGGCATCACGGTGCAGTCCATCTCCGCCCAGCTGCGCGGGCCGCTGCTCGCCCTGGTCGGCGTCGCGGCGGGCGCGCTGGCGCTCGGCGGGATCGCTACCTACCTCGCCAACTCCCGTCTGCGGCGGCACACCCACGGCATGGGCCCGGACGAGCTCAGCCACCTCTACGAGTACCACCAGGCCACCCTGCACGCCGTCCGGGAGGGGCTGGTGCTGCTCGACCGCGAGCGCCGGGTGGTGCTCTGCAACGACGCCGCGCGCGAACTCCTCGGCCTGGCAGGGGCGGTGGAGGGCCGGCCGGTCCTGGAGCTGGGCCTGCCGACGGCACTGGTGACGGCCGTCTCGGGGGCCGACCCGGTCCGCGACGAGGTGCACCTGACCGCCGAGCGGGTGGTGGTGCTCAATACCTCCACCATCGGCACCGGGCTCGGCCGCGTCCTCACCCTCCGCGACCACACCGAACTCCAGTCGCTGAGCGGCGAACTGGACTCGGTGCGCGGCTTCACCGAGGCGCTCGGCGCGCAGGCGCACGAGGCCGCCAACCGGCTGCACGCGGTCGTCTCGCTGATCGAACTCGGCCGCCACCGCGAGGCGGTGGAGTTCGCCACCGCCGAACTCGCCCTCGCCCAGCGGCTCACCGACCGGGTGGTGGCCGCCGTCGGCGAACCCGTGCTGGCCGCCCTGCTGCTCGGCAAGGCCGCCCAGGCCGCCGAGCGGGGCGTGGAGTTGACGCTCACCCCGGACAGCTCCATCGACGACGGGGTGCTGCCGCCCCACCTCAGCGCGCGCGACCTCATCACCGTCCTCGGCAACCTGGTCGACAACGCCGTGGACGCCGCCATCGCCGGCGCGGCCGAGAGCCCCGAGCCGCCGGAGGTCACCGTCACCGCCCGGATCGACGGTGAGCACCTGCTGCTGCGGGTCGCCGACACCGGCACCGGCATCGACCCGGGCGCGGTGGAGGACGTGTTCCGGCGCGGCTGGAGTACCAAGCGGGACGGGACCGGGTGCGGGCACGGGCACGGGCTCGGGCCCGGCGGGGGCCACGGGCGCGGCATCGGGCTCGCGCTCGTCGCACAGACCGCCCGGCGCAACGGCGGCACCGTCGAGGTCGGCCGGGAACGCGGCGCCGTCCTCACCGTCCGGCTGCCGCTGGACCGGCCGACGCGCGAGGGCGCGGGGGAGCGCGGGCACGAACACGAACACGGACGCGGACGCGGGCACGGGCACGGGCACCTGGCGGTGGCCCCGTGAGCGGCGCGCCGTCGTCGCCGGGGCGGCCCGAGATCTCCGTCCTGGTCGTGGAGGACGACCCGGTGGCCGCCGCGGCCCACGCCCTCTACGTCGGGCGCGAACCCGGTTTCCGGACCGCCGGCACCGTGCACGGCTGCGCACAGGCGCTGCGCTTCCTGGAGCGCGAGCGCGCCGCCGGCCGGCCCGTCGACCTGCTGCTGCTCGACCTCTACCTGCCCGATGGGCACGGCCTGCAGCTCTGCGGCACGCTGCGCGCCGCCGGGCACACCACCGACGTCATCGCCGTCACCTCCGCCCGCGACCTCGCGATGGTGCGCCAGGCCGTCTCCGCGGGCGTCGTCCAGTACCTGCTGAAGCCCTTCGCCGCCGCCGCGCTGCACGACCGCCTGGAGCGCTACGCCCGCTACCGGGACACCCTCGGCCGGACCGGTCCGGCCACCGGGCAGGACGAGGTCGACCAGGCGCTCGCGCTGCTCCGCGCACCCGAACGCACCGCCCTGCCCAAGGGGTTGAGCGCGCCGACGCTGGACACCGTCGCCGGTGTGCTGCGCGCGGCCCGCACCGGCCTGTCCGCCGCCGCCGCGGGCACGGCGGCCGGGGTCTCGCGGATCACCGCCCGCCGCTACCTGGAACACCTGGTGGACACCGGGCTCGCCGCCCGCGAACCCCGGTACGGCACCGTCGGCCGCCCGGAGTTGTGCTACCGCTGGACGGGTGGTGATGGCGGTGACGGCGGTGATGGCGAGGGCGGCGACGGTGGCGGGCCGATGATCGGCTGAACGGGTGAACTGCCGTGCTTCCAGGGCCTGTTCGGATGCGGTGTTCTGAGTACCCGTACTCAGGCGGCGCGCCCGGGTGTGGTGTCACCCTGCCGATGGGGCGGTCACCGGGCCGTCCGACGGACACGGGAAGTGGGGGCGACGCGGATGAAGTGGCTGCGGGCGTTGTGCGGGGCCGTGATCGCGGTGACCGTGGGGTTGGGGCCGGTCGGGACGGCGGACGCGGTGCCCCGGACCGACCCGGCCCCCGGCATGTCCACCGCCTCGGCGAGCGCGGCGGAGGACGCCGCGACCCTGGCGTACTGGACGCCGGAGCGGATGGCGGCCGCGCTGGCCGCGGACAAGGGGGCCGAGGGCGCGAGCGGGTCGGGGGAAGGGAAGCGGGGCGCCGCCGTCGAGGCGGCCGCCCGCTTCGCGGCCGACCGGTCGGTGAGCGGCGCGTCGGTGGACCGGACGGTGGGGCGCGTCTTCTACGTCAACCCCGCCACCCAGCTGCCCGGGGTCTGCTCGGCCAGTGCCGTGAACAGCCCCTCGCGCATGATGGTGCTCACGTCGGCGCACTGCGCCGCGGTGGGCGGCAGCCGGATGAACGGTGAGAAGCCGCAGTGGTTCAAGGCCAACTGGGTCTACGTGCCGGGGTACAACGGCTCCGACGCCGCCCCCTACGGGAGGTTCACCTGGAAGAACGGCCGGGTGTTCAACAACTGGCTGGACAACGAGAAGGCCGCCGAGTGGGACGTCGCGATGATCACCGTCAACCCCAACGCCGACGGGAAGCGGATCGTCGACGCCACTGGCGCGAACGGTCTGATCGTGAACCAGCGTGACGAGGTGACCGTCACCGCCGTCGGCTACCCGGTCAACCTCGACAAGGGCGAGTACCAGGTCACGTGCACCGGCACCCTGGAGCGGCTGATCCTCTACCCCAGCCTGCTGGAGCTGCCCTGCCGGCTGCTGGGCCACGGGGCCAGCGGCGGGCCCTGGTTGTGGACGGACCCGCAGACGGGGATCACCAAGATCAACGGTGTCACCCGGTCGCACGACGGCGTCGAGATCGACACCCCCTACTTCGACGAGGGCGTCTGGAGCATGTACCTCGAACAGGGCTCGGTGACCTGACCCGACTCGACCCGACCTGAACCGACTCGACCCGATCTGACCCCCGGCCGAGGCATCCGGCCGGGGGTCGGGAATTCCGGTGATCACCACAGCGGTTGACCCGGTGAACGCCACCGCCGTAGGAGAAGGGCTCCCCGTGCGCGCCATCCGGATCGACCGCTTCGGCACCCCCGACGTCCTGGGCGTCGTCGACGCCCCCGAACCCACGGCGGCGGCCGGGGAGGTGCTGATCCGGGCCACCGCGACCAGCATCAACCCCGTCGACGACAAGACCCGGGAGGGCGCCATCGGCCCGGGGACGCCGCCGCTGCCGATGACGCTCGGCTGGGACCTCGCCGGTACCGTGGTCGACGGCGGCCGCAGCGGGCTGCGCGCCGGGGAGCCCGTCGTGGCGATGTCGCACCAGCTCGGCTCCGGGCGCGGGACGTGGGCCGAACTGGTCGCGCTGCCGGCCGCGGCGGTGGCCCGCGCGCCCGGGACGGTCGAGCCGGCCGCCGCGGCGACGCTGCCGCTGCCCGGGCTGACGGCCTGGCAGACCCTCGACTGGCTCGGCGTGCGGGCCGGCCGGCGGCTGCTGATCGCCGGCGCCGCCGGGGCCGTCGGCGGGCTGGCCCTGCAGATCGCCCGGGCGCGCGGCGTCGAGGTCGACGCCCTGGTCTCCCGGGACGAGCAGGTCGCCTTCGCCCATGAGCACGGCGCCGGCCTGGCCACCACCGACCCCGACGAACTGCGCGAGGGCGGCTACGACGCCGTCTTCGACACCTTCGGGGCGTTCCTGACGCGGGCGGTGGCCGACGGCGGCCGCTACGCGTCGATCGCCACCCAGGCCGGCCCCGTCCCCGACCTGTCCGCCCGGGGCGTGCGCACCACCGTCCACCAGGTGCGCGAGGACGGCGCGGCGCTCGCCGAGCTGGTCGCGCTGGTCGACCGCGGCGCGCTGCGCCCCCGGGTGCACGAGGTGTTCGGCCTGGGCGAGGTCCGGGAGGCGCACGAACGGTTCCGGCGGGGAGGGCTGAACGGCAAGCTCGCCCTGGTGTTCTGAGCGGCCGGGGTCAGCGGGTGACGAACTCGCTGAGCAGGGCCTGCACCTCGTAGATGTCCACGCCCTTGGTGAAGTTCTTGGAGATCGGCAGCGCCGCGCCCGAAAGCCAGATCTTCAGCTCGGCGTCCAGGTCGAAGTTCCCGGAGGTCTCCACGGCGAAGTGGGAGATCGAACGGTAGGGGATCGAGTGGTACTCGGTCTTCTTGCCGGTGATGCCCTGCTTGTCGACCAGGATCAGCCGGCGGTCGGTGAACAGGAAGGAGTCGCGCAGCAGTTGGTAGGCGGCCTGGAGCTGCTCGCCCTCGCCGAAGAGCTGGGCGAACTCCTTGTGGGCCTCGTCGTTGTCCACGCGGTGGGCGTTGCCGAAGAGCGCCATGCCGGTTCCTCTCGTCGGGCACCCGGTTCGGGTGCGGAGGGTTCCGAGTCTGGCATGCCGGTGATCACGGCCGGGTGGCGCTCCCGCTCGTGTCCCCGGCGCTCGTGCCGCCGTCGGTCGCGTCTCCGTCGGTCGCGTCTCCGTCGGCGGCGTTCCCGCTGGTCGCGTTCCCGTCGGTCGCGTCCGGCGTCCGCTCGGCGAGGGCGAGGTAGCGGTCGTCGGCGTCGGTGTAGGAGGTCAGGCGCCAGCCGGCGGCGGTGAGCAGCGGGCGGAGGTTGGGCTCGGCCCGCAGGTCGTCCGGGGTGACGGCGCGGCCGTGGCGGGCGGCGAGGGCGGCGCGGCCGACGGGGTGGAACAGCGCGAGCCGGGCGCCGGGGCGGGAGACCCGGGCGAGTTCGCCGAGGGCGCGGGCCGGGTCGGGCAGGTGGGAGATCAGGCCGGCGGCGAAGACGGCGTCCAGCGTGGCGTCGGGCAGGGGGAGTCGGGCGCAGTCGGCGAGCAGCAACCCGGCGGTGCCGGGGTGGCGGGCGGCGGCCTCGTGCAGCATCTCCGGGGTCACGTCGGCGCCGAGCACCCGGCCCGCCGGGCCGACCGCCGCGCGCAGTGACGGCAGGGCACGGCCGGTGCCGCAGCCCGCGTCCAGCACGGACTCGCCCGGGTGCAGGGTGAGTTCGGCGACTGCGGCGGCGTAGCGCGGGCCGTCGTCGGGAAACTTGGCGTCCCAGTCGGCGGCGCGGACGGCGAAGAACTCGCGGGTGCGGGCCAGTTCGGCGGCGTACTCGGCGGCGTCGGGGCCGGGGCCGGCGCTGGTGTCCGGGCTGGAAGGGGTGGACGGCGAGGGCGGGGTGGACGGCATGCGGTGAGGGTAGCGCGCGGTGCTGTCGCCCGGACCGTGACCTCCGGGCGGGTCGCTCGTTGGGGAAACGGGTCCGCTGTCACTCGCGCGGGTGGTTTCCGGAGGCCCGGGGCGAATCCGGGCGAGGCAGAGAAGTAAGGTTAGCCTCACCTAAATTCCTGGGAGCCCGTCTTGACGCTCGCCGCTGAGCCCGCCACCGGTCCGACCGTCCCCGTGCCGACCCCCGTGCCGACCCCTGCGCCAACGGCCGTGCCAACGCCTGTGCCGACCGCTGTGTCGACTCCCGCCCCGGCCGAGGCCGTGCTGCGGCGCCAGCGCGTCCGCGAGTCCGCCGCCCGCACCTACGCGCGCTCCTTCCCGATCGTCCCGGTGCGCGCCAACGGCATGACCGTCGAGGGCGCCGACGGCCGCCGCTACCTCGACTGCCTCTCCGGCGCCGGCACCCTCGCCCTCGGCCACAACCACCCCGTCGTCCTGGAGGCGATCCGCCGCACCCTCGACAGCGGTGCCCCGCTCCACCTGCTCGACCTCGCCACCGCCGAGAAGGACGACTTCACCACCGCCCTGTTCGAGAGCCTGCCGCCGGCCTTCGCCGACGGCGCGCGCGTGCACTTCTGCGGCCCCGCCGGGACGGACGCCGTCGAGGCCGCGCTCAAGCTGATGCAGACCGCCACCGGCCGCTCCGGCGCCCTCGCCTTCACCGGCGCCTACCACGGGATGACCGCCGGTGCCCTCGCGCTCACCGGCAACGTCGCCGTCAAGGAGCCGCTGCCCGGCGGCGGCGAGGTGGTCCGGCTGCCCTACCCCTACGGCTACCGCTGCCCGTTCGGGGTCGGCGGGGAGGCCGGTGCCGACCTCTCCGCCACCTACGTGGAGCGGCTGCTCGACGACCCGTCCGGCGGCGTCGTCCCGCCCGCCGCGATGATCCTGGAGGCCGTCCAGGGCGAGGGCGGCGTCGTCCCGGCGCCCGACGACTGGCTGCGCGCGATGCGCCGGATCACCGTCGAGCGCGGCATCCCGCTCGTCGTCGACGAAGTGCAGACCGGCGTGGGCCGCACCGGTGCGATGTGGGCGGTCGAGCACAGCGGGATCCTGCCGGACGCGATGGTGCTGTCCAAGGCGATCGGCGGCAGCCTGCCGCTCGCCGTCGTCGTCTACCGCGAGGAGTACGACGGCTGGCGGCCCGGCGCGCACACCGGCACCTTCCGCGGCAACACGCTCGCCATGGCGGCCGGCGCCGCCACCCTGCGCCACGTCGCCGCGAACGGTCTCGCCGAACGGGCGGCGCTGGTCGGCGCGCGGATGACCGAACGGCTGCGGGCGCTGGCTCGGGAACTGCCGGTGATCGGAGACGTGCGCGGGCGCGGTCTGATGATCGGTGTGGAGCTCGTCGACCCGGCGGCGGAGCCGGACGCCTGCGGGGCCCGGCCGGCCGCCCCCGAGCTCGCCGTCCGGGTGCGCGAGGCGTGCCTCGCGCGCGGGCTGATCGTCGAACTCGGCGGGCGGCACGATGCCGTCCTGCGGCTGTTGCCCCCGCTCACCGTCACGGACGAGCAGGCGGCCGCGGTGCTGGACCGGCTCGCCGACGCCATCGCGGCGGCCGCGGCGGCCGGGCCGGCGGTGTCCGCGTGAGCCGGGACGACCCGGGCGGGGCGGGGGGCGGGATCGACGGCGCCGGCGGGATCGACGGCGCCGGCGTGGGCGGGCCGGACGTCGGCGGGCCGCTCGGCGGGGCCGGACCGCTCGACGCGCTGTCCGGCGGGGTCGGCGGGCCCGCCGCGCTCGGTCCGCTGCTCGCCGCGGTCCTCGACGCGCTGGAGACCGGCGCCACCCGGCGCGGCGGTCCGCTGCCCGCCGGCCGCCCCGCCGACCTCGCCGCCCGGACCGCCGAGGCACTCGCCGCCGCGCACGGCCGCGACGCCCTCGCCCGCCTCACCGAACTCCTCGCCCACGGCGCCGCCGACCCGGCCGACCCCCACTGCGCCGCCCACCTGCACTGCCCGCCGCTCGCCGTCGCCGTCGCCGCTGACCTCGCCGTCAGCGCCCTCAACCCCTCCCAGGACTCCTGGGACCAGGCCCCCGCCGCGACCGCGCTGGAGACCGGACTGCTCGCCGAACTCGCCGCCCTGGTCGGCTACGACCCGGAGCACGCCGCCGGGGTGCTCACCTCCGGCGGCACCGAGTCCAACCTCATGGGCCTCATGCTCGCCCGCGACCGGAAACTCGACGGCGTCGTCGAACTCGACGGTCTGCTCGGTCTGCCCGCCGGCACCCGGCCGCGGATCTTCGCCTCCCGGGCCGCGCACTTCTCCGTCCAGCGGGCGGCGGCCCTGCTCGGCCTCGGCGAACGGGCCGTCGTCCCCGTCGACGTCGACCGCGAGCTGCGGATGGACCCGGCTGCACTCGAAAGCGCCCTGGCGGCGGCCGACCGGGCCGGCGCCACCCCGCTCGCCGTCGTCGCCACCGCCGGCACCACCGACACCGGCGCCGTCGACCCGCTGCCCGCCGTCGCCGACCTCGCCGCCCGCTACGGTGCGTGGCTGCACGTCGACGCCGCGTACGGCGGCGGCGCGCTGCTCTCCGACCGGCTCGCCCCGCTGCTGACGGGCATCGAACGGGCCGACTCCGTCTCGCTGGACTGGCACAAGCTGGGCTGGCAGCCGGCCGCCGCCGGGGTCTTCCTGGTCCGCCGCGCCGAGACGTACGTCTCGCTCGCCCGCCGGGCCGCCTACCTCAACCCGGCCGACGACGAACAGGCCGGCTACCCGAGCCTGCTGGGCCTCTCGCTGCGCACCACCCGGCGCCCGGACGCCTTCAAGCTCGCCGTCACCCTGCGCACCCTCGGCCGCGCCGGACTCGGCCGGCTCGTCGACGCCTGCCACGACCTCGCCCGCGCCGCCGCCGACGCCGTCCGGGCGGAGCCGGAGCTGGAACTGCACGCCGAACCGGTCCTCACCGCGCTGCTGTTCCGCTACCGGCCGACGCAGGCCGCTCTCGCGGAGCCTGCGGTGCGCGACCTGGCCGGCGTCGACCCGGGCGATGTCGACCCGGCGGTGCTCGACCGGGTCAACGCCGAACTGCGCCGTGGGCTGCTGCGCTCCGGCCGGGCCGTGGTCGGGCGCACCGAACTGCCCGGCGAGGGCCCGGGGCGGGTCCGGCTCAAGCTGACCCTGCTCAACCCGCACACCACCGCCGAGGAGGTCACCGGGCTGCTCGCCGAGATCGTCCGGGCGGGCCGGGAGGCGTGGAGCGCGGCACGGTAACTCAGAGACGGCCCCGGTGGGGGCGGGGGGCGACCCGCAGGCGGTGGTTCACCCCGGTGGAGAGGTCGAGGGCGCCGGACTCGCCCCGGATCGTCAGTTCGTGGTTTCCGGGTGCCGGCGGGTTCAGTCGCACCCACAGGCCGCAGGACCGGGTGTCGCCGGCGTCCTCCGCGGCCTCGCCGAAGGCGTTGCCGGGGGTGCCGAAGAATCCGATCGGGGTCGCGCCGATCGGCTCGGCGGTCAGCGGGGTGCCGTCTGCAGGCCGGGGTCAGGAAGGGGCGCCGAGGACCAGCGCGACCAGTCGCCGTGACGTCATGATCGCGAAGTGTTGGAGCCCGGCTGCGGCCGTCTGCTGCGGGATGGCCGTGGGGTGGCCGCGGGGTGCCTACGGTGCGAGGAGGAGCTCGCGGCAGCGCTCCCAGGTGGCCGGGTCGGCGGCGACCAGCAGGCCGTCCTCGCCGCCGGGGGGCTCGGGGGCGTACGGGGTGCCGTCGAACCGGGCGGCACGGCCGCCGGCCTCGGTGAGGAGGAGGGAGCCGGGCGCGTGGTCCCAGGGGAGGGTGCGCCAGTAGAGGAGGAAGTCCATGGCGCCCTCGACGACGTCCGGGTACTCGACGCCGGCGGCGTGGCGGCCCGGGCCCAGCTCGCCGAAGGCGGCGCTGTTGGCCTCGATCAGGCGGCGGCGCGCGGGATCGAGGAAGCGGCTCTTCACCGAGCCGCGCCACTTGGCCGGGTCGGCGGCGGCGGGCGTGCGGGTCAGGCGGTGGCCGTCGCGCCAGGCGCCGGAGCCGAGCTCGGCGGTGTAGGTGGTGGCGGTGGCGGGGTGCCGGATCCAGGAGGCGACCGTCCGGCCGTCGCGCACCAGGGAGACCATGACGGCGTACTCGGGCCGGCCGGCGACGAAGTTGGCGGTGCCGTCGACGGGGTCGACGAGCCAGACGGCGGGTTCCGCGTGCAGCGCCCGGCCGAGGGCAGGGTCGGCGGCGACGGCCTCCTCGCCCACCACCGGGATGGGCAGCAGCTCGCGCAGCCGTCGGGCGATGATCACCTCGGCCTCCCGGTCGGCGACGGTGACCACCTCGCCGGGGACCTTCTCCATCACCTCCCCCGCCGCCAGCGCCCGGAACCGGGGCTCCACCGCCTCGGCCGAGGCCTCGGCGATGATCTCCGCCACCTTTTCCATCAGCACGCGCGCGCTCCCTTCGCCGGCTACCACTTTCGCACGTCAGTGCGGAGTCGGCGTGCGGCGGGGCGGAGGCCCGGGCGGAGGCCGGTGGCTGACAATTGACAGCTGACAGATATCAGCTGACAGATTTCAATATCTGTCAGCTGTCATCTGTCAATTGTCAGCCGTTCCCCGGCGCCGCCGACTTCCGGCCGCTGCGCGGTTGAGCCGGCCCGGGTCTGCGTCGCCTGCCCACGCGCCGGTGACGAGGAGCGGCTGCGCCGACTCTGCCGCCGCGTCCGGCGCGCACGGGGGTAGGCTCGGCGCGCGTGATCAACTCCACCACCCACATCCGGGTCGCGCGCCCCTCCCGGGACCTTGCCGCGGCCGAGCGCTTCTACGTCGAGGGCCTCGGCCTGGCCGTCCTGTGGCGCAGTACCGAACGCGTCTCCGGCGAGCACGACCTCCTGATGGTCGGCCCGTCCGGCGGTGGCTGGCACTTCGAGCTCACCCGCGACCCCGAGCGCCCGGTCGAGCCGACGCCCACCGTCGACGACCTCTTCGTCGTCTACCTGGGCGCGCCCGTCGACGACGCGCTGGTGCGGCGCCTGGAGGAGGTCGGCGGCACCCGGGTTCCCGCCCACAACCCGTACTGGGACGAGTACGGAGTCACCGTGGCCGACCCGGACGGCTATCGCTTGGTGCTCTGCATCCGCAGTTGGAGCTCCTGACCGCGCGCAGGGTCCTGGAGCAGCGCGCCGGCCGCGCCGTACGCGTCGTTCACGCCGTTCGCGCTGTCCGCGTCGTTCGCGCCGCTCAAGGACCCTGGTGCACTGGAGCCTGTCCCTGACGCCTGCTCAGAGCAGGACGTCCGCCAGTCGCTTGAGGTCGTCGCGGACGGACTCCCGCTCCTCCTCGGTCAGTTCGGTCGCCACCCGCTCGGCCCGCCGGGTGAACGCCTCGGCGCTCGCGCCGTCCGCGAGGCGGTGCGCCAGGTCGGCGCGCAGGGCCAGGATGCGGAACAGCAGTACCGGCGCGGGCGGCCCGTCCGGCAGGGCCAGTGCGCGGTCCAGCACCCGGGCGGCCGCGGCCGGGTCCTCCTTCGAGTCGGCGAACAGTGCCGCGTGGTGCAGCGCCTTGGCGAACGGCTCCTCGGGGGACGGCCGGTGGCGCTGGTCGACGCGGATCGGCTGGCCGATCCGCAGGCAGTTGCCGCCGGGGTCGGTCACCAGGAACTGCCGGACGCCGTGCGAGGTGTCGCCGACCGGGCCGATCCGGGGCAGGCCGCGGGTCGGCACTCGTCCGTAGGCGGAGCGCAGCCCCTCCTGGAACGCGGCGTGCAGCGCGTCCACGTCGTCCGTGCGGACCAGGCAGGTGCTGTACGAGGCGCCCGGGTCGTACTGCTTCATGCCGAAGAAGTGGAGTTGGATGCCGCCGCGCTGGACCACGGCGTACGGGCTGGGGCTCGTCTGATGGAGGGTCACCTCGAAGCCGAGCGCGGTGTAGAACTCGAGCACTGGCGGGAGGGCCTGACAGGGGAGGATCGGAACCGTCGATTCGACCATGCCCGCTGACTTTACCCCTGGTTGACCGCGAATCGGACGCTTCCGGTCAGATGTCGACCCCGGGAAAGTGGCGGCCGTAGGCGAGGAGCAGCAGTTCCTGGGCCGGACGGACGACCGTCCGACTGTCGCTCCCGTACGACCGGTCGAGGTCGGCGGTGCGTAGTTCGACGTCGTCCGGGCCGGACGGCGTCGGTCGGTTCCCGTCAACCCGTGTGGCCGGTGGGGGAGTTCCCGTGTTCGCTCGGCAAGCTGTCCAGGAAGCCGAGGAGTTCGCGCCGCTCGGGGGTGCTGCGCGTGGCGGTGTCCTGTGCGACCACAAGGCGCGGCCACCGAGCGGCGGCCGGGCCGCTCAGACCGCGAGCCGCTTCACCATCACCCGCTCCGCCGCCCCGTTCGCCGGGTTTCCGCCCGCCTCCCCGCCCGCGTCGACGAATCCGTGCCGCCGGTAGAGCGCGACGGCGGCCGTGTTGCCCGGCAGCACGGCGAGCCGCAACGACGTGCTGCCCCGGCGCCGCGCCCACTCCTCGACGGCGCCGAGCAGGTCGTCCCCGATCCCGAGACCCCGCGCCCGCGGCCCGACCCACACCGACCGCAGCTCGCTCACCCCGCCCCCGCCGTCCGGCCCGTCGTTCCGCTTGCCGTCGGGCCCGGGGAGCCCGCCCGCAAGGCCGACCGGCCGCCCGTCCGCCGCCACCGCGACCACGTGCACGGCATCCACCCGCGCGAACCGGGCCCGCCACTGCTCCTCGCCGCCCGCCGGCCAGTCCGCCAGCCGCACCCTGAACGCGTACGGGGCATCGGCGAGCGACGCCAACCGCGCGTCCCGCCAGAGCGGCCAGTCGGCGGGATCGGCAGGCGTCAGAACACGGAGCCCGATCACCGGGCCAGTCTCGCCCGGCCCGCGCCGGCCGTCGAGACCGGCCCGCCGCCGGCCCCGTCCGCCCGCCTCCTCAGCGGACCACCGGCCCCGCGCCGGCGCGCCAGTCCGTGAGCCGCTTGCGCACACTCGCCACCATCGGCAGCCGGTCGCTCTCCTCCGCCGTGAACCAGCCGACCTCGTACGATTCGTCGGAGGTCCGCAACGCACCCCCGACCGGCCGCCCCAGCAGACAGATCGAGAACTCCTGCCGCACCTCGCCGTCGTCGTACGCCATGACGTGGCGCGGATCGGTGTAGGTGCCGACGATCCCGGTGACGACCACCTCGATCCCGGTCTCCTCGAACGTCTCCCGCACCGCGCACCCGCCGATCGACTCGCCCAACTCCATCGTTCCCCCGGGCAGCGCCCACATCCCGTTGTCCGTCCGCCGCTGCAACAGCACCCGGCCCGTCGCCTCGTCGACGACGACCATCGAAGCCGCCGGCACCAGACTGTTCGCCGCCGGCGCGTCCGGATCGTCCTCGTAGTCACGCCTGCCCACTTCGTTCCCCTTCCCTCACGCCGCGGCCCCGCGCCTGCGACGCCGCAAGTCCCGGAGCAGGAAGTCGGCGGGTCCGACTTCCTGCTCCGGGCCTCCACGGAACGTCAGCCGACGCCCTCCCAGATGAGGGCGTGGCCGTTGAAGGCGCCGCTGCCGAACGGGGCGGCGGCGTAGTCCTCGACGGTCATCAGGCCGATGCGGCCGTTGACGGTCCGGACGCAGAAGCGGGTGTTCGTCTCGATCACCAGGGAGTCCGTCGCCTGGGAGCGGAGGAGGTCGGAGCACCGCTTGCGGGTCGGGGTGGCGTCGTCCTTGTAGGGGGCGAGTCCCGGTCCGAAGTTCGGGAAGACACCGCTGCGGCCCGAGGCCATGGCGCCCTGGCCGCTGGTGTAGCTCGTGTAGAGCACGCCGAAGCCGCCGAGGACGCCCGGTGCGTCGTCGCCGGTCAGCTGTGGCGGGTTCGCGTCGAGGTCGATCGAGCCGGACAGGCGGACCGGTCCGTTGTAGCGGACGGCGTCCTTGGCCGGGGCCGTCGTGGTCGGTGGCGGTGGCGTGGTGGCCACGGGTACGGGCGCGGGCGCGGTGGTGGTCGGCGCGAGCGTGAAACCGGGTTCGGCGGACGCGGGTGGCGGCGCAGTGGATGCCGGCGGCACCGTCGGCTGCGCCGGCGCCGCGGGGGAGGACTGCGGTGCCGCCGCGGTTCGGGTATCGGCGCTGACGGCGTCTCCCTCGGTCAGCTTCCGTTCGACCAGCGCGCCCGCCACCGCCGCGCAGACCAGGCCGAGGCAGACGGCGACGAGCCATCCCCGGGAGCGGCGCGGCGGCGGCGGTGGGGGTGGCTGGATGATGTTGATGTTGTTTCCGGCGTTCAAGGAGTCGCCGCTGCCCGTCGTGTGCCCCCACTGACCGCCGGGCGGCGGGCCGATCGGCGGGCCGGTGTGTCCCGTGCTCACTTCGTGATCGTGATGTCGCGTCGTGCGTTGTACACGCTTCCGCCACCGCTCGCCTGCCCGTACTGGGCCTCCCCGCTGACGACGGTACCCGCCGACGGAGCCGATCGGTCGGCCGCCAGCAGGGCGCGCAGCCGGTCCGCCAGTTCGGGATTCTGGAGCAGCAGCCAGGTGAAGCGCTGCTCCCACTCGCGCCCGGTGCGCGTCGCGGTGGTCTCGTCCCCCTGGGCCTGCGCGGCGACGAGCAGCTCGTGCGCCGTGTCGAGCGCGGCGCCGATCTCCTCGCCCTGCTCCGGCGCGACCTGTTGCCACAGCGCGACGATCCCGTCGCGGATCCGGCGCCACGACGTGCCGAGCAGCATGCCGGTCACCGCCGGTCCCGCCGTCCGCGCGAGTTCCAGGACCTGTTCCATGTGCGAGGTTCCCCCCTCGGTCTCCGGGACGGGCGTGCGGTGCCGGTCCCTTCGGCGCACAGCATAGGGACCGCCGGCGGGTGTGCTGGGCCGCGACGCGCGATCGATGCCCGTTCTCGACCGAGGAGTTGACGGCCGGACAGGAATTGTCGGTGGTGCGTGCAAGGATCACCGCCATGACGGGACAGGCGTTCGACTGGCGGTCCTTCCTCGCCCGGTGGAGTGAGGAATGGGCCGGGGCGTGCACGGATCCGGGGGAGCTCCGGGAGGGTGACGAGGAGGCGTGGCGGGCGCAGTGGCTGGGGTTCGACGCGGCGCCGGCCGCGCGGGTCGCGGCGGCGCAGGCGGAGCTGGGGTGCGTGCTGCCGCCGTCGTACCGGGAGTTCCTCGCGGTGAGCGACGGGTGGCGGTACGCGGGCGGATTCGTGTACCGGCTCGCCGGGGCGGGCGACGCGCGATGGCACCGGGACGCCCGTGGGCTCAGCGAGTACTTCGACGAAGGAGAGACGGAGGGCCTGTGGCAGCGGGCCCTGCAGCTCGACGTCGAGTCCGACGCGACGCTCGTCCTGCTCGACCCGGGTGACGTCGACGCCGATGGGGAGTGGGCGGTGTACTGCTACGCCTCGTGGCGGGCCGCGCCGCCGGAGCGGTACCCGTCGTTCCGGGCGTTCATGGTCGCCATGCACCAGGAGTTCCACCGGCTGGCCGCCCACCGGTGCGGCGCGCCGTTCGTCAACGCCACCACCCGGGAGCAGGACGCGTGTGTCGAGGCCGCCCGGCTGGACGCTCTGACGGGGGCGTACGAAGGGGCGGCGGAGGTGTTGGCGGAAGCCGTCGCGTACGGACGGCCCCGGGCCGCCGGCATGCTCGACCAGCTGCGCGGGTTCGAGCAGCATCGGTCCGAGCCGACCTTCGGCGAGCTGCCGCGCGATCCCGCCTACCTCGGTGAGGTGATACCGGTGCTCGCGGCCCACCACGTGCGGAGGGGGCACGACGCGACGGTGTGGGGGTACAAGCTGCGGGTGGACACCGGTGAGCTGCGCGTCGCGGCCGACGAGGTGCTCCGGCAGGTGCGCGAGCGCGAGTACCGCCACACCGCGTCCGGTCCGTTCGGCGCGGCGGTCGAACGGGCACGGGAGCAGGCGCGCTGGGGCGGTACGGAGGCCGCCTGGCGGACGCTGCGCGCCGCGCTGCCGCGGTGGACACCGGTGGGGCCGGACCACCTCGCGCCCGTCGGGCTGCTCGCGGACCCGCTGCTCGGGCCGCTGTTCACGGCGGAGCGCGGGCTGGAACTGCTCGCCACTCCGCGTGGCCTGCCCGACGCGGAGGTGGGGGAGCGGGCGGCGGCGGAGCCGGAAGCCGTGGGCGACGGACTGGCCTGGCTCGCCCTGGAGCCGCGTTCCGGTCGGCCCCGGCCGTACCGCTTCGTGCTGGTGGAGGGGGTGGCCCCGGACGGGCTACCGGCCGTCCTCGCCGGGGAGGGGGCGGTGCTGGAGCCGCCCGCGACCTGCTGGGAGGCCGGGACGGACCGGCTCCGGGAGCGGACGGTCCTCTCCTCCGAGGACCCGCAGCCTGCCCTCGTCGGCCACGCGGGCGGCGACGGCGGGGCCGAGTGGAGCTTCGCCTTCGAGGCGCGGACATCGCCCGGGGCGGTGGGGCTTGCGGGGCCGGTGGCTCCGCGTGTCGCGACCCCGGCCGTGACCGCCTCCGGCCGGACGGGCGGGCGCGCGCTCGCCGTGTTCGTCGAGCCGGAGGAGGGCTTCTTCCACCTCTCCGTGGCCGCGGGCGGCGAGGAGCGGTACGGGTTCACGGTGCGTGGACCGGAGATCGGGCGCCGTGGACCGACGGAGGTTCCGCCGGCTCTCGACCCGGACCGCCACTTCGGTCCGCACGCCCACGGCCGCCAAGGCGAGTACGGCCTGCTGACCGCGCTCGCCTCGGAGTTCGGGGTGGCACTGCCCCGGTTCGCGCTCACCGAGGGGAGGCTGTACACGTTCGCCGACCCGTCGTGGACGCCGCCCACACTGCCGGGTGAGGCCTATTCGACGGCGAGGATGGTGCTCACGGAGCCCCACCCGACGTCGGAGGCCCGGGCGGAGGCGCTCGCGGCGTTGCGGTCACGACTCGCCGGGGGCGTGTCGAGCGCGCCGGGTGTGTCGGGTGTTGCGGGCGGCGCTGTGGGGGTTTCGGGGGTGCCGGGCGGTCCGATGAAGGGGCCGCCGGGGGTGTCGTGAACGTTGTCGGGTCCGGTGAGGCCGTGCCGCTCCTCCCACTCCTGGCGGAGCATGCCGAACAGCAGCCGGTCGTAGCGGACGCCGGCCAGCAGCACGGCGGCCCGGCGGCGCCCCTCCTCGCGGAAGCCGAGACGGGTGAAGGCGCGGGCGGCACGGGCGTTGCCGCTCCAGGTGTCCAGCTCCAGCCGGTGCAGCGGGAAGGCGCCGAACAGGTGGTCCACCAGCAGGCCGAGGGCCTCGGAGCCGTAGCCGCGGTCCCAGAACCTCCGTTCACCGATGGCGATCCCGACCTCCGCGACGCCCTTGTACGGGTCGAGGCCCCGGTAGTCGACCAGACCGATCGGACGGCCGCCGGACGTCTCCTCGACGGTCAGCATGCAGGCCTCGCGCGGGTGGAGTCGCAGGATCCGGTCGAACCGGTCCGCCAGGGCTTCGGCGGTGATCGGGCCGAAGTTCGGATCCCCGGCCGCCGCCTGCCGGATCACCTCGGGGTCGTTGCGCCAACGGAGCTGGTGCTTCGCGTCCTCGGCGCGCAGGGCGCGCAGCCGCACTTTCTTTCCTTCGATCATGATCGGATGGTAGGTCCGGTCGCGTCAGGCGGCGAGGTCGTGATGGATCCGATCGAGGATCAGACCGGCTCCGGTGTAACCGATTCCGAGCATCCAGAGGTTGTCGTCGACCTGGAAGACCTTGCCGTTGCGGACCGCGTCGAGGCTCTTCCACAGCGTGCCGCCGACGATCTTCGCCTGGTCGGACTTGGCCGCGTCGCCGTAGACCGAGTAGAAGATGACGTCGGCGGCGGCCTGGTCGACCTGCTCGGGGCTGATCTCGATCGAGAAACCGGGCTTGTCCTGGTTGGCGGGGCGGCCGACGCCGAGGTCGGCGAGGATCGAGCCGACGAAGGTGTCGTTGAGGTACAGGCGGGTGGGCGCGCCGGCCAGGAAGCGGGCCACCTCGACCTTGAGGGCCACCGCCTTCTGCGGCCCACCGAGCGCGGTGACCACCTCGGCGAGCTTCGCCCGGTACGCCTGTTCGGCGGCAGCCGCCTCGCTCTGACGGCCGAGGGCCTCGGCGTGCAGCCGGACGTTCTCCTTCCAGGCGGGGCCGGTGGTCTTGCTCAGCACGGTCGGCGCGATCTTGGAGAGCTCGTCGTAGCGTTTGTCGTCGCGGACCTGGTTGCTGAGGATGACGTCCGGACGGAGGGCGGCGACGGCCTCCAGGTCGGGCGAGCCGATGGTGCCGACGGTCTTGATTCCGGCGAGGTGTTCGGCGGGGAGGTAGGCGGAGAGCGGCGCGCCGGCTGCGACGGTGGTGGCGCCGACCGGGGTGATGCCCAGGGAGACGGCGGAGTCCAGGGCGTCGGTGTCCAGGACGACGACCCGGCCGGCCCGCGCCGGGACGGTGCTCTCGCCGCGCGCGTGCCGTACGACGCGGCCGTCTGGGGCGTTCGCTCCGCCCGCCTTCGCCGGGCCGCCGGAGCCGCAGGCGGTGAGCGCGAGGCCGGAGGCCAGCCCGGCGGTCAGGGCGAGCAGTCGGCGGCGGGTCGGAGGTGCGGGCAGGGGGCGGTCGGCGGCATCGGGCATCGGGCGACTCCGTTCCGGTGGCAGACGGCGAGGCGTCCCATCCCTGCCCGGTGCCGCGGATCGCTACGCCTGCGGGCGGCCGCGGCGGCTGACGACTGACAGATGACAGCTGACAGATTTCGTCAGCTGCCAGCTGTCAGTCGTCCTCCCGGTGCTCCATGCGCTGGCGGAGCACCTCGTCGTACTCGGCGTGCACCCGGCGGTCCATCGCCAGGGCGAACTGGGCGTCGGTGACCGTCCGCGCGAGGGGTCGGATCCGCAGCACCTGCTCGGTCAGCCGGGCGGCCTCGCCGGGCGGCAGCGGGGTGTCGGCGGCCAGTGCGCCGAGCAGGTGGTCGCGCACCAGGGAGGTGAAGATCTCGGCGATCGCCGTCACGTGCTCCTGGGTCTGTCGGCTGGCCTCCAGCACCACCGAGAGCGGCACACCCTCCGCGACCAGCGCCGTGGTGGCGTCCATCAGCCGCCGACTGACGTGGGTGACCCCGTTCTCCTCGATCGTGACGAAGCCCTGGGCGACGGACTCGGCGGTGTTCTCCTCGGTGAGCTGGTCGCCGAGGGCCGCCTTCAGCTCGTCCCAGTCGAGGTGGACCGGCGTCTCGTCGGACCACGGCGCGACGATCGCCGCCTCCAGTCCGATCAGCTCGGCGACGTCCCGCCCGCTCTCGCCGGCGCCGATGAGCTCGGCGATGCCGCCGAGGGTGTGGCCGCGTTCCAGCAGTTCGGCGATCATCCGCAGCCGGGCCAGGTGGCCCTCGCCGTACCAGGCGATCCGTCCTTCCCTGCGGGGCGGCTGGAGCAGCTTCCGCTCGCGGTAGAAGCGCAGGGTGCGGGTGGTGATCCCGGCCGCCCGGGCCAGTTCCTCCACCCGGAACTCGCGGTGTCCGTCCTCGGCAGCAGCTTCGACCTTGTCCACGGCGCTCAGCATAGGACCGGCGATCGTCCGGTCGGGTCTGTCGGGCTTCTTCCATCAAGTGTCAACAAGGGCTAACCTGCCAATCGTGCCAGTGATTGCTGGCATGGTTGGCGTGACCCGCGCCCCGCCGAGCAGCGGTGACGCGCGCCCCACGGCCCCCACCCTCCAGGAGGACGCCGCATGGCATCCAGCAGCAAGCGCCCCCGCCCCCGCGCGTCCGACGCGGACCCCGACGCCGCCGCTGGCGCCGGTGCTGGCGCGGGTGCGACCGTGCCCGGCCAGGCCGCGTCCACCGAGGAGCAGGCCGCCACGGATCGGGCCGCCGGCGAACGGCCCACCGGCGAACGGCCTGCCGACGAACAGCCGGTTGACGAACAGCCCGTTGACGAGCAGCCCGTCCCGCACGTCCGGGTGGCCGTCATCGGCTCCGGTTTCGGCGGCCTCGGCGCGGGCGTCCGGCTGCGCCGCGCCGGCATCACCGACTTCGTCATCCTCGAGCGCGCCGACTCGGTCGGCGGTACCTGGCGGGACAACAGCTATCCCGGCTGCGCCTGCGACGTCCCCTCCCACCTCTACTCCTTCTCCTTCGCCCCCAACCCGGACTGGCCGCGCAGCTTCTCCGGCCAGCCGGACATCCGCGCCTACCTGGAGAAGGTCACCGACGTCTTCGGCATCCGCCCCCACCTGCGGCTCAACACCGAGGTGGTCGAGGCCCGTTGGGACGTCGATCGGACCCGCTGGCGGATCACCACCACGGCCGGCCGCTGGACCGCGGACGCGATCGTCGCCGCCGCCGGACCGCTCGCCGACCCGCAGATCCCCGGCCTGCCCGGCCTGGACTCCTTCCCCGGCGCGGTGTTCCACTCCTCCCGCTGGGACCACGACTTCGACCTCGCCGGAAAGCGCGTCGCGATGGTCGGCACCGGGGCCTCCGCCGCCCAGATCATCCCGGCGATCCAGCCGCGGGTGGGAAAGCTGACGGTCTTCCAACGCACTCCGGCCTGGGTCCTGCCGCGCCGCGACCGGACCATCACCGAGCTGGAGAAGTGGCTGCACGGCCGACTCCCGTTCACCGCCAAGGTCCGTCGTGGCGCGCTGTTCGCGCTGCGCGAGCTCCAGGTGGACGCCTTCGTCCGGCGGCCCGGTCTGCTCAAGCTGGTCCAGCGGCTCGCCGAGCGGCACATCGCGGACGGCGTCGCCGACCCGGCCCTGCGCGCCCGGCTCACCCCCGACTACCGGATCGGCTGCAAGCGCATCCTGCTCAGCAACACCTACTACCCGGCGCTCGCCGCCGCCAACACCGAGGTGGTGTCCGGCGGTCTGCGCGAGGTGCGCGGCTCGACCCTGGTCGCCGCCGACGGCAGCGAGCACGAGGCGGACGCGATCGTCTTCGGGACCGGCTTCCACGTCACCGACATGCCCCTGGGTTCCAGGGTGTTCGGGGTCAACGGCACCAGCTTCACCGAGGAGTGGAAGGAGGGCATGGAGGCGCTGCGCGGCTCCACCGTGCACGGCTTCCCGAACTTCTTCTTCGTCATCGGCCCCAACACCGGCCTCGGCAACAGCTCGATGATCCTGATGATCGAGTCCCAACTCAACTACATGATCGATGCGTTGACCACGCTCGACCGGATCGGCGCGAGCGCGATGCAGCCCACCGCCCGGGCGCAGCGCCGCTGGAACCTCGAACTCCAGCACCGGATGGACCGCACCGTCTGGACCACCGGCGGCTGCCGCAGCTGGTACCTGGACAGGAGCGGCAAGAACACCGTGCTCTGGCCGGGATCGACCACCTCGTTCCGCCGTGCCACCCGGAAGGTCGATCTCACCGAATACGAACTGACCCTCCGTCGGGAGAGTCGCCCGGGCCTGCCCGGGATCGCCGCCGAGGCCGGGGAGGTCCTGGTATGAGTCGCCCGCCGATTCCCGCCGACTTCCTGCATCCCGTGCCCGCGGAGGAGTTGGACGTCCGCTCGGCCGACGGGACCAGGCTGCACGTCGAGGTCCACGGACAGCCCGGCGCCCCGACGGTCGTGCTCGCGCACGGCTGGACCTGCTCGACGCGGTTCTGGGCGCCGGTGATCCACCGGCTCGCCGACCGGTACCGGGTGGTGGCCTACGACCAGCGCGGTCACGGGCTCAGCGAGATCCCGCCGAGCCGGGTGCGCTACTCCACCCGCGCACTGGCCGAGGACCTCGCGGCGGTGCTCACCCGGGTCGTCCCGCAGGGTGAGCGGGCCGTGCTGGCCGGGCACAGCATGGGCGGCATGACCGTCATGGCGGGCGCCGCCCGGCCCGAGGTCGCCGAGCGCACGGCGGCGGCCGTTCTGGTCTCCACCGGACCGTCCGACCTGGTCGAGGAGTTGCGCGTGGTCCCGGGGGCGGTGCGTCCGCCGGGGGTGCGGCGTTTCCTGCACCGGCGGATCCTGCGCTCCCGGCTGCCGCTCGGCCCGGTCGGTCCGGTCACCCGGGCCGCGCTGGGGTACGCGATCACGGGGAGGGGCGTGCCCGCCGCCCAGGTCGAGGCGGCGGTCCGGATCGTGCACGCCTGTCCGGCCGGCGTCCGGGCCAACTGGGCCCAGGTGCTGGACCGGTTGGACGTCCGCGCGGGGCTGGCCCGGCTCGCCGCGCCGACGTCCGTCGTGGTCGGCGCCGAGGACCGGCTCACGCCGCCGGTGCACGCGCACCGGATGGTCGCCGCGCTGGCGGACCCCCAGGGGCTGCTCCTGCTGCCCGGGGTCGGCCACATGGCGCCGATCGAGCGGCCGGCCGAGATCGCGGCCGAGATCGACCGGATGGCGACCGCCTACCTACCGGGCGTCCGCGCCGCCGCGCCCGCGACGGCCACCGCCGGCGCCACGACCGATACCGACCCCGAGAGGACCGCCGTCGCATGACCGCCGCCCCGCCGCTCTCCGCCCAGGTCGTCGTCGTCACCGGAGCCGCGCGCGGCGTCGGCGCCTCGCTGGCCCGTGCCCTCGCCCGCCGCGGTGCCAAGGTCGCGCTGCTCGGCCTGGAGCCGGAGGAGCTCAAGGCCGTGGCCGCCCAGTGCGGCCCGGACGCCACCGCCTGGGAGGTCGACGTCACCGACGTCGAGGTGCTCACCGAACTCGCCGGGCGGATCAAGGAGCACTACGGCCGGATCGACACCGTCGTCGCCAACGCGGGCATCGCGATCGGCGGCCCGCTGCTGCAGAACGACCACCGGGCGTTCAGCCGGGTGATCGAGGTCAACCTGCTCGGCAGTGTGGCGACCGCCCGTGCCTTCCTCCCGGTGCTCGCCGAGAGTCGTGGCTATCTGCTGCAGATCGCCTCGCTGGCCGCGCTCATCCCGGCGCCGCTGATGAGCGCGTACTGCGCGAGCAAGTCGGGGGTCGAGGCCTTCGCCCACGCGATCCGCGCCGAGGTCGCCCATGAGGGTGTCAAGGTGGGTGTGGGTTACCTGAGTTGGACCGACACCGACATGGTGCGCGGGGCCGACGAGGACACCGTGCTCAAGCAGATGCGCTCGCGACTGCCGTGGCCGGCGAACAAGACGTATCCGCTGGAGCCGGCGGTGGACCGCCTGGTCGCCGGGATCGCCCGGCGCTCCGCCCACGTCTACGCCCAGGCCTGGCTGCGCGGCATACAGCCGGTCCGCTGGGTCCTGCCGTCGCTGATCGCGGTGGTCGGCTCCCGCGACGTGGCCCGCCTCGCGCCCCAGCTCGCCGCCACCGCCGCCACCCGCCTGCGCGCCGTCGGCGCCGGCGGTGCCGCCGACACAGCCGCCCGCGCCGAGCGGCGGTGACGGGCGAGGCTGACGGGCGGGACTGACGGGCGGCGGCTGACAACTGACAGCTGACAGATATCAGCTAACAGATGACAGCTGACAGATTTCAATATCTGTCAGCTGTCATCTGTCAGTCTCCCCCGCCTCACCCTCCGCCTTCACCCCTCGTCCGCCGGCCGGGCGAACTGCTTGAAGACGTCGTAGGCCGCCTGCGCGAAGTTGTCCCGCCGGCTCGGGCCGGCGTTGCAGAGGGCGGCGACGGCGGTGGCGGTCTGCGGGCAGAACGCGATGAGCGTGGTGCAGCCGCGGGTGCCGCCGGAGTGGAAGAAGAGGTCCCGGCCGTCCGGGGTGCGCCGGAGGTTCCAGACCAGGCAGAGCTGGTCGCCCGAGCGCGGCAGTCTCAGCCGCGGCCGCTGCACCTCCCGCAGGGCTTGCCCCAACGCGCCCGCGCCCGCCGGCCCGCCCTCGCCCGGCCGCAGGTGCGCGCGCAGATACCGCAGCAGGTCGGCGCCGCTGGCCCGGACGGCGCCCGCGCCCGGGAGGCCGGGGATGCGCCACGGCGGCAGCGGACGCCCGTGCCGGTGGCCGATCGCCCGGTGCGGCGAGTCGGGCGAGCAGGTGGTGGCCCACAGCCCGAGCGGGCGGCAGATCCGGTCGGCGAGCAGTTCCGTGTAGCCGGCGCCGCGTCCCGCCTCGGTGAGCAGCCGCCCGAGCAGCCCGACCCCGAAGTTGGAGTAGCCGAACCGTTCGCCCGGCCGGTGCCGCACGGTGGTCCGGGCGAGGCCCGCCCGCAGTCGCCGGTCGCCGTACGCGGCGTACGGATTGCTGTTCCAGGCCGCGACGGCGCTGGTCATCAGTCCCGGCGGCAGCCTCGGCAGGCCGGAGGTGTGGGTGGCCAGGTGGAGCAGCCGGATCGGCCCGCCGTGCCGGACGTCGGCGGGCCGCCAGTCGGCCGGGAGGTGCCGCTCCACCGGGTCGTCGAGGGCGAGTTCGCCCCCCGCGGCCAGCTCGGCGAGCAGCAGGGCGGTGAACGTCTTGGTGATCGAGCCCAGTTCGAAGACGGTGTCGGGCGTGCAGGGCTCGCCGACGCCGTGGTCCACCCGTCCCGCGCACCGCACCGCCCGACGCTCGCCCTGTGCCACGGCGAGCGTCACGGCGCTGGATCCCGGTCCGGCGGCGCGGACGAGTTCGGCCAACTCCCGCTCGCCCCAAGGATCGTCCTGCTCCGGTGCGGCGCCGCCGAGGGGAGCCACCTAGCTCTCCGGCGGCGCTCCGACCGCCACCGCCGGCGCGCCCGCCGAGGCCCCGGTCGTGCCGCCGAGAGCGCGGGCCAGGGTGGTGGTGGCGGCGACCACGGCGACCACGGCGGTGTGCCCGTGGTCGGTGAGCAGCTGGGTCGGATCCCCCTCCGTCGCCGTGTTGGCGTCCTTGGGCAGGAGCCCGTCGGGCAGTTGGGCGGCGGCCAGCGCGGCCCAGCCGGTCGTGCCCTGGTCGAGCTCGCCGATGCAGGCGGCGACGATGAGCAGTTCGCCCACGAGGTCCCAGTGGCCGACCTCCTGCCAGACGTCGAGCCAGGCCGGCAGCCAGTCGCGCAGGTAGTCGCGGATGTGCGCGGGCAGGCAGTCGGGGCGGGCGCCCCAGTCGGTGAGGTGGAAGACGGAGTGGGTGACGTAGTAGGCGGTGAGCCAGTCGATGATCCACGGTTCGGGCGTGGCGCCCAGCCAGGTGGCGGCGGCCAGTTCGTTCCAGTCCTCCAGCTGGTCCAGGCCGATCACGCGCCGAGCGTTGGCCGAGGCCAGGCGGCGGCTGGGAAGCTGCTCGGCGGCCCGGACGGAGTGCAGCCGGTTCAGCGTCGCCAGCTGGTCCTCCAGGGCCGGGTGGCGGAAGCCGGCCCGCGCGAAGTGGACGTAGACCTCCAGCGGGTCGGTCATCAGCGGGTAGCGCAGCTGCCGGTCGTACAGCAGGTCCCCCTCGCGCAGTTCGGCCCAGGCGAGGTCGATGACCTGGCGGGCGATCCGCGTGTCGTCGGCGCCGGCGACCCCCTCGCGCAGCAGCAGGCCGGTGGCCAGGGCGACTTCGCCGAGGGGCTTGTAGATCTCGTTGGGGTTGGCGAGGTCGGTGGTGACGTCCTCCTGGAAGCCGCCGAGGCCGCTCTCGTAGTAGGAGTGCAGCCAGCGCAGCGATTTCGATCCGACCTGCTGGGCGATGGCGATGATCTGACTGTCCGTCATGCTGCCGCTCCGTCCGGGGAGTCGCCGGAATGTCCGCCGGCATGTCCGCCGGAGTTCCCGCCTGTGCGCCCGCCGGAAGGTTCGCCGGCGCTCGACAGCTGCTCGGTGATGGCGAGTTCGAGCCACATCCGGGTGCTGCCGTCGCCGACCGCGCGGATCCGGTCCAGGACGGGGCCGAGTTCCAGGTGCGCCTGGCCGCCGTCCGCCTCGTTCCAGGCCAGCCAGCGGGCGAGCCGGGCGGCGGTGCGGTAGTCGCGGCGGAGCATGGAGCGGGTGACGCCGCGCGCCAGCGTCAGCGAGTGGCGGCGGGCCAGTTCGTGCACGGGGCCGTCGAGCCGGGGGAGGGCGAGGGCGGAGAGCCGGGCCATGTCCACGGACCACCGCGGCCAGTCGCGCGGGGTCGGCTCCTGAGGGCGGACCGGGTCGGGGCCCAGGGCCGGGACGGGGCGGCCCGCCAGTGCGACGAGCTGCGCGGTGGCCCGGTCCCGCCAGGCGTTGGCGAGCGCGGCGCCCGTCGTGGCAGGGCCCGCGGCGGTGGCGGTGATACCGGGGGCGCCGGGTGCGGGGGAGGCCTCGCTCATCGGGAAGGTGCCGAGGGCCTCGGCCGCGGCGTCGGCGGTCGGTCCGTCGAGGCGCTGGCCGGCGAGCAGCTGGGCGGCGAAGAGGTCGGGCCCCAGGACTCGCACCGCGGCCAACTCGGCCCGGGAGAGGGGGCCTTCGGCGGGGAGGGGGCCCTCGGGCGTCGCGTGGGCGAGCCGGGCGGCGTCCGGGGCGGACCGGCGGGTGGGCGCGGCCGGGTCCCCGGCGCCCCGGAGGGCGTCGAGGACCCGGCCCGCCACTCGCTCGACGGCCGCCGCGTACTCGTCGCGGAGTGTGGTGTCGGCGAACGGCATGGAGTGGGATTCTCCTGTCTGGAGCGTGCTCAGGACCTTCGGGAACCGATCGGTGGCCCGGTCGGTTCGAGATCTCGGCCGGGCCGTCGGCCCGGCCGAGATCTCGACCGGGTCGACCGGATCCAGGGGGTCTACCGGGTCTTCTCCTTGGGCTGCTTCTGCGGCGAGAGCAGGAGGAGTCCGAGCAGCAGGAGCAGGCCTGCGGCTTCGGGCTGGTACGTGGGCGCGTCGCTGACGGCCGCCTCGTCCTCCGTGATCAACGTACCGAGGGTGTCGATCTCGGCCTGGGTGGCGAGCGGAGCCCGCGTGGTACGGGTGGTCTGAGCAAGCATCTGCGTGCCTCCTCATCGAAGTTCCACCGCCTGGTCCGGCGATGCCCCCTCGACCGACGATACGAGCACGAACCGAACGGCGCCACCCCTGCACGCTCCGTCACCACCGTCACGAAGCGCCACCACCCACGGCGCAGCGGCCCCACGGGCTGTCGCGGGTACTCGGGAGTAGGTACGGTCGCTGCATGACCACTGCCTTGATCACCGGCGCGACCGCCGGCATCGGAGCCGCGTTCGCCCGCCGGCTCGCGCGGAGCGGCTACCGGCTCGTCCTGGTGGCCCGGGACACCGAACGGCTGGAACGTTCCGCCGAGGAGCTGCGGGGGAGGTTCGGCGTGGAGGTGGAGGTGCTCGGCGCCGACCTTGCCACCGACGAGGGCATCGCGGCCGTCGAGGCCCGACTGTCCGGGGTCGCCCGGCCGGTGGACCTGCTGGTGAACAATGCCGGCTTCGGGAACCGGGGCGCGTTCTCCACCGTGCCGCTGCAGGACGAGCTGGACATGCTGAAGGTGCACATCGAGGCGGTGCTGCGGCTGACCACGGCCGCCCTGCCGGGGATGCGCGAGCGCGGTCGCGGCGCGGTCGTCAACGTGGCCTCGGTGGCGGCCTTCCTGCCGCGCGGCACCTACGGCGCGAGCAAGGCCTGGGTGGTGAGCTTCACCCAGGGCGTGATGCGCGACCTCGGCGGCACCGGGGTGCGGATGATGGCGCTCTGCCCGGGCTTCACCCGCACCGAGTTCCACCAGCGGGCCGGCATGGGGACGGACAACATCCCGGCCTGGGGGTGGCTGTCGGCCGAGCGCGTGGTGGACGAGGCGATGCGCGATCTGGCCCGGGGCCGTTCGGTCTCGGTGCCGAGCAAGCGCTACAAGCTGGCGGTGGCGATCGCCCGGGTGCTGCCGTCCGGAAAGCTCGGCGGCGTCTCCTCCAAGGCGGCGCGCACGTACCGCACCAACTGACCCGCCCGAGGGCACATACCCGCCGTACCGGCCACGGCGCGGCGGGTGCGCGGCGTTGTGCGGTGCGTGGCGTTGTGTGGTGTGTGGCGCTGTGCGGGGCGGCGTTGCGTGGGGCGGTCGGGCGTCCCGACCGCCCAACGCAGAGGGCATCTCACTATTAGCTTTGCTAACTATGAGCCTTTCTCGTTATGCTGGCGGCCGCCCGACCGCCCACCCCGCCGTCGGCGCGCGCCCCCGGGCGCCGCGCCCGTTCGGCCGTCCGAGGGAGGCTGCCCGCCCGTGCGCCCCGAAGGCATCCAGTGGACCCCGCCCGACCGCGCCGAGGACGACCCGCGCCCGCCGACCCAGTGGCGCCGCATCCTCGCGCTCTTCCGCCCCTACTCCGGCCGCCTGACCGTCGTCGGCCTGCTGGTCGCCGCCTCCGCCGTGGTCTCGGTGACCACGCCCTTCCTGCTGCGCGCCGTCCTCGACACCGCCATCCCGCAGGGCCGCACCGGGCTGCTGACCGCCCTGGTGCTGGGCATGGTCGCCGCCGCCGTGGTCAACAGCATCTTCAGCGTGCTGCAGACGCTGATCTCCACCACCGTGGGCCAGCGGGTCATGCACGACCTGCGCACCGCCGTCTACGGCCACCTCCAGCGGATGTCGCTGGCGTTCTTCACCCGCACCCGCACCGGCGAGGTGCAGTCCCGGATCGCCAACGACATCGGCGGCATGCAGTCCACGGTGACCTCCACCGCCACCTCCCTGGTCTCCAACTTCACCGCCGTGATCGCCTCGGTGGTCGCCATGGTGGCGCTGGACTGGCGGCTGACCGTGGTCTCGTTGCTGCTCCTTCCGCTGTTCGTCTGGATCAGCCGCCGGGTCGGCAACGAACGCAAGAAGATCACCGGTGAGCGGCAGAAGCAGCTCGCCGCGATGAGCTCGGCGGTCCAGGAGTCGCTCTCGGTCAGCGGCATCCTGCTCGGCCGCACGATGGGCCGCTCCGACTCGCTGTCGCGGGAGTTCACCGGCCAGTCCGACCGGCTGGCCGAGCTGGAGGTGCGTGCCTCGATGGCCGGCCGCTGGCGGATGAACACCATCCAGATCGTGATGGCCGCGATGCCCGCGGTGATCTACTGGGCGGCCGGCATGACGGCGGCCGGCGGCGCCCCGATCGTCTCGGTCGGCACCCTGGTCGCCTTCGTCTCGCTGCAGCAGGGCCTGTTCCGCCCGACCGTCAGCCTGCTCGCCACCGGCGTCCAGGTGCAGACCTCGCTCGCGCTCTTCCAGCGGATCTTCGAGTACCTCGACCTGACCGTGGAGATCGACGAGCCCGAGCACCCCGTCACCCTGGACACCGTCCGCGGCGAGGTCCGCTTCGAGGGCGTCGACTTCCGCTACGACCCGGAGCAGGAACGGCCCACCCTGGCCGGGGTGGACCTGCGGATCCCGGCCGGCGGCTCGCTCGCGGTGGTCGGCGGGACCGGCTCGGGGAAGACCACGCTCAGCTACCTGGTGCCCCGGCTCTACGACGTCACCGGCGGCCGGGTCACCATCGACGGCGTCGACGTCCGCGAGCTGTCCTTCGACACGCTCGCCCGAGCGGTCGGCGTGGTCTCCCAGGAGACCTACCTCTTCCACGCCTCGGTCGCCGACAACCTGCGCTTCGCCAAGCCGGACGCCACCGACGGCGAACTCGTCGCCGCCGCCCGGGCCGCGCGGATCCACGACACCGTCGCCGCCCTGCCGGACGGCTACGACACCCTGGTCGGCGAGCGCGGCTACCGCTTCTCGGGAGGGGAGAAGCAGCGCCTCGCGCTCGCCCGCACCATCCTGCGCAACCCGCCGGTGCTGATCCTCGACGAGGCCACCAGCGCGCTGGACAACAGCACCGAACGCGCCGTCCAGGAGGCCATCGACACCCTCGCGGTCGGACGCACCACCATCACCATCGCGCACCGGCTCTCCACCGTGCGCGCGGCCGACCAGATCGCCGTCCTGGAGCATGGCGAGGTCGCCGAACTCGGTACCCACGAGGAGCTGCTGGCGGCGGACGGCCGCTACGCCGCGTTGCTCCGGCGGGAGTCCCCGGCCGTGGCCGTCGCGCCCTGACCCGGGCGGACGGCCGCTCCGCCGCTCCCGCCGCCGGATTGCCGCGGACCGCTCGGCGTCGACCGCTCGGCGCCGTCCGCTCGGCGCCGTCCGCTCGGCGCCGTCCGCTCGCCGCCGACCGCTCGGCGCCGCTCGGTTGCCGTCGCTCGAGGTCAGGCGGCCTTGGGGACCTCGTTGTACGTCTCCACGACCTCCTGGCCGGAGAGCCGCTGGATCGCCGCCATCACCTCGTCGGTGACCTGGCGGCGGGCCTTGAGCGAACGGGCCTGGCCGTGCAGCTCGTCGAAGTGCAGCGGCTCGCCGAAACGGACCGTCACCTTCTTGAGCCGCGGCACCCGCTTGCCGACCGGCAGGATCCCCTCCGGGCCCTCCAGCGCCACCGGCACCACCGGGACACCGGCGGTCAGTGCCAGCCAGGCCACGCCGGTCTTGCCGCGGTAGAGCCGGCCGTCCAGCGAGCGGGTGCCCTCCGGGTAGATACCGAAGGCCTTGCCGTCCTCCAGGATCTCCAGCGCCCGCTCCAGCGAGGCCTGCGCCGAGCGGTAGGTGCCGCGCTCGACCGGCACCGCGCCGATGCCCTGGAAGAAGCCGCGGGACAGCGCGCCCTTGAGTCCGGTGCCGGTGAAGTACTCGGCCTTGGCCAGGAAGTGCACCCGGCGCGGCGCCGTGAGCGGGATCACCACGCTGTCGATGAACGAGAGGTGATTGCTGGCCAGGATGACGCCGCCCTTGCGCGGCACGTTCTCGATGCCCTCGATGGTGGGCCGCCAGATCCCCCGGGCGAGCGGTTTCAGTACCAGCCTGGTGACGAGATCGAGCATGGTCCCTCCCTGGACGAGCATGCCCGAGAGGTGCCCGGGCCTGGGGTTGCAACGAGCGGCGTGCGCCGGCCCGGCCGGGCCGGGATCAGAACCGCAGACTACGACACCCACCCCGGCGGCCGTCCACTCCCGGCGGCCGTGGCGCTCACCACGGCCGGGTAGGGTACGGCCGTCGGAAATACACATCAGCAGCTGATCACCCCAGGGAGGGACCCATGGCAGACGTCGACGACATCCGCGCGGCGTTCGACAAGTACGACGTGAACGGCGACGGCCGGATCACCGCCACCGAGTACGCGCTGGTCGCGCGCGAGCTCGGCGACCTGACCACCTCGATCGCCGTGGCGGAGGCCGTCATCAAGACGATGGACACCAACCACGACGGCGAGCTGACCTTCGAGGAGTTCCTGGCCGCGCGCCAGGGCTGACGCGGCTCCGCACGGGTCCGGAGGGTCCGGGACGGCGCTGAAACGGATCCGGACGGTTGCGAAGAGGTTCCGAATCGGATCCGGACGGTTGCGAACGGGCCCCGGGGAACTCCCCGGGGCCCCGTCGCCGCGTCGCCGCGTGCGCTCAGCCGATGGTCGGGAACACCCGGCGGACCACCCGCTCCGCCGCCCCGCCGTCGTCCCACGGGCAGAACCGCTCGCGGAACTCCGCCCGCGCCGCCGGCTCCGGGTCCCCGGCCAGCAGCGCCGCCACCAGTCCCCGCGGATCCGTCGTCAGCGCGCCCGGCGGCTGCTCGAACAGGTCGAAGTAGACGCCCCGGTCCCGCTTGTACTCCTCCCAGTCCGGCGCGAAGATCACGATCGGCCGGTCCAGCACGGCGTAGTCGAACATCATCGACGAGTAGTCCGTGACCAGCACGTCCGCCGCCAGGTAGAGGTCCTCCACGGTCGGGTGCGCCGACACGTCCAGGATCCGCGCCGCGCCCTCCTGCTCCGTCAGGTCGCCCGCGCCGCCGGTGTGGAAGTAGTGGGTGCGCACCAGCAGCGTGAACTCCGGTCCCAGCTGCCGGGCCAGCTCCCGCACGTCCAGCAGCGGGACGTACCCGCCGCGCGCCTCCCGGTGGGTGGGGGCGTACAGCACGGCGGTGCTCCCGGGTGCCAGCCCGAACCGCTCGCGCATCGCCGCGGTCGCCTCCGGCGTCGCGGTGGCCAGGCGGTCGTTGCGCGGGTAGCCGGTGTCCAGCATCTCGTAGCGGCCGGGGAAGGCGCGGGCGAAGTGCTCGCTGGTGTGCGGGTTGGAGGAGACCAGGAAGTCCCAGCGGTCGACGGCCTCCTGGAGCCGGTCGAAGTCCATGCCGTCGGCGGCCACCGGGTGGTCCCTGAGGTCCATGCCCATCGCCTTGAGCGGTGTGCCGTGCTGGGTCTGGACGTGCACCGTGCCGGGGCGCTTCGCCATCGTGCGCGGGAAGTTGACGTTGTTCACGAAGTACTTGGCCGTGGCCATCGTCTTCAGGTAGGCCGGGGTGTTGACGATGACGTACGGCACCCCGTCCGGCAGCGTCGCCGCCTGGGCGCGGTTCTCCACCACCCAGACCCCGCGGATCTCCGGCGCCAGTTCCTTCGCCTTCTCGTAGATCGCGGCCGGGCTGCACGCGTAACCCCGGTGCCAGTACGCGGCGTACACCGCGAGACGGGGGTTGAGCGGTATCCGGCGGAAGGCGTTGTACGCGGTGAACCGGGCGCTGCCGCGCACCCCCTTCTTCAGGGCCGGCGCCACCGCCCGGGCCCCGCGCTTGAGTTCGCGCGGCAGCCGTCCGGTACGGCGCAGTTCCGCGTACGCGCGCCGGGCACCGCGCGCCGCGAGCCGGTACTGCACCCCGCGCACGCCCCCGGGGAAGCGGTAGCCCGCCGGACGGTGCCGGGCGAAGTGCTCGGCGATCCGGCGGAAGAACTCGGGCCGCAGCCCGACCGGGACCAGCCCCGCGCTGTCGTAGACCGTGAGTGCCTGCTGCACGGTCCGCTCGAAGACCAGCGTGCGCAGCGCCTCCGGGACGGGCCGGCCGGGGCGGTCGGGCCGGTCCAGGAACGCGAAGATCGCGTCGTACTGGGCGAAGGCGTCGGCGTGCTTGGCGGAGGCGGTGCTGGTGATCGCCCCGGCCCGGCCGCGCCGGTAGAAGTAGCAGGGGCGGTCGAGGTAACGCAGCCGCTCGGCGGCGAGCAGCGCGGGGTAGGTGACGGAGATGTCCTCGTAGTAGCCGCGGCCGAAGGAGACGCCGAGGCCGAGAAGGAACTCCCGGCGGAACACCTTGTTCCAGACCGCCATCACGGTCCTGAACAGCGCCGGGTGCTCGGCCAGCGTGCACCCCGCGACGAGCGGGGAGCCGGTCAGCACGTGCCGCCAGGGGTTGGGCTCGGTGTCGCCGTCGGGGTAGACGTGGCTGAAGTCGGTCAGCAGCACGTCGGCGGGAGCCTCGCCGCGCTCGGCGCGCCCGGTCTCCGCGGTGAGCTCGTCGAGCAGGGCGGTCACCGTTCCCTCGGGCACCCAGTCGTCGCTGTCGACGAACCAGACGTAGGTGCCCCGGGTCTCGGGGAGGGCGGCGGTCCGGGCGCCGCCGAGGCCCTGGTTCTCGGCGAGGTGGAGGACGCGCAGGCGCGGATCGCGGGCCGCGTACTCGTCCAGGATCGCGCCGCAGCGGTCGGGGGAGCGGTCGTCGACCGCGATCACCTCGAAGCGGGACTCGCTGGAGGGGGTGTCCGCCAGGAGGGAGTCGAGGCAGCGGCGCAGGAAGCGCTCCACCCCGTGGACCGGGAGCACGATGCTGAGGAGGACTGGCACGCTGGCCGAGTCTACCGAGGTGGCGCAAGGGCGGAATGCGCAGGTCCGCGACACAGGGACCGCCGGTGCCGGGCCCCGTACGGGGTGGCACCGGCAGCCTGGTGGCGGCCCGGCCGACCCTCTACGGCCGGCCGCCGGTCCGGGCACCGCCCGAGCCTGGCCGCCGCAGCGTCGAGGCGGCCTGGCAGTAGGCACGGGGGAGCCGGAATCTTCATCAGTCGAACACGGTGGTGGGCGCGGCTCGCGCCCGCGCGACCGGTTCGGCTGTCGCTTGGAGCCGGTACAGATATTGCTTGGAGACGGCCCCTGCGTCAATCCCTCATCTGTGTTCACTTCCTAAACAGATAGTCCTACCGTGCGGAAGGGGAGTCGTTGTGTCGGACGGTCGCCGGGCGGGTGCGGAGGGCGAGGGTCGGGTGGTGGAGTGCGCCCGGCGTGCACCTTCGTCGGCGGGCGCCGGGTGCGCGCTCCGTCGAACCCGCTGACGAACCGCCGGTCGTGCACCATCATTGATGCCTAGTCGTGACCGCCCGGGCCGCCCCTGGTGCGGTGTCAGTTGACGCCGCACGGTACGGTGGCAGAACACCGGGACGGTTGCGCGAAGACCGTCTGTCGCGGATAGTCTTCGCCTCACGGCCCTGGCGCCTCGTAGGGGTGGGAAATCAGATGGAACACATGCAAGTGCGGACTCGGCCCCGCGTGCCGGCGATCCAGTGCGGCGTCGGCACCACCGGCCGCCGGATCGACCGGCACCTGGCTGTGCTCGGCGCGCCCGCACTCCCGGCGGTGGACACCGCCGAGGCGCTCGGGTTGATAAGGGAGCTGACGCCGCGCGGTGTCGGCGCCCCGACCGCGCCGCCGCGCCGCCACGCGCGGGTCAGGCTGCTGGCGCCGCTGCGCCGGCTGCGCCGCGGTCTCTTCGGCGGGCGCGGCCGCGGGTGAGAGGCCGGCCGGCCTCGGGGCGCACCGCAGCCCCTCCCGCACGCATCCGCACCGGCCCGACGGATTCCTGTGACCGTCGGGCCTTCGGCATGCCCGGAACCGGGCCCTCCCGCGGCGCCTGGATTGGTCTGAACCTCTCAGCGTACGCCGACTTGCCCCACCGGCACGTGAAGTCGGCGAGGCTGGTCGGACCGCCCCCGGACGTGGGTGAGGATGGCGCCATGGCGGACCACAAGCACACCACCCCCCACTCCCCGTCCTTCCGGACCGAGACCTTCGAGATCACCACCGGCAGCCGCGAGGTCGCACTCGACATCACCGACCGCTGCGCCCGGTTCCTCGACGGGCACGCCCCAGGCCGGGACGGCCTGCTCAACGTCTTCGTCCCGCACGCGACGGCCGGGATCGCCGTCCTGGAGACCGGCTCCGGCAGCGACGCCGACCTGCTCGCGAGCCTGCGCGACCTGCTGCCCGCCGACGACCGCTGGCAGCACCGGCACGGCAGCGCGGGCCACGGCCGCGACCACGTCGTCCCCGGCCTGGTCGCCCCGCACGCCACCCTGCCGGTGATCGGCGGGCGGCTCGCGCTGGGCGTCTGGCAGTCGGTCGTCCTCGTCGACACCAACGGCGACAACCCACGGCGGACGGTCCGGCTCTCCTTCCTCGGCTGACCGGCGCCCGGGGGTGGTCCGGGGCCGCCCCTACCGGCCTCGCGCCGGCCCGCCCCCGGGAGCCTCTCCGGCGTCGTCGGCTCCCGCGGCTCCGGTGGCCGGGGCCTCGGCGACCGCCGGCCCGGCGACGGCCGCATCGGTGGCTGCCGTCCCGATGACGCTCGCCTCGGCGACGGCCGCGAGGTACCGCTCGATCGCCAGGTACTGGCAGAGCGCGGCGACCGGGCGGCCGAGCCGGGCGTACCAGGAGGCGATCCGGGCGAAGGCGCTCACCTCGAACCACACCTCGCCCGCCGCGTCCATGGACACCGTGAACGCCTCCTCGCCGCGCTCCGGGTGCCCCGGCAGCGTTCCGTAGGCGAAGCCGATCCGGTCCGGCTCGTCCACCGTCCACACCACCCGGCACGGGATCACCAGCCGCGGCCACCGGGTACCGGGCAGCGCGATGCGCAGCAGCACGGTCGCCCCCGTCTCGACGGGCGCGTGCGGGTACACGGCGAAGCCCGTCCCCAGCTGGCAGCCCCAGCCGAGGACGAACCGCCCGGCCCGGGCCAGGACGTCCGGGCCGTGCCCGAGGTGCACGCGCCGCCGCAGGTGGGCGTAGCCCTCCGGCAGCCGGGCGTTCCGGGTGGCGCCCACCTCGGGGTAGCTGGGCGCGGCGGCCCGGGCGGCCGACAGCCGCCGCGCCAGGGCGGACGACGGCCGGGCGGTGCGCCGCGTACGGGCGTCGGGGCGGGCGTCGGTTCGGGTACCGGTGCGGGCGCCGGTGCCGGTGCCGGTGCCGGGCGAGTCGGGCATGCGGCCACCGTATCCGCCGTCCGGGAGCGCCTTGCACGGGGCCCGGTCGAGGAGTAGAGAGGGCCCCATGAGCGAAACAGCCGTGAACGACAGGGTCCCCACCGGCACGCCGGACAGCGACGGCACCGCAGCGGCCGACCAGGTCTGCGCCCAGCAGGGCCGCGACGGCGACGCCGTCGCGGCCCTGCTGCCCGACCCGGACCTCACCGGCCCGCGCGCGGACTGCGTGCTGTGCGGCGAGCCGACCGAACTGCCCGCCGACCACCCGGGCAGCACCCTCTGCCCCGTCTGCACCTGGCAGCAGGCCCAGCGGATCGCCTGCTCCGGCTGAAGCGGTCCGGTCCGGCCGGGCCAGGCCGGCCCGGACCTGTCACGGCTGCGACCGGCGCCGTTCGCCGGGCGTCAGACGTCAGACGCCGGGCGACCGGCGTTCGGCGTCAGGCGTCCTCCCGCCCCGCCAGGGCCAGGGTCGAGCCGTGCCGGCCCTTGCGGACCAAGAGCTGGGCCGGGATCCGGCTGCGCAGATCGGCGACGTGGCTGACGATGCCGACCGCGCGGTCCCGCTCGCGCAGACCGTCGAGGACGTCCATCACCTCCTCCAGGGTGTGCTCGTCCAGGCTGCCGAAGCCCTCGTCGATGAACAGCGTGTCCAGCGGCATGCCCCCGGCCTCGTCGGTGACCACGTCGGCCAGACCGAGTGCCAGGGCCAGCGAGGCGAAGAAGCTCTCGCCGCCGGAGAGCGTGGCGGTGTCGCGCTCGGTGCCGGTCCAGGCGTCCACCACGCGCAGGGCCAGCCCCGAGCGCTTGTTGCCCGCGCCCCGGTCGTCGCTGTGGACGAGGGTGTAGCGGCCGCCGGACATCCGGACCAGTCGGTCGCTGGCCGCCGCCGCCACCTGCTCCAGCCGCGCCGCCAGGACGTACGACTCCAGGCGCATCCGGAGCCGGTTGTCGGCCGAGGTGCCGGCCGCCAGCGCGGCCAGCCGGCTGATCCGCGCGTACCCGTCCAGCTCCGGGGCGAGCGAGCGGGCCAGCTCGGCCAGCTGCCGCCCGATCGCCGCGAGCGCCTCGCACCGCGCCCTGGCCGCGTCCCGCGCGGCGTGCGCGGCCCGCAGCCGGTCGGTGGCGGCGCCGAGCGCGGCCCGGGCGCTCGGCAGGTCGGCGGGCGGGAGGGCCGCCGCCGCGGCCGACTCCGGTTCGGCGAGCCGCCGCTCGGCCGCCGCCAGCTCCGCCCGGTGCCGGTCCAGCCGCTGCTCCAGCCGCTCGCGCTCCGGCCGGGGCAGCAGGACGGCAGCGGCGTCCTGCGGACTCGCGAACCCGGCCGCCACCGCGGCGTCGGCCAGTTCGTCGTCGGCCCGCTTGAGCTGGTCCGCCGCCTCGGTGGTGGCCCGTGCCGCGCCCGCCAGCTCCGCCACGGCCGAGGCGAGCCGGTCCAGGGCGGCCGAGCGCGCCGCCACCGACGGCGCGTCACCCCGGGCCGCCGCCACCCGGGCGCTCAGCTTCTCCCGCTCGGCGTGCAGGGTCCGCGCCTGGGCGGACAGCTCGGCGCTCCGCTCACGGGCCTCGGCCAACGCCGTGCGCCGGACGGCCTGCTCGGAGGTGAGCCGCTCGATCGCCCGGCCCGCCGGGCCGAGCCCCTCCGCGGACCGGAGCGCCTCGCGGTGCTCGCGCTCCAGCCCGGTGAGCGCTCCGGCGAGGGCGTCGGCGGGCTCCTCACCCGCCGCGCCGGCCGCCGCCGCCCGGCGCACCTGGAGACCGGACAGCTTGCGCTCCGCCGCGTCGGCGGCCTGCTCGGCGGCCGTCTGGGCCTGCCGGGCGCGCTCCTCGTCCTCGGCCCGGACCGGTTCGCCGACCGCGCGGGCGGGGTCGGGATGCTCCGGTGAGCCGCAGACCCGGCACGGCTCCCCGGCGCTCAGCTGTGCGGCCAGCTCGGCGGCCATCCCGGCCAGCCGGCGCTCGCGCAGGTCCAGGCCGTACTGCCGGGCGTCCAGCGCCTCGGCGCGCAGCGCGAGGACGCGCGGCCGGGCGTGGTCGATCTCCAGGTCCAGCGCGTCCCGGTCGCGGGCGGCGGCCAGCCGGGCGGCCAGCTCGGTGCGCCGGGCGTCCAGCCGCTCGACGCGACCGGCGGCGTCCCGCGCGGCGGACTCCGCCGCCTGGAGCGCGGCCAGCCGGGCCTCGAAGTCGGCCAGCCAGTCGCCCGCCTCCTCGGCGAGGTCCTCGGCGCTCCGCAGGTCGGCGCTCAGGGCCGCCCGTGCGCCGGCCAGCTCGGCGCACTGCCGCTCGTCCTCGCGGGCCGCCTCCAGCCGGACGACCTCCGCCCGCAGCCGCTGTTCGGCCGCGGCCAGCTCCGCGGCCTCGGCGTGTGCCAGTGCCGGCCCGCCGCCCGCAGCGCCCGCGCCCGCCGTGGCCCCGTCCGCCGTGCCGCTGCCCGTCGTGCGCGTTCCCGCCGCGCCCGCGGTGTCCTCGCGCGCCAGGACGTCGCGTCCCGCCGGGCCGTCGGCGACCTCGGCCAGCGCCGCGCGGTGCCGGTGCTCCGCCTCCCGGGCCCGCCGGTACGCCTGCGCCGCGCGCTCGCGCAGGTGCAGCACCGACTCGACGCCGACCGCCGCCTGCGCCGCCACCAGCCGCCGCCGGTCCGCCGCCCGGGCCGGCTCGTCCTCGGCCAGCCGGGCCGCCTCCCGCACCGCCTGCCGGTGCCGCTCCTGCCGGTCGGCCAACTGCTCGGCGGCCTCCCGCGCCCGCTGCGCCGCCCGGTGCGACTCCTCCGCGCCCGCCAGTGCCGCCCCGGCGACCGTCAACTGCTCGGCCGCGCCGACCCGCAGCACGGCCGCCCAGCCCAGCACACCGGCGGTGAAGTCGGAGCCCCCCGGAGCACCCGCGGGACCGGACTCCTCCTCGACGGGCACCGGGCCCGCGGCCGGTTCGGCGCCCGGACCGGCCGCCTGCTCCGCCTTGCTCGCCAGGTCCCGCAGTCGGCGGCGCCCCGCCTGGACGGCGGCCTCGTGGGCCCGGCGCTGCTCGGCCAGCCAGGCCTCGACGGACTGGAACCGCTCGGTGTCGAACAGCCGGCGCAGCAGCTTGCCGCGCTCCTCCGAGTCCGCCCGCAGGAACCGCGCGAAGTCGCCCTGCGGCAGCAGCACCACCTGGCAGAACTGGTCCCGGCTCATCCCGATCAGCCGGTGGATCTCCTCCCCGGCCTCCTGGTGCGACTTGCTGACCGCCCGCCAGCCCGGCGCGCCGTCGCCGGTCCCCGCGCCGTCGGCCGACCACTCGCGCAGCAGGGTCTGCGCGCGCTCGGTCGTCATGCCGCGGCCGACCTTCTTCGGCCGCGGCTGCTCCGGGATACGGGTGACCTCAAGCCGCCGCCCGCCCAGCGTCAGCTCCAGCCGGACGGTGGTCAGCCGGTCCGGCTCGGCGTGGTCGCTGCGCAGCCGGTTGGCCCGGCGGGTGCCGGGCACCTCGCCGTAGAGGGCGTAGCAGACCGCGTCCAGCACGCTGCTCTTGCCCGCGCCGGTGGCGCCGCGCAGCAGGAACAGCCCGCCGGCGGCCAGCGCGTCGAAGTCGACCGTCTCGGTCGCCGCGAACGGGCCGAACGCGGTCACGGTCAGCCGGTGGAGTCTCATCGGGGCAGCTCCGCCTTCCGGTCGGTGGTCTCCCGGACGCGCTCGAAGCCCTCGCGCAGCCAGTCCAGCTCGTCGGCGTCCGGCTCGGCGCCGGGGCGGACGTGCCGCAGGAACCCCTCGGCGATCTCCAGGTCCGTCCGACCGCCGACCCGGGCGGCGTAGGAGACGGAGGCTTCGGCGGTCGTCTCCTCGGGATCGAACAGCAGCTGGAGGGTGTGCGGGAAGCGCCGGCGCAGCCGCTCCATCGGCTCGCTCGGGCGGCTCGGGTCGGTGAGGGTGGCCTGCACCCACGACTGCTCGTCGGCGGTGTACTGCTCGTCGGTGAGCAGGTCCTCCAGCCGGCCGCGCAGCCGGGCCAGCGGGCGCGGCACCGGGCACGGGACCCGCTCGGCGGCGACCGCGCCGTCGGCGGCGAGGTCGACCAGCCACATGCTCTTGTGGTGCTCGTGCTCGGAGAAGGAGTAGGCGAGCGGTGAGCCGCTGTAGCGCAGGTGCGGGGCGAGCGTCTGGCTGCCGTGCAGATGGCCGAGCGCGGCGTAGTGCACGCCGTCGAAGACGGCGGCGGGGACGGCCGCGACCCCGCCGACCGCGATGTCGCGCTCGCTGTCGCTCGGCTCGCCGCCGGTGACGAAGGCGTGGGCCAGCACCACCGCGCGGGTACCGGCCGGCCGGGCCGCGAGGTCGGCTCGGACCTGGTCCATCGCCGCGCCGAGCACCGCGGCGTGGCCGCCGCGCGCCAGCCCGAACCGCTCCCGGACCAGCGTCGGCTCCAGGTAGGGCAGCCCGTAGACGGCGACCGGACCGTGCTCGTCGGCGAGCAGCACGGGCTCGGCGCACTCGCCCGGGTCGGTCCGCAGATGGACGCCGGCCCGGCCGATGAGTCCCGCGCCCACGCCGAGGCGGCGGGCGGAGTCGTGGTTGCCGCTGATGAAGACCGTCGGCACGCCGAGGTCGGCCAGCCGGTGCAGCACGTCGTCGAAGAGTGCCACCGCCTCCAGGCCGGGCAGCGCGCGGTCGTACACGTCACCGGCGACCAGCACGGCGTCCACGCCTCGGTCCCGGACCACCGCCACCAGGTGGTCCAGGAACGCGCGCTGGGCGTCGTGCAGGCTCTCCCGGTGGAACGATCGCCCGAGGTGCCAGTCGGAGGTATGCAGCAGTCGCATGGTCCCCGACCATAACGGGCGGCACCGACAACCCGGCGTGGAACGGACCTCCCCGCCCGTCCCGCCGGTCCTCCGGGCCCCTTCCCGCCGGTCGCGCTGGGTGGATTGTCAGTGACCGTGTGTATGTTCGCGCTTGCCGGGAGCCGAGGGGCTCGTGGGGCCGGTGCGCCAGGTGTGACAGGTGCGGCAGGTCCGGACAGCGGGAGGAATGGGGAGCATGGCCGTGCGGGACGGAATGAGTGGTGGGAGCGGGCACGCGGGTCGGCGGCGGCCCGGGCCGGGCGGGCCGGGGGCGCCGGGGGCGCGGGGCCGGGGTGGACGGCCCCCGGGCGGCGGGCCGGGCGGACCGGGTGGCCCGGGTGGGCCCGGCGCGCGCGGGTGGCGGTGGGGGCGGCCGCGTGGGGCGCCGCCGCCGCAGCCGGTGGCGCTCGCGGTGGTGGTGCGCGCCGCCGACTTCGCCGAGCTCGCGGGGTACGGGCTGTTCGGCGGGTTGTCGTACCGGGCCTACCTCCGGCGGCTGGCGCTCCAGCTCCGGGCGCTGGGCGGGCACGGTTTCGAGGTCCACCTGCGGGTGCTGGACCCGGCGGACTACGAGGAGTACTGCGAGGCGTTCGGCTTCGACCCCGGGGACGCGGCGGCCGGGGTCGCGTACGCGGCCGACCCCGAGCTGGCCGGGGAGCCGTTCGTCTACACCGGGCAGCGGCCGGCGGTGCTGCTGCCGCGGTTGGCCGACGACCACCGGGCCAGGGTGCGGATCTCGATCGCGACGGCGGCGCTGCTGGCGGCGGTCGGCGAGGGGCCGCCGGGGGAGCGGCGGCTGGTGGCGGTGATGCGGCACGCCATCGAGGTCCGGTCGGTGGTGGCGGCGGGCGCCGGTGACGGGTTCCACCTGCTGACCCTGCGCTGCCACGGCCCCGAGGACGGCGAGGAGCTGACCACGGCGGTCGACGTCCTGGTGGAGCGGGGGCGGTCCGCGGTGGGCAGCCGGGACGGGGAGGCGTTCTGCGTGACGCTGGCGGCGGGGCTGGCCGTCGGCGGCACCGGGGCGATGGTGCTGCACGGGGATCCGGCGGCGCCCGGCGGTCACACCGTGCGGGGCTGGGCGCTGCGCGGCGGGCGGCTTCGGCCGATGACCGCCCGGGAGGTGCTGGACGAGCTGGCCGACGACGTCGGCCGCGGCCTGCCGTTCCCGCCGGCCGCCGTCCCGCTGCCGGGTTTCCCCCTCCCGGTGCCGCCCGCGCCGGAGGAGGGTGGTGAGCCCCTGGACTGACCGCGGCTGACCAGGGCGTTCGGCTTCCGGTGTCCACCAAGCGGCGCTGGGGACTGTTCATCGACCGCCTGTTCGGGGAAGATTTCGGGGAAGATCAACAGTGGGAACGGCCGGTGCCCCACGCCGCCGTGCCCGTCCGATCGGCCCCGAACCGCGCACCGCGAACCGTCCCCGCGCACCGTCGGTCCGGCGAGCCCGACACCGAAAGGGGGGACGCATGAGCCGGATCGAGTACAGCGCGGAGATCGCCGAACTGCTCGGCAGGGTACGGCGGCGTCCCACCGCGGGGTGGCCGTGGCGGCCGGGCGAGCGGGTGCCTCCTGGGCTTCCGGTCAAGCAGTCGTGGGGGTGGCTGTTCGCCCCCGACGGACGGGTGCTGACGCTGGTCAACCCCAGGGACGGCATCGTCTCGCTGCCCGGCGGTTCGCTGGAGCCGGAGGACGCCGGCGATCCCGGCTCGGCGCTGGCCCGGGAGGCGGGCGAGGAGGCACAGGCGCTGATCGGCGCGGCGTACTACCTCGGGTACCTCTACGACCGGGTCGGGTCGGCCAACGGCGGGCACGAGTGCGCCCGGGTCCGGATGGCCGCCGCGCTGCGGGCGGTCGGTCCGAGCGTGCCGGACCCGGCGTCCGGGCGGCACTACCGGCGGCTGCTGGTGGCGCCGGGCCTCGCCGTCGAGCTGCTCGGCTGGGGCACGCCCGGCCTGCGCCAGGCCCGGGCGGCGGTGACGACCGCCGTCCGGTGGCTCGGCGTGCCCGCTGCGGCCAACGAGACGATCGAGGAGCTGCCCCTCGGCGGCTGTGAGGTCTTCCCCGGTGTCGGACCCTGCGACGGCCCCGGTTCCGGACCCGGCGCCGGCCGGGGTGCCGCCCTCGGCGCCGTCCAGGATGTGGTCCGGGGCACGGCCCAGGGCGCCCCCGCCGACCCGGGCCGCCCGTCGGACCGTCCCTCGGAGCTTCCGTCGAACAGCTCGTCAGTCCACCCGCGGAACGATCCGCTGGACCGTCCGTCGAACCGGGCCGGTGGCAGCTGAGCGCCTTCGGCCGGCCCCGCCCCAGGGGCCTGTTCCACCATGTGGAGCTGTGGACGGACGACCTGGCGGTCGCGACGGAGCAGTGGGGCCCGGTGCTGCTCGCGCTCGGGTGCGAGCCGTTCCAGCACTGGCCGAGCGGTCGCAGCTGGCGCCTCGGGGACGCCTACTTGGTGATCGAGCAGTCGCCGGCGCTGCTGCCGGGCGGTCACCAGCGGCTGCGCGCCGGCCTCAACCACCTCGCCGTGCACGGCGACCGGGCGGCGGTGGCCGCCGCCCTCGCCGCCGGCTGGACGGTCCGGGTGGACACCGGTGAGACGGTCCATCTGATCGACCGCCAGGGCTTCGAGCTGGAGATCGTCGTCCACGACGGCGAGTCCGAGTAGCCGCCACCCCGTCCCACCCCACCCCGCTTCACCCCGCTTCACCCCACCCCACCCCCTCCTCGGTCGGATGACGCGCCGTCCGGTCACCACCGGCGTACGCCCGGTCGCCGGTAGTGAGAAACAGGCGCGTTCACTCCGCCGTTGTCAGACTGTTCGTCAATTGACTTGGCATGACAACTTCACATGAAAGCTACTGCCTGGTATCAAATTCCGTGACACACGTCACTACCAGGAGACCTCATGTCGCGCCCTGCCCGAGTCATGTCCGTCGCCATCACGGCGGCCCTCCTCACCCTCACCACGCTGGCGACGGCCGGCACGGCCCACGCCGCCGGTGTCAACTACGTCGCCCTGGGCGACTCCTACTCCGCCGGTGTCGGTGCCGGCAGCTACACGAGCGAGAGCGGGAGCTGCAAGCGCAGCACCAACGCGTACGCGTACCTGTGGAAGAACGCCCACGCACCGACGTCCTTCAAGTTCGTCGCCTGCTCCGGAGCCAGAACCGGCGACGTGCTCAACAGTCAGATCTCCGCCCTGAGCTCGACCACCACGCTGGTCAGCATCACCATCGGCGGCAACGACGCGGGCTTCGCGGACACGATGCAGACGTGCGTCCTGGACTCCGAGAGCGCCTGCCTCAACGCCGTCGCCACCGCGAAGAACTACGCCACCAGCACCCTGCCCGGCCAGCTCGACAAGGTCTACTCGACGATCCGCGCCAAGGCGCCGAACGCCCGCGTCGTCGTGCTCGGCTACCCGCACATGTACAAGGTCGGCGGCAGCTGCATCCTCGGCATCGGCGACACCAAGCGGGCTGCCATCAACGGCGCCGCCGACACGCTCGACGATGTCCTCGCCAAGCGGGCGGCCAACGCGGGCTTCGCCTTCGGCGACGTCCGCACGATCTTCCGCGAGCACGAGATCTGCGGCTCCAGCACCACCTGGCTGAACAGCACCACCCTGCCGGTCGACGAGAGCTACCACCCCAAGGCCGCCGGCCAGTCGGGCGGCTACCTCCCGGTCTTCTCCGCCCAGGTCTGAGCGGAGACGCGCAGGGTCTGAACAGGCCCGGGCCCGCCGGTCCCTCACAGGGGGAGGGACCGGCGGGCCCGTCCGTTCGGCGGCGAGCGATCCGCAGCACCCCGCCCGCAGCACCCCGCCCGCAGCACCCCGCCCGGAGCACCCCGCCCGCAGCACTCCGCCCAGCCCCCGCCCCTGCCCTGCCGACCAGGGGTCAGCCGGCCGCCGGCCGGGGCAGGAGCAGGACGGCCGTCGCGTCGTCGTGGCACTTGGCGCGCGGCCAGCGGCGGCAGTCGGGGTCGGAGAGCTCCAACTCCCGGGTGCGGGCGATGAGGTGGCGCGGCCCGTGGGTTTCGAGGTCCTCCAGCAGTTCGGGCCAGCCGCGGACGCCGAAGTCGTCGACCGCCCGCGCCGCCCCGTCGGTGAGCAGCGCCGCAGCCCGCACCTCGGCGAGCGGCACCGAGCCGGTCAGGGCCTCTCCGGCCGCGGCCGGGTCGGCCGCCGCCGCCCAGTAGCCCCGGGCGGTGTTCATCACCCGGCGCTGGGCGCGGGCGAGCGCGGCCGCCCGTTCCGCGGGGGCGAGCCGGTCCACCTGGGCGGCCATGGCCGTCCGTTGGACAGTGGTGACGTGCGAGACGCGGTGGTCCGAGACGGTGCGCAGGCCGCCCGGGGCGAGCCGCAGGACGAGCGTGGAGTCGGCGAGGACCAGCCACTCCAGCAGGTCGGCGTTGGTCCGGACCGCCGCGACCGTGGCCGAGGGAGTGAGCGGACTGTCCAGGTCGCAGCCGGCCGCGTGGGCCCGCGCGGTCTGGCGGATCGCCCCGGCCAGGCACGCGGCCAGGTCGGTGCGCCGGTCGGCGGCCCGGCGGTGGAGCGCGGTTCCGAGCGTCCGCACGAACCACGGCACCCCGTGCGCGCAGCCGCTGTCCAGGGCGGCGGGCAGGCCCGCGCCGTCCAGGACGACCACCACGTCGGCGGCGGCCAGGACGAAGTCCTCGTTGCGCGCGCCGGGGCGGGCCTGTGTCGCGACCCGGGCGTCCAGGGCGGTCAGCATGCGGTGCGCGCGTAGGAGTCGAACTCCTCCAGGGTCCAGACCCGGGCGTGCGCCCACACCTGGCCGGGGGAGAGGCGGGCGAGGTCGTCGGTGCCGAAGGAGACGCGGGAGGCGGCGGGTTCGGTGGTTCGGACGTCGACGCCGTAGCTGCGCGGGCCGTCGCCGGCCGGCGGGAGCGGGCCGCCGTCGGAGGTCCAGCCGGCGGGCGGGTGGTGCAGCGGGAAGGAGCGCGGCCCGCCGGTGCCGGGCGGTGGCCGCAGCGCGACCCAGGTGCGGCCGACGGCCTCGTAGATCTCGATGAGGTCGTAGTCGGCGCGGTGGCAGGCGCGCAGCAGCACCACCGGCTCGCCGTTCTCGACCTGCACGCCGGTGATGTGGCGGCGCGGTCCCGAGCAGCCGCCGAGCGCCGGCAGTAGCACGGCCGTCAGGACGGCGACGGCGACGCGCGGTGTGCGGCGGCTGTGCGGCACCCGGCAACGGGTTCGTACCCCCGGTCTCCCCATGGGCACGAGTCTGACGGCGGAGGGTCTCGTCCCGGCCACGGGCAGGGCGCGGAACGGGCGCACCGCCGGCCCGTGCGGGGACCGGCGGTGCGTGGCGGTGCGTGGCGGTGCGGCGATCGGTGCGTGGTGCACGGTGGCGCGTGTCGGTGCAGGGTGGTGCGTGGCGGTGTGACGGCGGGCGCGGGCCCGGGCCCGCCGTCAGGGCCGCCGCCCCGTCAGCGCAGGTAGGAGGTCAGCCCGGCGGGCTTGAGACCGGCCGTCTCGGCGGCGGCCAGGGCGCGCTGGAGGTCGCCGGCGAGGGTGTCGCTCCAGTGCATCAGCACGACGTCCCCGGGCGACAGGGTCCCCTCGTGCCAGATGTTGGAGGCGCCCCAGCTGAAGTCCGCGTCGGCGGTGAGCACGGTGCGCATCCCGCAGTTGGCGGCGGCCTGCAGGGTGTCGGTGTTCCAGCTGAAGAACGGCGGGCGGAAGACGGTCGGCGCGGTGCCGAAGAGACGGGTCAGCGAGTCCCGGGCGTCGCAGATCTCCACCTGCTGCTCGGCGGGCGACAGCTTGGTGAGGTCCGGGTGGGAGACGCTGTGGTCCTGGACGGAGGAGCCGGGCACGGCGGTGACCCGCTGGAAGTATCCGGGGTTGGCGGCGGCGGCCATCGGCAGCGGGAAGGCGGTGATCGGCAGCCGGTGGTCGGCGATGAAGCGCTCCGCCTCCGGGCTGGTCTGCCAGCCGTCGTCGATGGTGAAGAAGACCACCTTGTCGCTGGTCGGCACCGACGGGGCGGCCGTGGCGGGGGTGGGTGCGGGGCCGTCCACCCGGACGTCGTCGACCGCGAACGGACCCTGCTGGTACCAGCCGTGGACGGCGAGGCGGACGGTGGTGGCGGTGGGCCCGGCGGTGAAGCGGGTGGTGAGCCTCTGCCAGCCGCCATGGGTGTCCTCGGTCCAGGCGGGCGCGGTCGGGCGGTCGGTGCCGTCGGTGGCGCCGAGGAAGACGAACTTCCCGCGGACCCAGGCGGAGGCGGTGTAGGTGGTGCCGGGCTGCACCGAGACGGTCTGCGCGCACTCGCCGGTGGACTCGTCACCGGCCGGGGTGACGGCCAGCGCGGAGCCGCCCGAGTGCGGGGCGGCGGTGGTCACGGAGGCCTCGGCGGGCCCGCCGGAACAGCGCCAGCCGGGCACGCTGCCCCAGTCGGCGAGCGAGGAGGCGGGGATCTCGAACCCGGGGTTGGTGGCCAGGTTGACGGTGGCCGGGTTGGCGGTGGTTGCGGTGGCGGCAGCGGCGTCGGACGCGGCGGCGGTCTCGGGCACGGCGGCCGCGGCGGGGCCGGCGAGGCCGGCCGCCAGCAGCGCCGCGCAGGCGCCCAGGGCCGACAGGCGTGCGGACATGCGCGAGGAGATGGACACGTGGGGACTCCTGCGTGGGGACGCGCCCGTTGGGGCGGGCGCGCGGAGACATGGATGTGGGGATGTGGGGATGTCTGGATGTGGGGTGCTCCCGGAGGGGGCGGGAGCGGTCGGCGCGCCGCACTCGGACCGGGAGCAAAACAATGGACTGGACCACTCGGATCGTCAAGGACCGGAGGCCGACCGGCCGGTCACCGTACCTGCGGCAAAAGGGACAAGACGAGCCGTCAGGGGGAGTAGAGCTCCTCGATGTCCGCCGCGTAGTAGTCCGTGATCGCCGTCCGCCGCAGCTTCAGCGAGGGCGTCAGGAACCCCTGCTCGACGCCGAACTCCCGGGGCAGCAGCCGGAACGCGCGGATCGACTCGGCGCGCGAGACCGCGGTGTTGGCCGCCGCGACGGCGCGCTGGATCTCGGCGTGCAGCTCCTCGTCGGAGAGCACCGCCCAGGGGTCCGCCTGGCCGCGCCCGCGCCGTTTGAGCCAGTGCTCCAGCGCCCCCGGGTCGAGGGTGATCAGCGCGGCCACGTATGGGCGGTCGTCGCCCACCACCAGGCACTGCGAGACCAGCGGATGCGTCTCGACCCGGAGCTCCAGGGCGGCGGGGGCGAGGTTCTTGCCGCTGCTGGTGACGATGACGTCCTTCTTGCGGCCGGTGATGGTGAGGTAGCCGTCCTCGTCCAGGCTGCCGAGGTCGCCGGTGCCGAACCAGCCGTCGAACAGCGACTCGGCGGTGCAGCGCGGATGGTTGAGGTAGCCGCCGAAGACGCCGGGCCCGCGCACCCACACCTCGCCGTCGTCGGCGATGGCCACGGTGGCGCCGGGCACCGGCCGCCCGACCGTGCCGATCTTCGCGCGCCCGGGCGGGTTGCCGGTGATCGCCGCCGAGGTCTCGGTGAGCCCGTAGCCCTCGTACAGCTGGATGCCGGTCCCGGCGAAGAAGAGGCCGAGTTCGCGCTCCAGCGTCGAGCCGCCGCACATCAGCGTCCGCAGCCGGCCGCCGAACACGGCCCGCAGCCGCTGGTAGACCGTCCGCTCGTAGGCCAGGTGGCGCAGCCGCAGCGCAGGGCCCGGACCGGGGCCGCGCCCGAGGCCGCGCTTCTCCCGGCAGGTCGCCCAGTCGACCGCCACCTGCCGGGCCTGGTCGAACAGTTCGCCGCGCCCGGCCTCCTCGGCGGCCCGCCGGGCCTGCTGGAACACCTTGTCGAGCACGTACGGGACGACGAGCAGGAAGGTGGGCCGCAGCGCGGCGAGCACGGGCAGCAGGGCGTCGGTGGACATCTCGGACACGTGACCGAGCCGGAAGCCGCCGCGCACCGCCGCGATCTGCACCATCCGCCCGTAGACGTGCGCCAGCGGCAGGAACAGCACGGTGGAGGGCTGGTGGCCGCCGGTGTCGCGCAGGGCCTCGTCCCAGCAGGCGAGCAGCGCGTCGGCCGCGTCGGCGAGGGCGCCGTGGGTGATCAGGCAGCCCTTGGGACGGCCGGTGGCGCCGGAGGTGTAGACGACGGTGGCGACGGTGTCGGCGCCGACACCGAGCCGTTGGCGGTGCACCAGCGAGTCGGGGACCCCGCGCCCGTCCTCGACGATCGCGGCGACGCAGCCCCGGTCCAGCTGCCAGATGCCGGTCAGGTCGGGTAACGCGTCGCAGACCGCGCCGACGGTCATGGCGTGGTCCTCGTCCTCGACCAGGCAGGCCACCGCCTGGGTCTCGGCGAGGATCCAGCGGACCTGCTCGGCCGCGGCGGTGGGGTAGACGGGGACGGGGATCGCGCCGATGGACCAGAGCGCGTAGTCGAACAGCGTCCACTCGTAGCGGGTGCGGGACATCAGGGCGACCCGGTCGCCGTAGCGCACGCCCCGGGTGAGCAGGCCCTTGGCGAGGGCGAGCACCTCGTCGCGGAAGCCGGCCGCGGTGACGTCCCGCCAGCCGCCGTCGGGGGCGCACCGGGTGCGTTCGCCGCGACGGGCCAACTGGACCAGTCCGGGGGAGCGCTCGGCGGTGTCGTAGAGCGAGTCGGCCAGCCCGCCGGCGGCCGGACCGCCGGCCGGGGCGGGGGTGGTGAACTCGCGCACGATCCCCCCGATCCGTCCTGCAGGTGGAGCGAAACTATCGGATAGCGTGCCGACTGCCCAGGGGTTGTGACCGGGACGCGACGAGATCGGCACCGGCTCGTGCGGAAAGTGCCGTGCGCGTCGGAGCCGCTGCTCGCGCCGCTGCGCCTGCCCCTGTTCGTGCCCCTGTCCGTGCCCCTGTTCGTGCCGCTGCTCGCGGTGGCGATCACCGCGGTGACCGGGTCGTGACGGAGTGTGCGACGGAGGCCCGGCGGCGGGGTGAAAGCGGTGATCTTGGTGCCGATCCGGACACGATCCGGGCCGGGGCGAAGAGAGGCCGGGTTCGACCCTCGAACGAGTGGTCAGGGCGTAGTAGAGTCTCGCAGACCCGCGGCCGGGGCATCCCGGTCCGTCCCGAGATCCACCCCCGGACCGGGGCCTGGTCCGTACCAACCCGCCGTCCGTCCGCGCCGCCCCATGCCCCCACCGACCCCGCCGCCCGCACCCCGTCCGCGCCTGGCACTTCCCGACCGAGGACTCCATGCGTCTGCGCAGCAGCTCGATCCGCGCGAAGATCATCGCGCTGCTCCTGGTGCCCATCGTCGCCCTCGCCGCCCTCTGGGCGTACGCGACGCTCACCACCGCCGGAGACGTCTGGAGCCGACTGGACCTGAGCAGGACGTACCAGGAGTTCGGCACCCCTGTCGACCAGTACGCGCACGACCTGCAGAACGAACGCCGGGCCGCCGTCAAGCGGCTGGCCGACCCGACCTCGGGCACCGCGCGCGAGGCCTTCGAGCAGGCCCAGGCCGCCACCGACCGGGACCTCGCCCAGCTGCGGCAGAAGAAGGACAGCGCCGGCGGCCGGCTCGACGAGTCCCAGCGCGGCCGGCTGCTGCAGATCCTCGCCGCCGCCGACCAGTTGCCCCCGCTGCGCGCGCAGGTCGGCCGCGCCGCGCTCAACTGGGAGTTCGCGCTCGGCCAGTACACCGACCTGGTCAAGCCCACCTTCGCCTTCCGGTCGGCCTTCGTCGCCCGGCAGAGCGGCCAGCTCCCGCGGCAGGGGACCATCCTGACCGAGCTGGTGCGCGCCCGCGAGTACCTCTCGCAGGAGGACGCGGCGATGGAGGGCCTGCGCACCGCGACCTCCCGGCCCACCCCCGAGCAGTACCAGGTCGCGCTCGACGCCCTGCACAACCAGCAGGCCCTGTTCACCGTCTACATCGCCGAGCTGGACCCGGTCGACCAGGCCGACTACATCGCCCTGCGCGGCGGCGAGGCCTGGGCCTCGCTGGCCCGGGCCGAGGCGGACTTCGTCGGCGCGGGCGGCCCCGAGCGGGTGGTCCAGGCGATCAACGGCGGCGACTGGCGCAAGACCGCCGACCACGCGCTCGGCGACCTCGCGGCGATCAACGCCCGGCTGGCCGGCACCATCGACGACCGCGACCACTCGTACGCGATCGGCCTGCTCTGGCGCGGCGGCATCGCCGGTGTGATCGGCCTGGTCGCGGTGGTGCTCTCGATCCTCATCTCCTACCGGATCGGCCGCGGCCTGGTCCGCGAGCTGATCGGCCTGCGCAACGCCGCCAACGAGCTGGCCGGCACCCGCCTGCCCTCGGTGATGCTGCGGCTGCGCAAGGGCGAAGCGGTGGACGTCGCCACCGAGGCGCCCGAGCTGGAGTTCGGCCCGGCCGAGATCGGCCAGGTCGGACAGGCCATCAACGCGGTGCAGCGGGCCGCCGTCGAGGCCGCCGTCGAACAGGCCGAACTGCGGCGCGGCGTCTCCGCGGTCTTCGTCAACCTGGCGCGGCGCAGCCAGGTGCTGCTGCACCGCCAGCTGACCCTGCTCGACACCATGGAGCGGCGCACCGAGGACTCGGCGGAGCTGGAGGACCTCTTCAAGGTCGACCACCTCACCACCCGCATGCGCCGGCACGCCGAGGGCCTGATCATCCTGGCCGGCGGCTCGCCGGGCCGGGCCTGGCGCAAGCCGGTGCGGATGGTGGACGTGGTCCGCGCGGCGGTCGGCGAGGTCGAGGACTACGCCCGGGTGATCGTCCGACCGTTCCCCGGCACCGGACTGCTCGGCAGCGCGGTCGCGGACGTCACCCACCTGGTCGCCGAACTGGTCGAGAACGCGGCGGTGTACTCGCCGCCGGCCACCCAGGTCACCGTCCAGGGCGAGGTGGTGGCGCACGGCTTCGCGCTGGAGATCGACGACCGCGGGCTCGGGCTGAGCGAGCAGGCGCTCGCCGGGATCAACGAACGCCTCACCGTGGAACAGGAGTTCGACCTCGCCGACACCGACCGGCTGGGCCTGTTCGTGGTCAGCCGGCTGGCCCGGCGGCACGGCATCCGGGTGCACCTGCGGCCCTCGCCGTACGGCGGGACCACGGCGGTGGTGCTGATACCGCGCGAGCTGCTGGCGGAGGCGCCGGACGGGCTGCCGGAGCCGCCGCCTGCGGGGGGTACGGGCGTCGGGGCCGCTTCCGGTGCGCGTGCGGGTGCGGGTGCGGGTTCCGGTGCGGGCGCGGCCGGTGGACGGCGGGCGGCGGCGGGTCGGCGCGACCTCGTCGCGGTGCCGGCGCTCGGCGCGGACGGGGCGGCGGGTGCCGGCGGTCCGGGCGCCGCACGGGCCTCCGGCGGGGCCGACGGAACGAGTGGGTCGAACGGCTCCAACGGCTCCAACGGCTCGACGGGTTCCGACGGCGAGGGCGGGCGGCACCGGGGCAGCGGGGGGCCGCGTCCCTCGGCGCCCGAACCGGCGCGCACCCCCGGTGGACTGCCGCGCCGGTCGCGGGGCGGCGGCGGGCCGGTGCTCGTCCCGGCACCGGCCGGCGAGCCCTCCGGGCCCGGCACCGGGCGGCACCGGCGCGCCGAGGCGCGGGGCACGGCGGTGGCGGACGCCGCCGCGGAGGCCTCGGCGCCCCGTGACGGCTCCTCGCCCTCGATCGCTCCCGCTCCCTCGCCCTCGTTCGCTGCCTCGCCCTCGCCCTCGCCCTCGCCCGCGTCTGACGCCGCGCCGGGTACCGGTGGCTCGCGTGCCGGCGCCTCGTCGGGCGGCCTGCCGCGCCGGGTCCGGCAGGCGAGCCTCGCCCCGCAGCTGCGCGAGCGGGCGGCCGAGGCCGCTGCCGCCACGCCGGCCGGGGCCCGTCCGGACGGCGGCGCCGAGGCGGCGCGCGAGCGTTCGCCGGAGGAGGCCCGGGCCACCTTCGCCTCGTTCCAGCGCGGTTTCACCCGAGGCCGGGGTGCGACCGGCTCCCCGCCGGCTCCCCGGCCGTCGCGGGCGCCGCGGCCCGTCCCCGGCTGGCAGCCGCCGGACCCGGGGCGCCGCGCGATCAGTCCGGCACCCGCCCCGGCGGCGCTGCCCGGCCCCGCCGGGGGCGAACCGGCGCCGCTGGCCCGCCGCGCGCCCGTCCCGCCGCCGACCAGGTTCGTCCGCGCTCCGCGCGTCACGGCGGAACCGGGCGCACCCGCTGGTCCGTTGTCCGACGGGCCGTCCGAAGGCACGGCACCACCCGCGCCACCGGTCTGACCCGCTCGCCCCCGTCGGCCGAGTCCGACCCGCACCACCGGCATGACCCGTACCACCCGTACGACCGAGCAGCACCCGCACCACCGGCACGACCCGCACCACCCGCTCCAGCGGAAGGAACAGACTCATGACCACTTCGACGCAGTCGCCCGGAGACCTCAACTGGCTCCTGGACGACCTGGTCGGACGCGTCGCCGCGCTGCGGCACGCGGTGATCCTCTCCAGCGACGGCCTGGCCACCGGCGCCTCCCGTGACCTCGACCGGGAGGACGCCGAGCACCTGGCCGCCGTCGCGGCCGGTTTCCACAGCCTGGCGAAGGGCGCCGGCGGGCACTTCAAGGTCGGCGGCGTGCGCCAGACCATGGTCGAGCTGGACGAGGCCTTCCTGTTCATCACCGCGGCCGGCGACGGCAGCTGCCTGGCGGTGCTGAGCGAGGCCGAGGCGGACATCGGCCAGATCGCCTACGAGATGGCCCTGCTGGTCAAGCGGGTCGGCGAGCACCTGGCCGCCGAGCCGCGCGCCGACGTGGCCCCGCCCGGCAGATGAGCGGTCCGATGGCGGACGAGGAGCCGATACCGGTGCCTCGGGATCCGGGACCGGGACCGGGACCGGAGGGCCGGGGACCGGACGACCGCGCGCCGGACGACGCCTCCGCCGGGGCCGCCTCCGGCGCGAACGGGCCCGGCGCGGACGGGCCCGAGGTCGACCTGTTCCGGGCGCGGACCCCGGTCGACGACCGCTGGTTCGACGACGACGCCGGCCCGGTGGTGCGGCTGTACTCGATGACCCGCGGCCGCACCCGGCCGGTCGAGGACGGCCTGTTCGACCTGATCTCGCTGATCACCGCCAAGGACCCCGGGCCGGTCACGGGAGCCGTGCCCGCCCACGTGCTCGACCCGGAGCACCAGACCATCCTGGCCTGGTGCCGCCGGGAGCCGATCTCCGTGGCCGAGCTCGGCTCCTACACCGACCTGCCGGTCAGCGTCGTACGCGTCCTGCTCGGCGACCTCTACGACGCCGATCTGATCAGCGTCACCCGACCCGTTCCGCTCGCCGAGCTGCCGGACGAGCGCCTGCTGCGAGACGTGATCAATGGACTCCGTGCGCTCTGACCCGACCGCGACCGCCGCCGCCCCGGTGCCGCCCGCCCACGACCGGGCCGGCGGCGGCGGGGCCGGCGACCGGGCCAACGACCCGCGCTGGCGGGGCGGCCCGGCCGTCGCGGTGAAGATCCTGGTGGCCGGCGGCTTCGGCGCGGGCAAGACCACCCTGGTCGGCGCGGTCAGCGAGATCCGCCCGCTGCGCACCGAGGAGGAGCTCAGCGAGCTGGGCCGGCCGGTGGACGACACGGCGGGCGTGGAGGCCAAGCGCACCACCACGGTGGCGATGGACTTCGGCCGGATCGACGTGCGGCCCGGCCTCGCCCTCTACCTGTTCGGCACGCCCGGCCAGGACCGGTTCTGGTTCGTCTGGGACGAGCTGGCCCGGGGCGCGCTCGGCGCGGTGGTGCTGGCCGACACCCGGCGGCTGGCGGACTGCTTCCCCTCGGTGGACTTCTTCGAGCAGCGGGGCATCCCCTTCCTGGTGGCCGTGAACTGCTTCGACGGCAGCGAGGTCTTCTCCCCGGAGGAGGTCCGGGACGCGCTCGACCTGGACCCGGGCATCCCGGTGATCCTCTGCGACGCCCGGCTGCGCGAGGACGGCAAGGAGCTGCTGGTGGCGCTGGTCGAGCACGCCGCCGACCGCCGCCGGGGAGCGCCGGCCGCGGTCTGAGCCGACGGCTCGGCCGGCCGCCGGGAGCGGGCTCCGGTCCCCGCCACGGTGGGTGGCGCCGCGTCAGCGTCTCATTTTCGTGTTCACATGCCGGACGATCCGTGTCGGGCAGGTTGCCTTGACCGGCCCGGCGTGGAAGGCTCTGTGGACGGAGGCCGCCCGGCCCGTTGCCGGGGTGCCTCCGACGTGCCGCGCACCGAGTGCGTCGGGCACGAGCGCCGCGGCACGACACAGGGACGTGCCGGCGCACCGAGACCAGTGGGGGGAGGACCGTACCGTGACCGTCGAGCAGCGACGTGCCGTGTCCGTGTCCGCCTCCCTGGTTCTCCCCGTCCCGGTCACCCCGGCGCTGACCGTTCGGCGGTACATCGACCACGCGCTCATCTGCAGCGCCTGCTGTCGCTGACGTCGCCACCCTTCGCCGTCCACGTCACCGTCGCCGCCGCCCACCGCCCGGGGAGCCCTCCCGGCCGGTACGGTCCGTCCGGATCGCCCGTCCGGGCCCGGCGGAAACCGGCGGCCCCTCGCACCGTCGACCCGGCAGCACCGGACAGCCGTCCAGTGAGCCGCCGTCGTCCCTGCCCGCTTCGCGGAGAGCACCAGTGAACCTCGCCAGCACCACCCGTCACCCGGCCGCCACCACCACCGCCACCGTCGGCGTCGCAGCCCGCGCCGCCACCGGGACGGCAGGGACGGTCGGGGCGACCGGCGGCGGCGCGGGGTCCACCCGGTCGGATCGGCGCGGGAAGCACGCCGCGGACGGAGGAAGAGGTCGGTACGTCGACCTCGAGCCGTTCTGGCCGTCCCGGCAGCCGCACCTGTTCGATCAGACATGTCCCGGTTCGCCCAGCGCGTCCCGGCACTCCCTCCGCTGACCCAGGGTCAGTCCTCGGCAGTACGCCCGGTCGACGCGCAGACGACTCCACCCCGTCCGTCACGCGCGAAATGAGCGGCATCATGTCCACCCCTTCCACCGCCACCCTCCACCTCCCCTCCGCGACCCCGCACCTGCGCGCGGTCCGCTCCGTCCCCTCGAACCCCGAACGCCGGCACGGCGGGCCCGGCCCGCAGCGCCCGGCGGCCGGCCAGCCCGGAGCCGTCCCGCCCGCCGCGGCGGGTCCGGCCGTCTCCCCGGTGCTGCCCGGCGCGACCCAGGCCGTGCCGGCGCTCCCGCCGCAGACGCTGCTCGCGGCGCTCCCGGAGGGCGCGGCGGTCGTCGCCGCGCTGCCGCAGGGCTCGCTGCCGCAGGCCCTGCTCGCCCAGTACGGGGCGCAGTTCGGTGCCTCGGCGGGGCAGCCGATGGTCGGCTACCTGGTGCTGGTCCCGGCCCAGGCCGGCGCCGCCCCGACGGGCGGGACGGCGCCGACCGGCTTCCCGGTCGCGTCGATCGCGACCCCGGCCTCGGCTTCGGCTGCGGCCCCGGTTTCGACCCCGACCCCGGTCCCGGCCGCCGCGACCGGCCCGTCCGTCCCCGGCCCGTCCGTCCCCGGCCCGTCCGCCCCGGGTCCGCTCGGCGCCGCTCCGTTCGGCGCGGGGGCTCCGGTCCGTCCGGTGCGGCCCGCCGGCCGCGGCATCGCGGTCGACGTGGAACGCCGCAACGCCTACGTGGACGGGCGGCTGCTCGATCTCACCTACCTGGAGTTCGAGCTGCTCGCCCACCTGACCGAGCACCCGCAGCGGGTGCACACCCGCGACCACCTGGTCTCCGCCGTCTGGGGCTACGGCCACGTCGGCGACGGCCGCACCGTCGACGTGCACGTGGCCCGGCTGCGCCGCAAGCTCGGAGTGGCCTACCGCGACAGCATCGTGACGGTCCGTCGGGTCGGCTACAAGTACACCCCGGTCGCCTGATCCTCGCCCACGGGGCCGGGTGTTCTTCTGAACACCCGGCCCTTCGCGCGTGTCTGGCTGACCGTCATATCCGCTGGTCCGGCGGCAGCAGGAGGACGGCGAGCGCGCCGGCGCAGGACCGCGCGTGCCCGAGGAACCAGTCCAGCCGCTCGTCGGTGAGGCGGGCGGGCGTGGAGCGGACGGCGAGCGCGAAACGGGCCTGCCCGGCGCCGTCCAGCACCGGCACCGCAACCGTGCGCACGCCGGCCGCCGACTCGCCGTCGTTCAGCGCGTGGCCGGCCGTCCTGACCCGCTCCAACTCCTCGTCCAGGAGCTCCGGTTCGGTGATGGTCCGGTCGGTGAACGGTGGCAGCGGACCCAGTGTCGAGACCCCGGCGTCACCCGGTCGCGGCCAGGCCAGCAGCACCTTGCCGAGCGCCGTCGAGTGCAGCGGGCGGCGCAGCCCCAGCCCGGTGTCCGGGCGGACGGAGGCGCCGACCAGGATCACCGCGTGCGGGCCGCTGCGGATCGCCAGGTCGGCCGCGGCACCGGTGCGGCGCGACAGCAGGTCGAGCTCGGGCGCTGCCAGATGCAGGCCCCGCTGGTGGAAGCTCAGTTGGCCCAGCTCGGCGACGGCGGGGCCGAGCCGGTAGCGGGCCGTGTGCTCGTCCTGCTCCAGGAACCCGGCGCTGACCAGGGTGCGGGCCAGCCGGTGCGCGGTGGAGACCGACAGGCCCATCCGGCGGGCCAGGTCCGAGGCGCTCAGATCGGGGCCGTTGTCGTGGAAGCAGTGCAGCAACCCGAGGGCCCGCTGAACGGCCTGGGCGCCGGCCGGCGGGCTCTGGACGGCGGTGACGGCCTCGGCCATGGCACCTCTCGTTCTGTCCTTGGCTCCGGCCGATTCACCGGAGTCGCTCCCAGACTATGGCAGCGCGTGCTGCGGGAATGTGTCAACGGCGTTGCAAAAGGATGCCGTTCATGAACAACCGATCCCATGATGTGGCAAACCCTTGTCCGTCGCCGGTCCGCCGTGGAACGCTCGGACCAGCGCACCGGACGAGCCCCGTCCATCGCGCCCCGACCGCAGGAAGGAGCAGCGCCGTGACGAATCGCCGGTGCCCCGCCCCCTGCGTCTGTTGTCGCTGACGCGCCGCTTCCGTCCGCGCCGACCACCCTCGGACTCCCCGCCCCACCACGACTGGTGACCCGTGCCGCGCCGCGCCCGCCGCGTTCGCCCGCACCCTGCCGCAGAGGACCAGCCCACCGTGCCCAGCCACGACAGCCCCACCGCCGCCGCGCCGACCACGTCCGCCCCCGAGGCGCCCGACACCCTCTGGTTCACCCGCTGCCCGGTCCCCACCGCGACCGGCATCGCGGCCGACCGGGGCTGGCTCGGCCGGGAGTTCGCCGCCGACGGCATCGCCGTCCGCTCGCTCCAGGACGTTCCGCCGGAGGTGGCGGCCGACCACCACTACACCCACGCCCTGACCGGGCTGTTCCGCGAGGGCGGCAACGTTCCGGCGCTCTGGGCCCGTTCGCGCGGCGAGCGGACCAGGCTGATCGGGCTCACCTGGATCGAGGAGCGCCAGGTCGTCCTGGTTCGGGCGGGCAGCGGTATCACCGGCGCCGCACAGCTGCGCGGCCGCAGGCTCGCCGTCCCACGACATGGGATCGCGATCGACTTCTGGCGGGCGATGGCCCTGGCCGGCCTGCACGGCGCGCTCTCGCTCGCCGGACTCACGCTCGACGACGCCGAGTTGGTGGACGTGCCGGCCGTGCCGGACGGCGGTCAGTGGGCCGCGGAGCTGGCGGCGCTGCGCGACGGCGTCGTGGACGCGGTCTATGTCAAGGGCGCGCTCGCGGTCGAGGCGGCCCGCCGGATCGGCGCGGAGATCGCCGTCGACCTGGACGAGGCGCCGGACCGGCGGGCCAGGGTGAACAACGGCACGCCCCGGCCGATCACCGTCCACCAGCAGTTGCTCGACGAGCACCCGGAGCTGGTGGCCCGCTTCCTGGCCGTCCTGCTGGAGGCCGCCGACTGGGCCGCCGGGCGCCCGGCGGAGGTCGCGCGCATCCTCAGCGCCGAGACCGGTGCGGGGGAGGAGGGCGTCGCCGGCGCGTACGCCCGGGGCGGCCACCGGACTCTGCACCTCGATCTCTCCGCGGAGCGGCTTGCCCTCCTGGAGCAGCAGGAACGCTTCCTTGAGCGGCACGGATTCCTGGCCGGTCCGGTCGACGTCCACGCCTGGACCGACCCCGAACCCCTGCGTGCCGCCCGCGCCCTGCTCGCCGCCCGCCGCGCCGAAGGGCGGACGCACGGCGGCTGACAGATAACAGCTGACAGATTTCATCATCTGTTATCTGTCAGCTGAAATCTGTCAGCCGTCAACCGTCACCCGTCATCCGCCCGCCCCGCGCCCACCCCCGTCCCGCCGTCCTCAGGAGTCGACCCCGTGAACCCCTCCCGCCTCGTCCTCGCCGCCACCGCACTGCTCGCCACCACCGCCCTGGCCGCCTGCGGCTCGTCCGCCGACGGGGCCAAGGCCTCCGCCGACGGTGGCAAGGCCGAGGTGGTGCTCCGGGTGCCCGATCCCGGCAACAACGGCTTCCTCGCCCTCGGCAAGAAGGACGGCTCGCTGGACCGGGCACTGGCCACCGTCCACGCCAAGGTCGCCTGGACCGGCAGCGCCGGCCCGTTCGCGCCCGCCGCCCAGGCGCTCTCCGCCGACCAGCTCGACGTCGCCCAGGGCTCGATCACCTCCGCCGTCGCCGCGCTCGCCCAGAAGCCCGGCTTCAAGCTGTTCGCCCAGACCACCCCCGACGGCGTCGGCGAGGGCATCCTGGTGAAGAACGACTCGCCGATCAAGAGCGTGCAGGACCTCGTCGGCCGCAAGGTCGCCGTCAGCCAGGGCGGCACCAGCGAGTACCTGCTGCTCAAGGCCCTGGAGAAGAACGGCGTCCCGGCGGACAAGGTCGAGCGGGTCTACCTGCGGGCCGACCAGACCTCGGGCGTGTTCAACTCCGGCCAGGTCGACGCCTGGGCGACCTGGAACACCTTCTCCACCCCGTCGATCGCCAACTCCGGCGCCCACTTCCTGGTCAACGGCAAGGAGGTCGGCTCCGACAACTACGCCGTCTGGGCCGTGCGCAACGCCTTCGCCGACAAGCACCCCGAGGTGGTCAGGGCCTTCTACGACTACCTGCGCGAGAACGGCCTCAAGGAGAAGGCCGACCCGGCCGCCTACCTGAACGTCTTCACCGACTCCGGCCCTACCGCCGTCACGCCGGCCGAGAAGGGCGTCGCGATCGAGGTCTCCCGGCAGGGCGCCGCCGCCGGCCCCATTGGCGAGGCCGACATCGCCCGGTTCGGCACCGTCGCCGCCTTCTTCGCCGACCAGAAGGTCACCAAGCAGCTGGTCGACGTCAAGCCCTACCTGATCGACGTCGACAAGCTCGGGACCGGTGCCAAGTGAGCACCACCACCGAATCCTTGAGCAGCACGGCCGCCGGGGAGGAAGCCGACCGCGGCACCGCCGCCGCCCACGCGGCCGGCCTGGTCGAACCCCGTACCCGCCTCCAGGCCCCGCGCCCCAGGGCGCTCGCCCTCACCCTGCGCACCCTCGGTCCGCTCGCCCTGCTCGGCGGCTGGGCCCTCGCCTCCGCGACCGGCGCCCTCACCCAGGACGTGCTGGCCTCGCCCACCCAGGTCGCCGAGGCGGTCGGCGAACTGTGGGGCAACGGCCAACTCACCGACGCCCTCGCCGTCTCGCTCACCCGGGCCGGCCTCGGCCTGCTGATCGGTGCCACCGCCGGCCTGGTGCTCGGGGTCGTGACCGGCTTCTTCCGCCTCGGCGAGGAACTGCTGGACTCCGCCGTGCAGGTGCTGCGCACCGTTCCCTTCCTCGCGCTCGTCCCGCTGTTCATGGTCTGGTTCGGCATCACCGAGACCGCCAAGGTCGCGCTGATCGGCGTCGCCACCAGCTTCCCGATGTACGTGTCGACCTCCGGGGGCGTCCGGAACACCGACCGCAAGCTCATCGAGGCGATGCGCAGCTTCGGCCTCGGCCGCTGGGCGATCGTGCGCACCGTGGTCCTGCCCGGCGCCCTGCCGGCGCTGCTCTCCGGGCTGCGGCTGTCCATGACCCTCAGCGTGATCGCGCTGATCGCCGCCGAGGAGATCAACTCCACGGAAGGCATCGGGTACTTGATGGCCCAGGCGCAGAACTACTCCCGCACCGACGTCCTCGCCGTCTGCATCCTGATCTACGGACTGCTGGGACTCACCGCCGACGGCGTCGTCCGCCTCCTAGAGCGCTTCCTGATGCCCTGGCGCAAGGCCGTCCACGGAGGCGCCCGATGAACACCGCACCCGTCACCGCATCCACCGCCGTGCCCGTCACCGCACCCGCCGCCACCTCGGCGCCCGGTGCCCCGGAAACGTCCGGGAGCCCCGTGCCCGCACCCGTACCCGCCGTCCATCTGCGCGGCCTGCGCCGGGTGTTCGGCACCCGGGCCGTCCTGGACGGCGTCGACCTCTCCATCGACCGGGGCGAGTTCGTCGCCCTGCTCGGCGCCAGTGGCACCGGCAAGACCACCCTGCTGCGCATCCTCGGCGCCCTGGACCGGGCCGACGCGGGCACCGTCCTGGTGCCGCCGGTGCGTACCGTCGTCTTCCAGGAGCCCCGGCTGGTCCCCTCGAAGCGGGTGCTCGCCAACGTCACGGTCGGCCTGCCGCGCGGCGCCGCCACCCGGGAGACCGGGCTCAAGGCACTCGCCGAGGTCGGCCTCGACCGGCACGCCGACGCCTGGCCGGCGACCCTGTCCGGCGGCGAGGCGCAGCGGGCGGCGCTCGCCCGGGCACTCGTCCGCGAGCCCCAACTGCTCCTGCTGGACGAGCCGTTCGCCGCACTGGACGCGCTCACCCGGCTGCGCATGCAGGACCTCGTGGGCGACCTGGTCCGCCGCCACCGGCCGGCCGTCCTGCTGGTCACCCACGACGTGGACGAGGCCGTGCGGCTCGCCGACCGGGTCGCCGTGCTCCGGGACGGCGCCCTGGTGCGCGACGAACACGTCACGGTCGAACGCCCGCGCGACCCGGCCGATCCGGCCTTCGCCGAGCTGCGCCGCCGCCTGCTCGCCGACCTCGGCGTTCACTGACCCCTCCGACCGGCCACCCCGCGAACCGCCCGAGCCCCGCGAACCGCCCGAAGCCCCGCTGACAAGCCGACCCCCCCGATTCGTCCGACCGCCCGCACCACAGGAGTTGATCCCCATGGCCATCACCCTCGGCGTCCACGCCAGCAACCCCTCGCTCTACTACCTCTCCCGACTCGACTACCTGGCCGAGGAGTTGGCCCCACTCGGCGAGACCGGAGCGTTCCACCACTACAGCGCCGGCACCCGCACCGGCGAGCTCCTCGCCGACGGCACCATCGACTTCGGCGGCACCGGCTCCACCCCTCCGGTCACCGCCCAGGCCGCCGGCCACGACCTCGTCTACGCGGCGGTCTCCGCGCCCCGCCCGGACCACGGAGCCCTGCTGGTGCGCGCCGACGGCCCGGTGCGGACGGTCGCCGACCTCAAGGGCGGCACCGTCGTCCTCGCCATCGGCTCCTGGCAGACCCACCTGCTCGCCAAGGCCCTGCACGCCGAGGGACTCTCCTACGCCACCGACGTCACCGCCGTCCGCCCGGCTGCCGGCGAGGACCAGGCGCGGCGGCTGCGCGAGGGCGAGATCGTCGGCTGGATCGCCCAGGGGGCCGAGCTGGCCGCGGCCCGGCGGGAGGGCGGGTTCCGCGAACTCGTCCGCACCGGTGACGTGATCACCGACCGCTCGGTCTTCTTCACCCGCCGGGGCTTCGCGGCCGACCGACCCGAGGTCGTCGCCGCGATCGCCACCGCCCTGCGCCGCGCGGACGCCTGGGTGGCCGGGCACCTGTCGGAGGCCGCCGCGATCGCCGCCGACGACCTGGGCGGCAGCGCCGAGGACTGGCGGACGGCGCTGGCCGGGCTGCCGTGGCGGCTGGAACCGGCGACCGCCGCGTTTGTCGCCGAGCAGCAGGAGGCGGCCGACATCTTCCACCGGGTCGGGTTCATCGACCGCGCGGTGACGGTCGCCGACGCCCACCTGCCCGCGCTGGAGGCGCCGGTGGCCACTGCCGTGGCTGTGGCCGTCGCCGCTCCGGCCGGCACCGTCACCGAGGCGGTCTGACCGATGGCCTCCGAAGTCCTCTGGTACATCATCCCGCGCGAGGGCCACTACCCCTGGGAGCCGGCCGGACGCCGCCCGGTCGACATCCGCTACCTGCAGCAACTCGCCGGCAGCGTCGAGCGCCTGGGCTACACCGGCGCGCTGCTGGCGACCGACCTCTACGACGTGTGGGACCTCGGCAACGCCCTGGCGGCCGCCACCACCTCGGCGTTCAAGCCGCTGCTGGCCGTCCACCCCGGGCTGATCGCGCCCACCCTGCTGGCCAAGATGGCGCTCAGCTTCGACCACCTGCACGGCGGACGGCTGCGCTTCAACGTGGTCAACGGCTCCACCGAGCAGCTGCGCGAGTACGGCCTGCACGTCGAGCACGACGACCGCTACCGTCTCAGCGCCGAGTACTGGTCGATCGTCAAACGCCTCACGGCCGGTGAAGTCTTCGACCACAAGGGCGAGTTCTACGATCTGCGGAACGCCGGGGCGAGCCTGCGCGAACTCGCGCCGGTGCAGCCGGGCGGCATCCCGCTCTGGTTCGGCGGCAGTTCGGCGGCCGGCATCGAGATGGCCGCCGAGCACGTCGACGTCTACCTCACCTGGGGCGAGCCGCCGCAGCAGCTGAAGGAGAAGCTCGACCTGGTCCGTGAGCGGGCCGCCGCGCACGGCCGCAGCCTGCGGATCGGACTGCGGCTGCACCTGATCGTCCGCGACACCGAGGACGAGGCCTGGGCCGCTGCCGACCGGCTGCTCGACGTCACCAGCGAGGCCACCTACGCCCGTCAGCTCGGCGGCGTGCGCGGGGAGGACGGGGTCGGCTGGCAGCGGCAGTTCCGCCAGCACGGCGGCAAGGTGCCCGCCCGGGCGCGGGAGTTGGAGGCGTACCCCAACCTCTGGCCCGGGATGAGCCTGTTCCGTCCCGGCCCGGGCACCGCCGTGGTCGGCTCGACGGCCCAGGTGATCGAGCGGCTCCAGGAGTTCGAGTCGCTCGGCGTGGACACCTTCATCCTCTCCGGCAACCCCCTGCTGGAGGAGGCCCACCGGGTCGCCGAGACGGTGCTACCGGCGCTGGGCGTCACCCGGCGGTAGGACACCCGGCACCACACCCGGCAGGGCGCCCGCGAGAACACTCGGCAGGGCGCCCGGCAGGACGGGGAACGGCAGCGGCGAGGTTAGCGCCAGCTGCCGGGCGAAACGGGCGACGGCCCGGAGGAGGTACGTCCGCACGACGGGCTCCCGAGGTCTCGAAGGACGCGTACGGACGGTCCCGTACGCGCGGTCCAACGAGCGCGGTGCCCGACCGGTCACGCGTCGACCGGCCGGGCACCGTGGCACGCCCTGCCCGAGCCCCGGCCCCAACCCTCGCTCGAACCCTCGCCCGAACCCTCGCCCGAAGCGGAGCCCGAACCGCCGTCCGAACCGTCGTCGGTAGCGTCGCCCCAGGGCTCAGCGGCTCAGAACGTCGATCTCGGCCAGCTCCTCGGCGGTCAGCGGAGCGCCCGCCAGCGCGTCGAGGTTCTGGTCCAGCTGCGCCACACTGCTGGCCCCGATGATCACCGACACCACCCGCGGGTCCCGCAGCACCCAGCTCAGCGCCAGCTGCGCGAGGCTCTGTCCGCGCCGCTCCGCCACCTTGTTCAGCGCCCGCAGCTGCTCCAGCTTCGCCTCGGTGAGCGCCTCCTCGCGCAGGAACTTGCCGATCGACATCCGCGACCCGGCCGGCACCTGCCCGGACAGGTAGCGGTCGGTCAGCAGGCCCTGGGCCAGCGGCGAGTAGGCGATCAGGCTGGTCTGCGTGTCGGCGACCGCGTCCAGCACGCCCTCGTCCTCGACGTAGCGGTTGAGGACGGAGTACGCGCACTGGTTCATCAGGATCGGCGTGCCCAGCTCGCGCAGGAGCGCCACCGCCTCCCGGTGCTGCTCCGCAGGGTAGTTCGAGATACCCGCGTACAGCGCCTTGCCCGCCCGGACCGCCGAGTCCAGCGCACCCATGGTCTCCTCGAGCGGGGTGTCCGGGTCGTAGCGGTGCGAGTAGAAGACGTCCACGTAGTCGAGGCCCATCCGGCCCAGCGACTGGTCCAGGCTGGCCAGCAGGTACTTGCGGCTGCCGCCCACGCCGTACGGGCCGGGCCACATGTCGTAGCCGGCCTTGGAGGCGATGAACAGCTCGTCCCGGTACGGGCGGAAGTCCTGCGCGAAGAGGTAGCCGAAGTTGCGCTCCGCGCTGCCGTACGGCGGGCCGTAGTTGTTGGCCAGGTCGAAGTGGGTGACACCCCGGTCGAAGGCGCGGCGCAGCACCGCTCGCTGGACGTCGAGCGGCTGGGCGTCACCGAAGTTGTGCCACAGGCCCAGCGAGACGGCGGGGAGCAGCACACCACTGCGGCCGGCCCGGCGGTAGGTCATCGAGGTGTAGCGGTCATCCGCGGCGAGGTAGGTCATGGCGGCCATCCTGCCAGGCGGTGGGCGTCCGGGGTGATCTGTGCCACCGTCCGTCGAGGAATGCCGCGCGGGGCGGGCGGGGACGACGATCACACGAGGCCGTGGACCGCCGGGGGGCGGCCCACGGCCTCGTGGCCTTCCCGGGCTCGCCGCGACGACTGTACCTACTGGTATGTACATCTGCTGTACCAGTAGGTACAGTCTTTGCCATGGCAACCCAGGACCGTCTCATCGAGAGCACCCAGGAACTGCTGTGGGAGCGGGGCTACGTCGGCACCAGCCCGAAGGCCATCCAGCAGCGCGCCGGCGTCGGCCAGGGCAGCATGTACCACCACTTCGACGGGAAGCCGGACCTCGCCGCCGCCGCCCTGCGCCGCAGCGCCGAGCAGATGCGCGCCGTCGCCGAGGCCGACCTCGCCGGCCCCGGCACCGCCCACGACCGGGTCGCCGCCTATCTGCGGCGCGAGCGCGACGTGCTGCGCGGCTGCCGGATCGGGCGGATGGCCCAGGACCCGGAGGTGGTCGCCGATCCCCGGCTGCGGGCGCCCGTCGAGGAGACCTTCGACTGGCTGCGCGGCCGGCTCGCCGGGGTGATCGCCGAGGGGCAGATGGCCGGCGACCTGCGGCCGGGTGCCGAGCCCGCCGACCTCGCCGCCGCCGTGGTCGCCGTGGTGCAGGGCGGCTACGTGCTCGCCCGCGCCGCCGACAGCGCCGAACCGTTCGAGCAGGCCGTCCGCGGCGCCCTCGCCCTGCTCGCCGCCCACCGCACCGACTGAGCGATCGCCGACCGGGCCCGCGCCGGCCGAGTCGCCGTACCGGCCGAGCCGTCGCGCGGACCGGGCCGTCGGCCCAACCCCCTTCCGGAGCCCGCCGTGCACGCCATGCAGTACGAGATCACGCTTCCCGCCGATTACGACATGGGCATCATCCACCGGCGGATCGCCACCCGGGGCCACCTGCTCGACGGCCACCCCGGCCTCGGCCTCAAGGCCTACCTGGTGCGCGAACGCGGTCTCGACGGGTCGCCCGTCAACCAGTACGCCCCCTTCTACCTCTGGCGCACCGCCGAGGGCATGAACGCCTTCCTCTGGGGGCCGGGCTTCCGCGGGGTCGGCGCGGACTTCGGCCGTCCCGTCGTGCGCCACTGGCTCGGTGCGGGTCTGCGCCGCGGTCCTGCCGCGGGCGCACCGGCCATCGCCACCCGTCAGGCCGTCCTCCTCCCGGAGGGCACCGACCCGGCCGAGGCCGTCGAACACGCCCTCGCCGAACTGCCCGACCACCCCGACCTGCACACCGCCGCCGTCGCCGTTGACCCGGACCGCTGGGAACTGCTGCGCTTCGCCCTCTGGCGCGAGGCTGCCCCGGCCGCGGTGCCCGGCACCCGGTACCGCGTGCACCACCTCTCCAGTCCCGAACTCGACCGGCTTCCCGCCGGCCGTCACTGGTGAAAGGACCGCCCCGACCCATGAACCCGGCCGCAACCCCCGGACCCGGCAGGCACACCGACGCGAGCCCCGTCGACGCGGGCCCCAACGACGAGGGCCCCGGCGTCGCAGGTCCCGATGCCGCGAGCCTTGCCCCCGCCCCGCTCGACCGGGCCGCGGGTTACGCCCTGCTCGCCGAACTCGCCGGGCCGGGGACCCGGGCCGACACCCTGGGCCCCCTCGACGAACTCGCCCCCGGATTCGCCGACTGGATCGTCACCGCGCTCTTCGGCGGTACCTACCAGCGGCCCGGACTCGCCCTGCGCGACCGCCAGGTGGCCAACCTGGCCGCGCTCACCGCGCTCGGCGGGGTGGAACCGCAACTCGCCGACCACGTCCGCAACAGCCTGCGGATCGGCCTGACCAGGGAGGAGATCACCGAGGTGCTGGTCCACCTCGCGCCCTATGTCGGCGTCCCCAAGGCGCTGGCCGGGCTCCGGATCGCCGCCGCGACCTTCGCGGAGAGTGCATGAGCACCCACACCGCCACGGGCGCCGTCCGGACCGTCCTCGGCGATCTCGACCCCGCCGAACTCGGCGTCTGCGACGCCCACGACCACCTCTTCCTGCGCAGCCCCAGGCTGCCGGGCGAGGAACTCGACGACCCGGCCGCCGCCGAGGAGGTGCTGCGCGCCTTCGCGGCGGCCGGCGGCGGGGCGTTCGTCCAGTGGACGCCCGCCGGGATGGGGCGGTGGGCCGACGCGCTGCCGGCGTTGTCCCGCGCCACCGGGGTCCACCTGATCGCCGCCACCGGGCTCCACCAGGCCGTCCACTACGATCCGGCGGACCTCGATCGGCGCTACGCCGGACTCGCCGGGTTCTTCACCGCCGAGCTCACCACCGCGCTGCACGGCGCACCTGAGGGCGTGCGGGCCGGACTGATCAAGGTGGCCGGCGACTACCACGGCCTGGACGCCCACACCCGGTGGGTCATGGCGGCCGCCGCCGAGGCGCACCACGCCACCGGCGCGCCGATCGCCGTCCACCACGAGCTCGGCACCGCCGCGCCGGACGTCCTCGATCTGCTCTGCGAGCGGCACGGCGTCCCGCCGCGACGGGTGATCCTCGGGCACCTCAACCGGCACCCGGATCTCCGCCTGCACCGCGAACTCGCCGCCGCTGGTGCCTTCCTGGCCCTGGACGGCCCCTCCCGCGCGCACCACGCGACCGACCACCACCTCTTCGACACGGTGGCCGCTCTTGTCGAGGCCGGGCACGCCGACCGCCTGCTTCTCGGCGGCGACACCACCACTCGCACCGCCCGCCACGCCCCCGGCCCCACCCATCTCCTCACCGCCCTCGGCCCCCGCTTGGCCCGTGAGTTCGGCCCAGACCTCCCGCACCGCCTCCTCACCACCAACCCGGCCCGGGCCTTCGCGACCGAGTGGCGGGCGGCGTCCGACGGCGCGCGGTCGTCGACCGACGGCTGACAATTGACAGATGACAGCTAACAGATTTCAGATGACAGAATCTGAAATCTGTTAGCTGTCATCTGAAATCTGTCATTTGTCAGCTGTCAGCTGTCAGCTGTCAGCCCCGGCCGGGTCTTCGCCGCCGCCCGGCCCGGCGGCCCGGGCGGCGACTACCAGATTCGGCGACTACCGGACCCGGTGAGGGCCGGACCTGACGAAGACCAGGTCCGGCGAAGCGCGGGCCTCACATGTGGGTGCCGCCGTCGATCCGCAGCTCGGTCCCGGTGACGAACGCGCCGTCGTCCGAGGCGAGCATGGCGATCACGCCGGCCACGGTCTCCGGTCCGGCGAAGCCCTGCCCGATCGCGGGGGAGAGCTTGGCGAGCAGGCTGAAGTCGGCGTCCGCCGGCAGGCCCGGGTTGCTGGTCATGCCGCTGTCGATGCTGCCCGGCGCGACGCAGACCGCGCGCAGCCCCTGCTTGGCGTACTCGGCGGCGATCGCGTGCGTGAACGACTGGATGCCGCCCTTGGTCGCGGCGTACGCGGCCATGTAGGGGTGGGCGAAGGTCGCGGAGGTGGAGCTGAAGTTCACCACCACGCCCCTGCCGCCCGCGAGCAGCGCGGGCAGCGCCTCGCGGGTCATCAGGAAGGTGCCGGTCAGGTTGACCGCGATCACCTTGTTCCAGAAGTCCAGGCTGGTCTCGTGGGTGTGCGCGGAGCGCAGGATGCCGGCCGCGTTGACCAGCACGTCCAGGCCGCCGAGCCCGGCCACGGCCTCGGCGACGCCGGCCCGGACGGCGGCCTCGTCCGACACGTCCAGCACCGTCGTGGTGAGGCGGTCGGCGGTGCCGTCGGCGGTGGCGCGGTCCAGGGTGGCCTTCAGGCCGTCCTCGCTGACGTCGACGGCGACGACCCGCCCGCCCTCGGCGAGGATCCGGTGGACGGTGGCCTGGCCGATGCCCGAGCCGCCGCCGGTGATCAGGACGTTGCGCCCGGTGAAGCGCTCCATGGTGGTGCTCCGTTTCGTTCGTGGTCGAGGTCTCGTTCGTGGTCCAGCAACCTCACTGGCACGGTACGCCTAAGTGACACGTTGTGCCAAAAAGTCTCGACGTGTCGACTCGCGTACGCTGAGCCCGTGACCGGACGCCCGACCCTGACCCAGCGCCGCCGCGAGAGCACCCGGCTGGAGATCGCCCGGGCGGCGGCGGAACTGTTCGCCGCGCGCGGGGCCGAGGCCACCACCGCCGAAGAGATCGCCAACGCCTCGGGCATCTCGTTGCGCACCTTCTACCGCTACTTCTCGGAGAAGGAGGACGCCGTCGCCCCGCTGCTCGCGGCCGGCGGCGAGCGCTGGGTGCGACTGTTCGCCGAGAGCGCGTCCGACCTGCCTGTCCGCGAGGCGCTGGAGCGCTCGGCGGCCGAGTCGTTGAGCCCGGCCGACGCGCAGGACGGCGAGGCCATGCGCTGGACCCGCGAACTGCTGCGGGACCCCCGCCTCGCCTCGGTCTGGCAGCGCGTGCACGCCGACTCCGAGGAGCGACTGCGGGCGGCGATCGCCGACCGCTGCCCGCCCGGCACCGACGCCCTGGAGATCCGGCTCGCCGCTGCCGCCGCCACCGCCGCTATCCGGGTCGCCCTGGAGGAGTGGGCGTTCTCCGGCGCCCCGCCCACCGGACCGGGTTCGCCCCGCGAGCTCGGCGCCCGCTGCGTGCACGAACTCACCGGGGGTCTCGGCCTCTGGAGCCGCCTCGGCTGACGGGGTGGCCGGCCGGCGCGGGGCTTCGTCCTCCGGGTCGAGCCCGTCACCGCTGGTCGGCGGGGGCGACGGGGTCCGCGCGGGCGTTAGGCTGAGTGGTCGCGCCCGGGCGACGAACCTGCTGCGGACGGGGGAACCGGGGCGGCCCTCCCGGGTGTCCTTCCCCCGGGGGTGGGGGAGTACGAGGCGTGGGAGCAAACAAGACATGGGTCTGACGAGCCACAAGGTGCTGGCGTTGACCGTCCTGATCGCCGTCGCGGCGATGGCCGGGACGGTCTGGCTGTGGCCGAGACTGTCGAAGCGCAGCTGGCAGGCGGTCCTCGGCCGGATCGGCGCGCTGCTCGCCACCCAGCTGACGGTACTCGCCGCGCTCGGCCTGGTGGCCAACAACTACTTCGCGTTCTACAGCAGTTGGGACGACCTGCTGGGCACCGGCGACAGCGGACCGGTGGTCATCCAGAACAAGGTGGACGCCTCCGGCCGGCTGCGCGTCGAGACCATCGGCCACGCCGAGGTGCAGGGCGGCGGAGCGCTCGGCCGTGACCCCGGGAAGTCCGGCGAGATCCGCGAGGTCCGGATCGACGGCGCCACCACCCGGCTCTCCACCGAGGGCTACGTCTACCTGCCACCGCAGTACTTCCAGCCGGAGTACGCGCAGAAGCAGTTCCCGGTGCTGATCGTCAGCACCGGCTTCCCGGGCCTCGCGAAGAACCTCGTCACCCGGCTCAACTACCCGGGCGCGGCGCTCAAGCTGCTCCAGGAGGGCCGCATGCAGCCGACCGTGATGGTGCTGGTGCGCCCCTCGCCGGCGCTGCCGCAGGACACCGAGTGCGAGGACATCCCGGGCGGCGCGCAGTCCGAGACCTACTTCACCAAGGACGTGCCCTCGGCGGTCCAGGCGAGCTTCCGGGTGGCGGCCGACCCGCAGGCCTGGGCGTTCATGGGCAACTCGACCGGCGGCTACTGCGCCCTCAAGCTGGCGATGCGCCACCCCGAGGTCTTCCCGACCGCCGTCTCGCTCTCCGGCTACTACCGGGCCGCCGAGGACCCGACCACCGGTGACCTCTTCAAGGGCAGCGCCCAGCGGCGCGACGAGGCCGACCTCATGTGGCGGCTCAAGAACCTCCCGCAGCCGAAGATCGCGGTGCTGCTGGCCGGCACCAAGGAGGGCGACGGCGACTACCGGCGCGAGACCGAGGCGTTCGTGGCCGCCGCGCACAGCCCGATGAAGGTCTCCTACAGCATGCTGGAGACCGGTGGCCACAACTTCGAGACCTGGAGCAGGCTGCTCCCGTCCTCACTGGAGTGGATCTCCCAGCACCTGTCCGTCCCGGCCACCGGCCAGTCGGCCTGACCGGCCTGGGCCGGTCCCGGTACCGGCCCAGGACCGGCAAGGAAGCACCTCGGAGGCACCGCAGGACCGCCGCGGGACCGCCGGGGGACCGGAACCGAACCGGTCCCGGCACACGGCCGAGGGCTCAGGCCACCTGCTCCAGCGTGCCGGTGTGCAGCTCGCCGACCCGGCCGCCCTCGCCCTCGTAGGTCCAGAACGCGCGGACCGTCATCCGGGCCAGGTCCATGACGTGGCTGACGGTGATGCCGCTCACCTCGGTCCAGCTCACGAAGTACAGCTGCGGGCCGACCTCGGCGACGTGCAGGGTCACGTCCTCCCACTGGCCCGCCGACTCGCCGAGCCCCTCCCAGCGCAGCCGCTTGCCGTCGGCCGAGTAGGCGTTGCGGAAGGCCGCGCCGTTGTCGACCCGGAACAGGTAGGTGCGGCCGGCGAAGGCGGGCAGGGACGCGGTCATGGTGGGGCGGATCTCCTTGTCGGGCGGCGCGGACGGAGCTCCAACCTATCCGACCACCCCGCCCCCGCGGCGCACTTTCCCCGCCGGACCCGCCACGCCGGACACCCCCGCGGCCCCGTTCCCCCGGCCGGCCCGGCGCCCGCCGGGGCGTGCGGCGGATCAACTGATCCATCCCGCCCGACCGTTGACCGACAGTTGTCCGTCCGTGGGCGAAGCGGTGCGAGTCGCGCGACGGCTGCCACGGCCCGCCCAGCCCGCCCATCCCGCCTGGCCCGCCCGGCCCACCGGGGCCTCCGAGCGGCCGCAGGGCCGTCAGGGCGCCAGGACCTGCCCGAGCCGGGTCGCGATCCCCTGCATCACGGGCACCAGGGGCGCCGCCCCGGCCTGCTCCTCCAGGGCCCGGACGCGAGCCTCGGGGCCGGAGACCGACAGCGCCGTCGGAGTGGGCGCGCCCGGGACGGCGAGCGCGATGCAGCGCACCCCGATCTCCTGCTCCTGGTCGTCGACGACGTAGCCGCGCTCGCGCGCCTCGGCGAGCTGGCGCATCAGCTCCCGCGGGTCGGTCACCGTGTGCGGGGTGAGCGCGGGCAGCGGGTCGGGGCCGAGGACGGCGCGCGCCTCCTCCTCCGGCAGCTGCGCCAGCAACGCCTTGCCGACGCCGGTGCAGTGCGGCTGCACCCGCCGGCCGACCTCGGTGAACATCCGCATCGAACGCCGTGACTGCACCTGGCCGACGTACACCACCTCGCCGCCCTCCAGCACCGCCAGGTTGGCGGTCTCGCCGGTGGCCTCCATCAGCTCCGCCAGGTAGGGGCGGGCCCAGCTGCCGAGCAGCCGGCCGGCGGTCTCGCCGAGCCGGATCAGCCGGGGGCCGAGGGTGTAGCGGCGGGCGGTGTCCTGGCGGACATAGCCCTGCTGGAGGAGGGTGCGAACGAGGCGGTGGATGGTCGGCATCGGCAGGCCGGAGGAGGTGGAGAGTTCGCTGAGCGTCGCCACGCCGCCGGAGTCGGCGAGCGCCTCCAGCAGCTGGAAGGCCCGCTCGACGGACTGTACGCCGCCGCTCGCGCGGTCCGGGGTCGTTCTCTCGATGCTGTCGGAGGTCGGGGCCACCGGCGGTTCCCTTCGCTGTGGGGGAGGAGTACGGTCCCGGCGATCCTCTCAACACACCCGTTGGAATTCTGTATCGCGGAAACTAGTCTCCACCTTACAGAATCGATCCCTCCATCGAGGAGTCCTGCCGATGGCCGAAGAGCACGGATCCGCAGCCCCCGCAGCCGCTCCGGTCGTCACAGTCAGGGGTCCGCATGTCGAGCGGGCCGAGGAGGTGCTCACGCCGGAGGCGGTCGCGTTCGCGGCCGGTCTGCACCGTGCCTTCGACGGCCGGCGCCGCGAACTGCTCGCCCGCCGCCGCGAGCGTCGTGCCGAGATCGCCCGGACCGGCACCCTGGACTTCCTGGCGGAGACGGCCGCCGTGCGGGCCGGGGACTGGCGGGTCGCCGAGGCGCCGAGGGCGCTGTGGGACCGGCGGGTGGAGATCACCGGTCCCACGGACCGGAAGACGGTGATCAACGCCCTCAACTCCGGTGCCCGGGTGTGGCTGGCCGACTTCGAGGACGCCACTTCCCCGACCTGGGAGTCGCCCACCCGGACCTGGTCCCGGTCGCCCATGCCTGCTTCGACGCCGTTCTCGGCGAGCGTCCGCGCCAGAAGGACAATGCCGGGCCGGCCGGAGCGGTCACCGCCGGGCAGCTGCTCGACGTCGCGGGGGCCGGCGGAAGCTGCACCCGCGCCGGGCTGCACAACGCCGTCCAGGTCGGTGTGCGCTACGTCGAGGCCTGGCTGCGCGGTCTCGGCGCGGTCGCGATCTTCCACATGATGGAGGACGCGGCCACCGCCGAGATCTCCCGCTCGCAGGCCTGGCAGTGGGTGCACAACGACGTCGTCCTCGCCGACACCGGGGAGAAGGTGACCGCCGAACTGGTCCGCCGACTGGTCGCCGAGGAGCTGACCTCGCTGCGGGCCGAACTCGGGGACCGGGCCTACGCCGCCGGGCGCTGGGAGGAGGCCGCGCGGCTCTTCGAACAGGTCGCCGTGGGCGAGGAGTTCGAGGACTTCCTGACCGTGCCCGCGCTGCCGCTGCTGGGCTGACCCGCCCGGGCGCGCGCCGGACGGCGCTGCGGGACCGGCGGTATCTGCGGTCACCGCGCTGCACGCCGTCCTGGAGCTTCAATTTGCCGTGCTGACGGTGGGGTTGCCGCTGTGGACCGTGCTCGGCACCGAGGCTCCGGCGGTGACGGTGGCGGCGGTGAACGTGGTCAACTGCCCGCTGGTGGTGCTGTTCCAGGTGCGGGCGAGCCGGGGCGTCACGGACGTCTCTCGGCGGCGCGGGCCTGTGTGCGCGGGGCGCTGCTGCTGGCGGCCGGCTGCCTGGGGTGGGCGCGCACGTGATCGGGCCGCTGGTGGTCACGCTCACGGCGGTGGATCACGGGGCGGTCGGCTGGGTGGTGCTGGCGGGCCTGTTCGCCCGTCAGTTCCTCCGCGCGGCGAGATCCCTGGCGGCGCGGGCGCAGGCCCGCGCGATCCGGTCCTCGTCCACCGTGGTCAGATGCCCCCGTTCGACGACGGACTTGCCGTCGACCAGCAGCAGCGCCAGCGGCGGCAGCGCGCCGAGGGCGAGCGCGGCGACCGGGTCGGCGATCGAGGAGTGCATCAGGCCGTCGACCTTCCACAGCGCGAGGTCGGCGAGCTTGCCGGCCTCGATCGAGCCGATCTCCTCCTGCCGTCCGAGCACCCGGGCGCCGCCCATGGTGCCCAGCCGCAGCACCCGGCGGGCGGTGAGCGCCCGCGGCGAGCCGTGCAGGCGGTTGATCAGCAGGGCGTTGCGCAGTTCGGTGCCCAGTTCGCCGGACTCGTTGGAGGCGGTGCCGTCGACGCCGAGGCCGACCGGGACGCCGGCCGCCAGCATGGCGGGCACCCGCGCCATCCCGGCGGCCAGCCGGGCGTTGGAGGACGGGCAGTGCGCCACGCCGGTCCCGGTCTCGGCGAACTTGGCGATGTCGGCGTCGTTCATGTGGACGCCGTGTGCCATCCAGACGTCCTCGCCGAGCCAGCCGACCGACTCGAAGTAGTCGGTGGGGCCCATGCCGAACAGCTCCCGGCAGAAGGCCTCCTCCTGGGCCGTCTCGGAGCCGTGGGTGTGCAGCCGAACGCCCTTGCGGCGGGCGAGTTCGGCAGACTCCCGCATCAGCCGGGTGGAGGCCGAGAACGGGGAGCAGGGGGCGAGGGCGATCCGCAGCATCGAGTCGGGGGAGGCGTCGTGGTGGCGGTCGACGGCCTCCTCGGAGGCGGCGAGGATGGCGTCGAGCTCCTCGACGGCGTGGTCCGGGGGCAGGCCGCCGTCCCTCTCGCCGCGGTCCATCGAACCGCGCAGCGCGGTGAAGCGCAGGCCGAGTTCGCGGACGGCCTCGATCTCGGCGCCGAGGATGTCGCCGCCCTGCCGGGGGAAGACGTAGTGGTGGTCGGCGGCGGTGGTGCAGCCGGACTTGAGCAGCGCGGCGGCGGAGCCCTGGGCGGCGGCGTGCACCAACCGGTCGTCGATCCGGGCCCAGGTCGGGTAGAGGGCGACCAGCCAGTCGAAGAGGTTGGCGTCCTGGGCGAGGCCGCGGGTGATCCACTGGTAGAAGTGGTGGTGGGTGTTGACCAGGCCGGGGGTGAGGAGGTGGCCCTCGGCGTCGATCCGGCGCGCCACGCCGTCCGGCCGGGCCGGGGCGGGGCCGTCGCCGACCGACTCGATCCGGTTGCCGCGGACGACCACGTGTCCGCGGGAGTGCTCGGTGTCGTGGGCGTCGACGGTGGCGATCGCCGCGTTCTCGATGACGATCCGTCGGCCGGCGGGCGGGTGCTGGACTGCCATGGTGACTCCAGGGGGAGGCCGGGCGGGCACGGGGCGTCCGCGGGTCAGGCGACCGGGATGACCGGGACGACGCCCTCGCGGTGCACGGTGCCCTCGATGAGGCCGTACATCCGGTCGGCGGCGTAGTAGACCTCGTTGTCGTTGTCGAGGCCGAACGGCTTCAGGTCAACCAGGAAGTGGTGCCTGTTGGGGAGTTCGAGGCGGATCTCGTCGACCTCGGTGCGGTGGTCGAGGACACGGGTGCCCATGGCGTGCAGGGTCTGCTGCAGCGAGTAGGAGTAGGTGCCGGCGAAGGCCTCCAGCAGGTGCCGTCTCACCTGGGCGTAACAGTCGTCCCACGGGGGCTGGGACTCGCCGCCCTGACCGGTGAAGCCGTACTTCCAGCGGGCGGTGATCCGGGTGGCGAGGATCCGGTCGTTCGCCTCCTGGAGGGTGGTGTACCCGTCCTTGAGGTAGCCCCGGAACTCGGAGCCGGTGGAGTTCAGCACGACCAGGTCCTTGAGGCCGGAGACCACCTGGACGGAGCGGCCGTCGTAGACGATCTCGCTGGTGCGGACCTCCTGGCCGGTGCGGACGAAGGAGTGGTCGTGGCCTTCGTGGCCTTTGTGACCGGCTTGCTCGGGGCCGGAGCCGGGGCCGGGGCCGGGGCCGGGGATCCGTTCCCAGGCGTACTCCTCGATCCGGATCCGGGCCCGGTGGACGACGCCGCGTTCGATGTCCTCCACGAAGTGCCGGGCCAGCAGGATGCCGAAGGCCTCGGCGGATTCGATGCCGTACTGCTTGGCGAAGGCGTAGACGGTGTTCTTGGCGGAGTCGGTGGGCAGACAGTTGGCGTTGGACCCGGTGCGGTGGACGTCCTCGAACTCGCCGGAGAGGGAGATCGAGACGTTCAGGTCCTTGATCTCGTGGCGGCCGGAGCCCCGCTGGACGCGGACGATGCGGTTCTCTGCCTTGCCGTACTGGTTCTGACCGAGCACGTGGGCCATGACCCGGTTCCCCTGTCAATCGATCGGTCTAGCTTCCGCGGTAGACCGAGTAGCCGAACGGGTTCAGCAGCAGTGGCACGTGGTAGTGGTGCTGTGCGGGAGCGACCGTGAAGACGATCGAGACCTCGGGGAAGAACGGCGGGTCCTCGGTGGTCCGCGCGAAGTACGCGGCGGTGTCGAAGACCAGCCGGACGACCGAGCCCGCCTCGACGGACGGCAGACCGGCGGTCCGGCCGTCGGCGTCCGTGGCGGACGTGCCGAGCACCGTCCAGCCGCCCTCGGTGCGCAGTGCGAGCTCGACCGGGACGCCACGGGCCGGGCGGCCGAGGCTGGTGTCGAGCACGTGGGTGGAGATGCCGGTCATGGGGGACGTGGCCTAACTGGTGGCAGCGGTACGTCGGAGATGATGGAGCGTCAGTCGCCGTCGAGCAGGCGGGTGATACGGATGTCGTTGATCTTCCGCAGCTCACCCCGGGCGATCTCCGTCTCGGTGGCGGGTTCGTTGGGGTGGCGCTCGCGCAGGGCGGCGAGCATGGCGGCCGAGGTGCGGCCGGTCGCGCAGATCAGGAACACGTGGCCGAACTTGGCCTCGTACGCGGCGTTCGCCCGGCGCAGCTCGTCGAGCAGGGCCTCGTCGGCCCCGCGGACCGCGGCCTGCTCCCGCCGGGAGGCGTCATGGCCCGGCTCCGGTGCGCCGATCCGGGGGTGGCCGGCCATCGCCTCGTGCAGATCGGTGATGGAGAGGGCCGCCATCGCCTCGGCGTTGGCGTCCAGCAGGGCCCGGCGGTCCCGCCAGGGGCGGGTCGCCGCGACGGCGTCGGCCCAGGCGGGGCTGGCGCAGACGTCCAGCAGGATCCTCCGCAGTTCGCCGGCGTCGGTGGCCGCCAGGGAGTCAAACGTGAGGGGACGGTCGGTCACGGATGGACCTCCGGGGAGTGGTGCCACCCGCACAAGCTAGATCCGAGGGATCGGGTCGTCAACACTCTGTTGAACAGTTGGTGGTGCGTGTCGCGGCGCGCACCCGTTCGCGGCGACGTGCGGACCGGATCGGCTCCGGGTCAGCCCGATTTCGAACTGTCCTGGCGGTTGAGGTAGTTGTAGACGGTGAAGCGGCTGACACCGAGCGCGGTGGCGACCGTTTCCACGCCGTGGCGGACGGTGAACGCGCCGTGCTCCTCCAACTGGGCGACCACGCGCTGCTTCTCCGCACGGTCCAGTTCGGCCAGCGGCCGGCCGTCGAACCGGCGGGTCATCTCGGCCAGCAGGCGGTCCAGTGCGTTGCTGAGGTGCGGAAGCCGGACGGCCAGCGCCCGCTCGCCCTCCCACTCCAGGACGATGTCCTCGGGCTTCGCCTCGCCCAGCGGGACGGGCGTCGCGCCGACCGCGTCCAGCAGCGGCTTGAGTGCTGCGGCGAGCGGGTGTTGCGGCTGCTCGGTCACGGCTTGCCGCCGGAGGCCGCGTCGTCGTCGGGCCGGCGGCCGTCGGGCCGGCCGAGGACGCTGACCTGGAGCGAGATCCGGGTCGCGCCGGCGTCCAGGCTCTCCCGGAGCAGCGCGGTCACGGCGGCCAGGACCTGCTCGGCCCCGCCCTCGGCGCCGGTGCCGAACGGGCCGACCGAGACGGCCAGTCCGGCCTCGTCGACCGCCCGGCGGGCCGCCACGGCGTGTGGCGGGAACGTGTCCAGTTGGAACGGTTCTGTTGTGAACTCCACCATCAATCGCACCCGCTCACTCTAGCGATCACGGGCCGGGGCGGTGCTTCGCTTCACGGGGGCTCGGGCGTTGGGCGGCCCGGAGGACATGCGGTGACAGCTGACAGAATCTGTTATCTGCAATCTGTTATCTGAAATCTGTCAGCCGTCAGCCGTCAGCCGCCCCAAGGCGTCGACCGGGGCTGCCGGGGCTCATGCTTGGTGAACCATCGCCGGACCGGTTCGGAAGTGAGGCCCACACCATGCCCGCCACCCCCCATCAGGGCCATGTGGTCCTCGCTCCCGACAAGTTCAAGGGAACCCTGGAGGGCGCCGAGGCGGCCGCCCGGATCGCCGCCGGCATCCGTCGCGCGGTGCCCGGCACCGAGGTGCGCGAACTGCCCGTCGCCGATGGCGGCGAGGGCACCCTGGCCGCCGCTCTCGCGGCCGGCTTCGCCCGGGTCCCCGTCGAGGTGGCCGGCCCGACCGGCCTGCCGGTGGACGCCGCGCTCGCCGTCCGTGGTACCACCGCCGTCGTCGAACTCGCCCAGGCCGCGGGCCTGGCCCGGCTCCCCGGCGGCCGGACCGCCCCGCTGACGGCCGGCTCCTACGGGGTCGGCCAGCTGATCGCCCGGGTCGTCGGTGATGGGGCCCGGCGGGTCGTGCTCGGGCTCGGCGGCAGCGCGAGCACCGACGGCGGGGCCGGTCTGCTCCAGGCGCTGGGCGTCTCCCTGCTGGACGCCGACGGCGCCGAACTTCCCTCCGGCGGCGCCGCGTTGCGCCGGTTGGCGCGAATCGACCCCGGCCCGCTGGCCCGCACCCTGGCGGGCGTCGAGGTCGTCGTGGCCTGCGACGTCGACAATCCGCTGCTCGGCCCGCGCGGCGCCGCGGCCGTCTACGGACCACAGAAGGGCGCGAGCCGCGAGGACCTGGTGGTGCTGGAGGACGGCCTGACCCGGTTCGCCGAGGTGGTCGGCACCACGGTCGGCCGGGACGTCCGCGACGCCCCCGGTGCCGGCGCCGCGGGCGGGGTCGGATTCGCCGCGCTGGCCCTGCTCGGCGCCACCGTGCGACCCGGCATCGAGTTCCTGCTCGACCTGCTCGGTTTCGACGAGGCGGTGCGCGGGGCGCGCCTCGTCGTCACCGGCGAGGGCTGCCTGGACGCGCAGACGCTCCACGGCAAGGCCCCCGCCGGAGTCGCGGCGGCAGCGGCCAGGGCAGGGGTGCCGGTGGCCGCCGTGGCGGGGCGGGTGGAGCTGTCCGAGCGCGAGTGGCGGGCGGCCGGCTTCGTCGCCGTCTACGCGCTGAGCGAGATGGGTGACGGCCCCGCCGACAGCCTGACCAGGGCCGGGGAGCTGGCCGAGGTCGCGGGGGAGCGACTGGCGGCGGCCCTGCTGCTGCGCGCCTAGCTCGGCGTTCGACATCCGGGCCCGCCGACCTGGGCCGTCGGGCCGAATGGGAGGATCTGGCCGACCGTTCTGGCACGAGGGGACACCACAGTGGACGACCGACCGCATCACGACCACTCCGCATGGGAGGAGGTCGTGCTAGCGGCTCGCGAACGCGCCCGCACTCGGCAGGCCGTCATGATCGAACGCTTCGGACTGTCGGGTGACGTGCGGTACGAGTGGTCGATGGATGACGCGCGGATCACGTGGTCGCGCGCCGGCAAGGTCTTCCTCGCCGGCAGGCTCACGGTGATCGGCAGCGTCAGCATCCCCCGGCAGTCGTGGCTGTGGTCGTGGGCGAATGAGTCGCTTCCGCCGGCGGCCCTGGGGGAGATCGAGCGGGTTCGGCGGTTCGGGGAGGAGAACGGTCACCCCGTCCTGCCGTGGCCCGGCTTCGACTACCACCCCGAACTCGTCGCCGAGGCCCGGATGGTCGCGGCATCCGTACTCGACGCGGAAGGGCTGTGGGCGGATTCCACCGACGACGTGCAACTCCACTTCCTGGTCCATGACTTGGATCCCGTCGCCGGATGACGGCACTGAAGTCGCGGAACCGCCGCCCGGTCCATTGACGGTCTGCCGAAGGCGGGCCTAGGCTCCGGGCCGTCCTTCGATCCACCCGCCCTCGTCCAGGCTTCGGAGGTCCCCGTGCCCCTGGGTGAAACCGTGGTGATCCGCTCCCGTCGGGTGGTCCTACCGGACGGCGAACGCCCCGCGGACGTGCTGGTCCGCGACGGGAGGATCGCGCGGATCGCCGCACACGGCTCCGTCCCGGCCGATGGCGCCCCGACGGCCGACCTGGGCGGGACCGCCCTGCTGCCCGGTCTGGTCGACACCCACGTGCACGTCAACGAGCCCGGTCGCACCGAGTGGGAGGGCTTCGCCACCGCCACCCGGGCCGCCGCGGCCGGCGGCGTCACCACGCTCGTCGACATGCCGCTCAACGCGGTTCCCCCCACCACCACGACCGCCGGCCTGGCGGCCAAGCGGAAGGCCGCCGAGGGTCGGGCCTGGGTGGACCTCGGATTCTGGGGCGGGGCCGTCCCCGGCAATCTGGCCGATCTCGAACCCCTGCACCGCGCGGGCGTGTTCGGCTTCAAGTCCTTCCTCGCGCCGAGCGGTGTCGAGGAGTTCCCGCACCTGGACGCGGCCGGACTGGAGGCCGTGCTCGCCGAGCAGGCCCGGCTCGGCGCGCTGGCGGTCGTCCACGCCGAGGACCCGGCCGTGCTGGCCGCGGCACCGTTACAACCCGGTGTCCGCTACCGGGACTTCCTCGCCTCCCGCCCCGCCGCCGCGGAGACCGCCGCCGTCGCCCGGCTGCTGGCGGCGGCCCGCCGTACCGACGCCCGGGTGCACGTCCTGCACGTCTCCTCGGCGGCGGTGCTGCCACTGTTGCGCCGGGCCCGCGCGGAGGGCGTCGAGGTTTCCGCCGAGACCTGCCCGCACTATCTGACCCTGGCCGCCGAAGCGGTCCCGGACGGCGGCACCGCGTTCAAGTGCTGCCCGCCGATCCGCGACGAGGCCAACCGCGAGGCGCTCTGGGCGGCTCTGGCGGCGGGGGAGCTCGCCGCGGTGGTGTCCGACCACTCGCCGTCCACGCCCGGCCTCAAGTTACTTCCCGCGCACGGCGGCAGCGGGGACTTCGCGGCGGCCTGGGGCGGCATCGCCTCGCTCCAACTGGGCCTGCGGGCCGTCTGGACCGAGGCCCGACGGCGCGGCCACACCCTCGCCGACGTGGTCCGCTGGATGTCCGCAGGACCGGCCCGGCTGGCCGGCCTCGACGGGCGGAAGGGCGCCATAGCGGTCGGGCACGACGCCGATCTGGTCGCCTTCGACCCGGACGGCGAGTTCGCGGTCCGTGCCGCCGAGTTGCACCACCGCCACCCGGTGACCCCGTACGCGGGCCGCACGTTCGCCGGTGCCGTGCGCACCACCTGGCTGCGCGGCCGCGTGGTGGACGTCGCCGGCGAGCCCTTCGGCGTCCAGCTCCAACGCCCCGGTTCCGCCTCGGCCCCGTGCGGGTGACCGCGACCGTGGCCGGGGCGAGTCGGCTCAGGTGCTGTCGGCGACGATCGTCCGCACCGGCTGGGGTGGCGGTCATGGGCCACCTGCGGTCGGCTTCTGCGGCGGGCGCCTGGAGGTTGCCTGGTCCGGCAGGCGCTTGACGGCCTTCCCGTACAACACCGGGCTGTCGGTCAGCTTCCGGCCCGGCGGCCCGGCGGTCGACGGGCGATAGGGCGTCGGCGCGATCTGGGACACGGTGACGCTCTACGAGTGGCCGGGCGGCGCTCCGGCGGGTCGGGCTTCGGCTTCCGCGACCTCGCGGGTTCGGTCGCCCGGACCGGTACGGGCAGCAACGACCCGGTGGTGCCGCGCTGCTGATCACCCGTGACCGCAAGGGGGTACGAGGGGGCGCGGTGGGGCATATGCCAGTCAAGTGTTCCACCGGGCCTGCCCGAATATCCCGCGAGGAGGCGATGGCGGCGTCCGCCGGTCGATAGGCTGGACCCTACCCGCCGGTCACGCCGCGGGGGGACATCGGAAGGGGACGACATGTCGACACCAGCCCCGGGCCGTCACGCCGTACCGGAGCAGGGCGTGCCCGGTTCGTTCGCCTCCCTGCAGCACGCCCTCAGACTGTTGGAGGCGGTCGACCGGCACCCCGGCGGTGCCACCCTGGTCACCCTGGCGAGGGAGACGTCCCTGGGGCTGCCGACGGTTCGCCGGCTCGCGGAGATCCTGGAGATCGAGGGCTACCTGGCCTGCCAGGACGGCGGTTGGGTGCTCGGCGGGACGTTCGCCCTTCTCGGCCAGCACAACCGGGAGCAGTTGGTCCGCGCCCGGCTGGACAGCAAACTCGCCGAGCTGCGGGACGAGTTGGGTGCCGCAGTGTACTTCAGTCGGTACCACGAGGGGGAGTTGTCGGTCGAGGCGGTCTCGGCGTCGGACGGCGCACCGGCGGTGCAGGAGTGGGTGGACTTCCGTGCCACCGCGCACGCGAGCGCGATCGGCAAGTGCCTGCTCAGCCAGCTCGACCACGACGCGCGCCGCGACCACCTGTCCCGCCATCCGGTGGCCCGGCTCACCTCGCGGACGGTCACCGACGCCGACCAGCTGATGCACCGGCTGGAGCGCCAGCCGGCCACCGTGCCGGTGCTGGACATTCAGGAGTACGCCCTCGGCACGGTCTGCGCGGCCGTGCCGGTGACCGCCGGCAGCACGGTCGGCTGCCTCGCCACCTCGATGCCGGTGGACAACGTGCACCGGCTGAAGGCGGCGGCCGAACTGCTCGCCGCCCGCGCCGCGCCGCTGATGCTCGCGATGGCGGTCTGACCGGACCGCGTGCCCAGGGACCCCGCTCCGGCGGGGTCCTCGTGTTTCCGGGGGTCGGTTCGCCGGGCGGCCGGGTGAGGTTCCGTGTTGGGCGGAACTTATTAGACTCGATGTCGATAAGGCGCGCCGAAACCCTTGTGGCGATGGCTACCCGCGAGTACGTTGTGCCGGGTCGAGCCGCCACCCGCAGGTCAGGAGGGCCCTCCCATGCCCAGCCCCACCCCCGTCCCGGCCCTCGCCGCACCCGCCGCCCGGGTGCACGAGGGCCTCGTCCTGGAACCGCGCGACGTCCGCTTCGACTGGGCCGGTCTGCCGTTGCACTGGATCCCCGACGAGCCGATGGCCACCCACGTCATCAACGTCCTGCACCTGCTCCTGCCCGAGGGTGAGCGCTGGTTCGTCAAGGTCTTCAAGGAAGCCCTGCCGATGGTCCGCGACGAGCAACTGCGGGACGAGGTCCTGGGGTTCATCGGCCAGGAGGCCATCCATGCCGAGGCGCACCAGGAGGTCCTCGACCACCTGCTCGGCCAGGGCCTCGACCCGCGCCCCTATGTGCGCCAGATCGCCTGGCTGTTCCAGCGGGTGCTCGGCGACAAGCCCGGCCTGTCCGCCGCGCGGCAGCGCGAGAACCTCATCGAGCGGGTCGCCTTTGTCGCGGCGATCGAGCACTTCACCGCCTTCCTCGGCAACTGGGCGCTCAACTCGCCGGGCCTGGACCGCGCCAAGGCCGACCCGACCATGCTCGACCTGCTGCGCTGGCACGGCGCCGAGGAGGTCGAGCACCGCAGCGTGGCCTTCGACCTGATGGTCCACCTCGACCCGGGCTACGCGCGCCGGATCCGCGGCATGCTCGTCTCCGGGCCGCTGCTGGTCCACCTCTGGGTGCGCGGTGCCCGCTTCCTGCTCGCCGCCGACCCCACCCTCGACGGCCGGCTCAAGCCCACCTGGCGAGAGGCCGGCCGGATCGCCAGGCGCGGCCTGCTGCCCGACCCGGTCCGGTCGCTCCGCTCCGGCCTGCGCTACCTGCGCCCCGGCTACCACCCCACCCAGGAGGGCTCCTCCAGCCAGGCCCTCGGCTACCTCGCGACCTCCCCGGCCGCCCGAGCCGCCGCCGGCCGCTGAGCGCCGGAGCCGACGGTCGAGCTCCGACGGAGAACGGCTGACGACTGACGGATAACAGCTGACAGCTGACAGATAACAGCTGACGTTATCTGTCAGCTGAAATCTGTCAGCTGTCAGTCGTCAGCCGTCAACTGTCAGGCCCCCAAGCCCCAGCCCCCACCCCCAGCCCCCAGGACCCGAGCCCGTACCACCCGAGCCCCCAAGGACCCCGCCGGATGGACCTGCGCACCCCGCCCCCCGACCTCTACGGCCGTCCCCGGGCCGACACCTTCTTCCGCTTCCTCACCGCGTTCGGCGACCGCTACAGCCCCGCCCTCGGCGGCCCGCTCCTGCGCCGCAACCCCCGACGCCCCCTCGGCCGCCCGGCCCCGGCGCTCCACCTGGTCGTCACCGCCCGCCGGGCCGTCGCCGCCGACGCCGTCGAGCTGACCCTCGCCGATTCCTCCGGCGGCCTCCTCCCGGCCTGGCAGCCCGGCGCCCACCTGGGCCTCACGCTCCCCTCCGGCCGCCAGCGCCACTACTCGCTCTGCGGCGACCCCGCCGACCGCTCCGCCTACCGGATCGCCGTGCGCCGCCTGCCCGACGGTGGCGGCGGCTCCGTCGAGATCCACGACAGCGTGCACCCCGGCACCCGGCTGACCGTCCGCCGCCCGCGCAACGGCTTCGCCTTCTGCGCCGAGCCGGCCGTGCTGCTGCTGGCCGGCGGCATCGGCGTCACCCCGCTGCTCCCGATGGCCCGCGAGGCCCAGCGGCACGGCCTGGACTGGCAGTTGGTCCACGCCGGCCGCAGTGCCGACACCCTCCCGTTCGCCGCCGAGCTGCGCGCCCTCGACCCCCGCCGGGTCCACCTGCGCACCGACGAGGAACACGGCGCCCCGCCCACCGGCGCGGAACTGCTCGCCCACGCGCCGCGCGGCGCCGCCGTCTACTGCTGCGGCCCGGCCCCGATGCTCGCCGCCGTGCAGCAGGCCCTCGACGCCTCGCCCGCAGCCTCCCTGCACTTCGAACGCTTCGGTGCCGCCCCGGTCATCGGCGGCGAGCCGTTCACCGTCCGCCTCGGCACCGACGGCCCCGAGCTTGCCGTCCCCGCCGACCGTTCCGCCCTGGACGTGCTCCGCGAGGTCCGCCCCGGCCTCGCCTACTCCTGCAAGCAGGGCTTCTGCGGCACCTGCGAGGTCCGCCTGCTGGCCGGCACCCCCGACCACCGCGACCGCCGCCTCACCCCCGACCAGCGCGCCGCCGGCGCCCTGCTGCCCTGCGTCTCCCGCGCAGCCGGGGGCGAGACCCTCGTGCTCGACGTCTAGAAGGGAACCCCGCCGTGCCGCGCACCCCCGCCACCCCCGCCACCCCCGCCTTCCCGTTCACCGAGCGCGACCTCGCCCGCTTCCGCGAGACCCAGCAGCTCGCCTACGACTGCGCCGAGCAGGTCGCCGCCTGGATCGAACCCGGCGTCACCGAACGCCAGGCCACCGCCGAACTGCGCCGCCGTCTGGTCGTCGCCGGGGTCCAGGACTTCTTCCACGTCCCGTTCGCCTGGTTCGGCGACCGGACGGCGTTCCGCCACTTCCACACCCCCTTGCAGTTCTTCGCCGGCAACCGCCGCCTCCAGGAAGGCATGCCGTACGTGCTGGACTGCGCGCCCGTCGTCGACGGCTACACCGCCGACATCGGCTACGGCGGCAAGGTCGGCGAGAACCGCGTCTGGGACCGCCTCGCCGCCGACCTCCGGGTCTACCGCGAGCTGATCCTCGCCGAGGTCCGCGCCCGCAGGCCGCTCGCCGAGGTGTACGCGGCCGTCGACGCGCAGATCGAGGCGCACGGCTACGACAACCGCCACCGCGTCTACCCGGGCCGGGTGATCGGCCACCAGGTCACCCGGACCACGGCCCGCGGCCCGGCCGGGGTGAACGTCCTCGGCTTCGGCGTGCGCACCCTCCAGACGCTCGGCCGCGAACTCGTCAGCGAGCGCCTGCACGGCCGTTCGCCGCTCTGGGCGGACGGCCGCTCCTCCCGGCACGCGCCCACCCCGGGCCTGTGGGCGGTGGAGCCGCACATCGGTTTCCGCGAGGTCGGCATCAAGTTCGAGGAGCTGCTGGTGGTGACGGAGGACGACGCCTACTGGCTCGACGACGACCTCCCGCACGTCCGCCGCTGGAATACTGCCCCCACCGCGACCGGGACCGGACCGACCGGGACCACCGGCCCGACCGGCACCGGAACGGTCGCGACCGACCCGGCCGGGACCGGCCCGACCGGCACCGACCCGACCGAGCCCACCGCCGCCCCCGAGGGAGCCGTCCGATGAGCACGCCCACCCGCCGCCGCACGGTCCACTCCGGAGGCCTGCCGCTCGCCGTCCACGAGCAGGGCGACCCGGCCGCGCCCACCGTCCTGCTGGTCCACGGCTACCCCGACACCCACGCAGTCTGGGACGACGTCGCCGCCGACCTCGCCCGCGACCACCACGTGGTCCGCTACGACGTGCGCGGCGCCGGCGCCTCCGGCGTCCCCGCCGACCGGGCCGGCTACCGCCTCGAACAGCTGGCCGCCGACCTGTTCGCCGTCGCCGACGCCGTCAGCCCCGACCGCCCGGTGCACCTCGTCGCCCACGACTGGGGCTCGCTGCAGTCCTGGGAGGCCGTCACCGCCCCCGGCGCCGAACGCCGCCTCGCCTCCTACACCACCATGTCCGGCCCCTGCCTGGACCACACGGGCTTCTGGCTGCGCGAGCGCCTGCGCCGCCCCACCCCGCGCCACCTGAGGCAACTGCTCGCCCAGGGCGCCCACTCCTGGTACATCACCGCCTTCCACCTGCCCTTCCTCGCCCCCGGCGTCTGGCGGCTCGGCCTCGCCCGCGCCTGGCCGCGGGTGCTGCGCGACCTGGAGGGCGTCACCCCGCGCCCCGGTCACCCGCAGCCCACCCTGCGGCGCGACGCGGTGCGCGGCATCGAGCTCTACCGGGCCAACATGCGCCCCACCCTGCGCAACCCGCGCGAACGCCCCACCGAGGTGCCGGTCCAGCTGATCACCCTCACCGAGGACCACTACGTCGGCGGTTGTCTCTTCGAGGGCCTGGAGCGCTGGGTGCCCAGGCTCACCCGCCGCACCCTGCGCGCCACCCACTGGTCCGCGCTGCTGGAGAAGGGAGGCACCGTGGCCGCCATGGTCCGCGAGCACGTCACCCGCACCGAGGCCGGTGACACGGCCGCGTCCACCGCGTCCACCGCCGAGGACGGCCGGCTGGTCGTCATCACCGGAGGCGGCAGTGGCATCGGCCGGGCCACCGCGCTCGCCTTCGCCGAGGAGGGAGCCCGCGTGGTGGTCTGCGACCTCGACCTCGACGCGGCCCGCCGCACCGCCGAACTCGCCGACCTGCTCGGCCCGACCGCGCACGCCTACCGCGTCGACGTCAGCGACGGCGCCGCCGTCGACGCCTTCGCCCAGCAGGTGGCCGCCGAGCACGGCGTGCCCGACGTGGTCGTCAACAACGCGGGCATCGGTCACTCCGGCACCTTCCTGGAGACCACCGAGAAGGAGTGGCAGCGGGTCCTGGACGTCAACCTCTGGGGCGTCATCCACGGCTGCCGCGCCTTCGGCACCCTGATGGCCGAACGCGACGAGGGCGGCCACATCGTCAACCTCGCCTCGGCCGCCGCCTACCTGCCGTCCAAGGCGCTCACCGCCTACGCGACCAGCAAGGCCGCCGTCTTCATGCTCTCCGACTGCCTGCGCGCCGAACTCGCCGGCCACGGCATCGGCGTCTCCACCATCTGCCCCGGCATCGTCAACACCAACATCACCCGCACCTCCACCTTCTCCGCCACCACCGCCGACGAACAGGCCGCCAAGCAGGCCCGCGCCGCCCGCCTCTACGCCCGCCGGGGCTTCCCGCCCGAGAAGGTCGCCGCCGCCGTCCTCGCCGCCGTCCGCTCCGGCAAGGCCGTCGTCCCCGTCACCCCCGAGGCCAAGGCCGCCCGCTTCCTCAGCCGCCTCGCCCCGGGCCTGCTGCGCCTCGCCGCCCGCCTCAACGTCACCTGAGTGGAGGTGACGAGACCCGGGGCGCGGCGTGACACCGCGTACCCGGGGGCGGTGAAGGGCGACTCACAGGTCGAAGGGCAGGATCCGGAAGGCCTTGTGCTCGGTCGTCAGGGGGCGGAGGGCGCGGAAGTCCCGTTGATCGAGCGTCAGGATCGCATCCGTCCGGAATTGCGCGGCCAGGGCGACGTTGACGGCGTCCGTCAGGTCGAGGCGCAGGCCGAGATGCCGGGCCCGAACGGCCTGCGCCGCTTCCAGAATCTCGGCGGTGATCTCGGGCATCACCGCTCGTCCGGACCGAACCCGTCGCAGGACGTCGTTCACCGAGCCGAGTGCGGCGCCGACTCCCAGGATCCGCCGGGCGAGATGATCGAGTTCGCTCAGCAGCACGGGGGAATCGACCAGGAGGCCCGAGCGGTCCAGGACCTCGCGTGCGGCGGGGCCGGTCGGGTGGCTTTCGTCGAGGGCGGCGAGCAGGCCCGACGTGTCCGCCACCACGACGATCACGCAGAGCCCCGCTCTTGCCCGGGCGGGACGGGGGCCTGCTTCGTCCGCTCGTAGGCTGCCGCCTTGTCCGCCCAGACGTCGTCCTCGGTGGCCTCACCGATCGGCTGGTGGGTCCGGCTGAAGAACGGTTCGTCCCAGGTGCGCCTGGACATCGCCGCGAGGTGGATCCCCTCCCGGATGATCTCGGCCTCCGCTATCCCCTCCCGGGCCGCCGCCTCCTTGATCACGGCGAGATCCTCGGCTTCGACGTAGACGGTCGTGCGCTTGAGAGCCATATGCCTATGGTGCCGCTGCCATACGTCCCGGGGCTTCGGTGGATCGTGGATCACTCCAGGAATCCCGACAGGAGGTGTCGGGATTCCGGGGGAGCATCGGTGGTGACGGGTGGAGACACCACCGGCCGCGAGGAAGGGCGAGGGATGACGGAGCAGCCGCTGAAGGGCAAGGTCGCGTTGGTGGCGGGGGCCACCCGGGGAGCCGGGCGGGGGATCGCGGTGGCGCTGGGGGCCGCCGGGGCGACGGTGTACGGGACGGGGCGCAGCGCAGGCGGGCACCGGGGCGAGTACGGGCGCGCGGAGACCCTGGAGGAGACGGCCGAGCTGGTCACGGCGGCCGGCGGGCACGGCATCGCGGTGCGCGCCGACCACCTGGTGCCCGCCGACGTCGCGGCGGTGGCCGCGCGGATCGAGGCAGAGCAGGGCGGGCTGGACGTCCTGGTGAACGACATCTGGGGCGGCGAGCACCTGTTCGGGTGGGAGGAGCCGGTCTGGGAGCACGACCTGGACAAGGGACTGCGGCTGCTGCGGCTGGCCGTCGAGACGCACGCGGTCACCAGCCACCACCTGCTGCCGCTGCTGCTGCGCCGCCCCGGCGGGCTGGTGGTGGAGATGACCGACGGCACCGCCGAGTACAACGCGACCCGCTACCGGAACTCCTTCTTCTACGACGTCGCCAAGGCGGCCGTGTTGCGGATGGCCTTCGCGCTGGGGCATGAGCTGGGCCCGCGCGGGGCGACGGCGGTGGCGCTGACACCGGGGTGGATGCGTTCGGAGATGATGCTGGAGCACTTCGGCGTCACCGAGGCGACCTGGCGCGAGGCGACGGCGGCCGAGCCGCAGTTCGGCATCTCGGAGTCCCCGGCGTACGTCGGGCGCGCGGTGGTGGCGCTGGCCGCCGACCCGGAGGTGGCACGGTTCAACGGCGGCTCGTTCTCCAGCGGCGGGCTGGCACTGGAGTACGGCTTCACCGATCTGGACGGCAGCCGGCCGGACTCCTGGCGCTACCTGGTGGACGTGGAGGCGGCGGACGGTCCCGTCGACCCGGCCGGCTACCGCTGAGGCGGGCCGTAGCGGGCGGCGGCGCGGGCCGCGGCCTCTGCCAGCCGCCGCCGCAGCTCCGGCGGTTCGAGGACCTCGGCCTCCGGCCCGAGCCGCAGCAGCTCCTCGTAGCCGACGTCCAGCGACTCCACGGGGAGGCGGACCGTCACCCAGCCGTGCGCGTCGGGTGGTCCGACGGTGGCCAGCGCCTCCTGGACGGCGACCGGTTCGAGCAGGTGCGGCAGCCGGTCGAGGCCGTGCGGGCTGAGCCGGACGGTCACCCGCTCCCGCAGCAGTGAGCGGGCGAACTCGGCGGCCTTGGCGTCCCAGAACGCGGCGAGGTCGAACGCCTCGTCGCGCCGGAACGGCCGGTCGGCCAGCGCTTCGGCGGCGGCCAGCCGGTCGACCCGGTAGACCCGGTGGGCGGCGGCCTCGTCGTCGTCGGGCCGGGCGACCAGGTACCAGGTGCCCGCCTTCAGCACCAGCCCGTACGGCCGCAGCACCCGCAGCCGCTCGACCGTGATCGCCTCCACAGCCGGGCCGGGCCCGGATCCGACCCCGGAACGCCGCGGGTAGCCCACCCGCAGCAGCCGCCCGCCCCACACCGCCCGCGCGACCTCGGCCAGCAGCGACGGAACGGGCGCGTCGCGGAACCACCCGGGCGCGTCCAGGTGGAACCGCCGGGCCCCGGCGGCCGGTGCCTCGCCGAGTTCGCCGGCCACCTTGAGCCGGGCGGCCAGCGCCGGATCGGCGAGGCCCATGTCCCCGAGCGGCCCGGGCAGTCCGGCCAGCAGCAGCACCTCCGCCTCGGCGCGGTCGAGGCCGGTCAGCCGGGTGCGGTAGCCGTCGAGCAGCCGGTAGCCGCCGGCCCGCCCGCGGTCGGCGTACACCGGGACGCCGGCCTCGGCCAGGGCCAGCACGTCGCGCTGCACGGTGCGCTCGGAGACCTCCAGTTCGGCGGCGAGTTCGGCGCCGGTCATGCTGCGGCGCGCCTGGAGCAGCAGGAGCAGCGAGATCGCCCGGGCGGTGCGCATCGGCGGGCCGTCCTCCCGTTCGGGGCCGGGGCGCGCGCCCGGCCGGTTCAGCACCGATCATGGATGGCCGGGGGGTGTGCGGGCCCACGCGCCCAGCACCGGACCCGAGGAGACCCGATGGCCACCGGCACCGTGCAGTCCTACCACGCGAACCACGGGTACGGTCTGATCACCCCCGACGACGACGGCCCGCCGCTGTACGTGTACTTCGACTCGATCCTGACGGCCGGCGGCGGTGACGGTGACCGGGTGCTGACCGAGGGCCAGCGGGTGGAGTACGACCCGACCGAGCAGGAGGGTCGCCGGGTCGCCGAGCGGGTCCGCCGGTCGGCCTGATCGACCCCCGTTTCTGGGAATCCGCAGGTCAAAAACCGGTGCGGCCGACGATCCGTTCCCCCGTACGATGAGGGTCCATGGAAATGACGACTGCTCTCTGGTCCTTCGCTCTCGTCGTGGGGCTGCTGACGCTCACCCCGGGGCTGGACACCGCCCTGATCCTGCGGACGTCGGCCCTGGGCCACCGGCGGCAGGCCTGGGGCGTGGTGCTGGGCATCCAGACCGGCACGCTGCTCTGGGGGACGCTCACCTCCGCCGGGGTGACGGCGCTGCTCACCGCCTCCCGGGTCGGCTACGAGGTGCTGCGCTGGGCGGGCGCCGCGTACCTGGTGTGGATGGGGATCGGGATGATCCGCGCCCGGGCCAAGGACGGTGACGGGGACGCGGACGGGGACGCGCAGGCGCAGGGGGAGGCCGAGGAGAAGGCCCCGGCGGGCGGACTGGCGTCCGGCTGGCGGCGCGGCCTGCTCACCAATCTGCTGAACCCCAAGGTGGGCGTCTTCTACGTGGCCGTGCTGCCGCAGTTCATTCCGGCGGGGGTCCCGCACTTCGCCGCCGGGGTGGCGCTGACCTGCGTGCACGTGGTGGAGGGACTGCTCTGGTCGCTGGTGCTGGTGGGCTTCGCCCGGGTGCTGCGCGGCTGGCTGCGCCGTCCGGCGGCGCGCCGGGCGATGGACCGGGTGACCGGTGTGGTGGTGGTCGGGTTCGGCGTGAAGCTCGCGGTCTCCGACTGACGCGACGGGACGCGACGGGACGCGACGGGACGGGCTCCTGCAACGGAACGGGAGCCCGCGGCGCTCAGCGGCCCAGTCGCCGCAGGCCCTCGGTCAACTGCTCCGGGTCCATGCAGATGTGCATGTCGACATGGGCGTTGAACTCCAGCCAGAAGGGCTCGCAGACCGCCACCACGGCGGCCTCGTCGGGCACGTCCACGACGATGATCTGACAGCGCCGGCCGTGGCGGGGGAAGGCGTAGGCGGCCTCGGGCTTGAGGTCGGACATGATCCGGCCGAACTTCTCCGCGACGGCGCCGTCGGCGACGGCCCGGTTGGCGGTCTGGGTGTCGAGTTCGATCTCCAGCAGCACGCGCATGGCGGTGCCCCTTCCCGGGCTCGGGTGAGTCCTCGTTTCCAGCCTCCCGCCGCCGCGCGGGGCCCGCAATTCACCCGTTCGGCGGTACCGGGTTGGCCGACGCGGCGGCGGGCGGGCTGCACTGGGAGGCACCGAGCGGCGACGGACCGTCGGGCCGCCGGCAGGAACAGGAGCCGCCCCATGGCGATCATCGCGGTGCTCGACCTCCCCGGGGTGACCCTGGAGCAGTACGAGGAGGCGGTGGACCGGCTGACCGGCGGCGCCGGTCTGAACCGGCCCGAGGACTGGCCGGTGCGCGGCCTGCTGCTGCACGCGGCCGGTCCGACGGAGGACGGCGAGGGCTGGCACGTCACCGACGTCTGGGAGTCGCGGGAGGCGTACGAGCACTTCGCGGCGGTGCTGATGCCGATCCTTCGCGAGGTCGGTGTGCCGACGGCCGCGCCGCTGATCTGCGAGGCCTACAACATCGTGAGCTGACGCCGCACCGCTCAGGCGGCGTGCGGCTCACCGGGGCCCTCCGCCCGGCCCTCCGCCCGACTCTCCACCCGGCCCTCAGCCCGGTCCTCCGCCGGACCGCCCACCACCACCCGCCGGTCGTGGTGGATCGGCCCGTCCCCGGCGCTGAGCGGCAGGCAGCCGCCGCCCCGCCGGTGCGCGACGATCTCGGCGGCGACCGAGACGGCCGTCTCCTCGGGGGTACGGGCGCCGAGGTCGAGGCCGATGGGGGAGTGCAGCCGGGCGAGTTCGGCGTCGGTCAGCCCGGCCTCGCGCAGTTTCGCCTCCCGCTCGCGGTGGGTGCGGCGCGAGCCCATCGCCCCGACGAAGCCGAGCGGCAGCCGCAGCGCGCGCTCCAGCAGCGGGAGGTCGAACTTGGCGTCGTGGGTGAGCACGCAGAGCACCGTGCGGCCGTCCAGCCGGTCCAGCTGGGAGTCCAGGTAGCGGTGCGGCCAGTCGACGACGACCCGGTCGGCCTCGGGGAAGCGACGTTCGGTGGCGAAGACGGGCCGGGCGTCGCAGACGGTGACGTGGTAGCCGAGGAACCGGCCGATCCGCACCACCGCCGCGGCGAAGTCGATCGCGCCGAACACCAGCATCCGCGGCGCGGGCACGTACGACTCGACGAACAGGGTGACGGTGCCCGGCCCGCGCTCGTCGCAGGGGCGCCCGTCGAGGCCGAGGACGAGCCGTCCGGTGCGACCGGCGTCGAGCAGGGCGCGCGCCTCGGTGACGGCGGCCCGCTCCAGCGTCGTCGACACCGCGGGGGCGGGCGCGAGGGCGCCGTGGTGGCCGTCGGCGGTGACGGCGAGGGTGGCGCCGAGCAGTCCGGCCGGCCCGGCGACGACCCGGGCGAGTGCCACGGGGGTGCCGGCGGCGATGAGCGCGATGCCGGTGTCCAGCGCCGGGTCCGCGCCGGGCACGACCGGCTGGACGAAGACGTCCAGGGCGCCGCCGCAGGTCAGGCCGACGGCGAAGGCGTCCTCGTCGCTGTAGCCGAACCGTTCCAGCACCGGTTCGCCGGAGGCGAGGGCGGCCCGGCACAGCTCGTAGACGGCCCCCTCGACGCAGCCGCCGGAGACGCTGCCGACGGCCTCGCCGTGCGTGTCGACGGCGAGCGCGGCGCCCGGGTCGCGCGGGGCGCTGCCGGTGATCCCGACGACGGTGGCCACGGCGAAGGAGCGGCCGGCCGCGTGCCAGGCCAGCAACTGCTCGGCGATGTCCTGCATGACGGGAGCTCCTTCGCGCTGTCGAGGGTGGGCGGACCGGGCCACCGGGGGCACCGCCGCCGTACGGGAGAACGATCCCGTACGGCGGCGGGCACCCGGGCGGCCAGGTCGCACCGTCCCGGCACCGGCCGGCCCGGCGCCCACGGCCTCCCCGCGCCTGCGCCGGCCTCCCCGGAGCCCGCAGCCTCCCCGGAGACCGCAGCCTCTCCGGTGCCCGCAGCCTCTCCGGTGCCCGCAGCCTCTCCGGTGGCCGCAGCCTCTCCGGTGCCCGCAGCCTCTCCGCGCCTGCGCCGTCCCGGCCCTACGCCGTCCCGGGCCGTTCGGTGGTCAGGTGCTCGGGCCGCACCGGGATCCGGTTCAGCGCCAGCCCGGTGGCCGCGCGGACGGCCGCCACGATCGACGGCGTGGCCGAGACGGTCGGCGCTTCGCCCACCCCGCGCAGCCCGTACGGGGCGTGCGGGTCGGGCAGTTCGAGGATCTCGACCGGGATCGGCGGGGTGTCCAGGATGGTCGGGACGAGGTAGTCGGTGAAGGAGGCGTTGCGCACCTTCCCGTCCCGCACGACGATCTCCTCCATCACCGCGAGCCCGAGCGCCTGGGTGCAGGCGCCCTGGATCTGGCCGACCACCGCGAGCGGGTTGACCGCCCGCCCGACGTCCTGGACGGCGCTCAGTTCGACCACCTTGACCAGCCCCAGTTCGACGTCCACGTCGACCACCGCGCGGTTGGCGCAGAAGGAGTACTGGACGTGGCCGAAGCCCTGCCCGGTCTGCGGGTCGAACGGGGCGGTGGGGCGGTGGCGGTGCTCGCGGGTCAGGTCGATCGCCTCGTCGCCGAGCAGGTCGGCGATGGCGGCCAGCGGCCCGGCCGACGCGGAGACGACCTTGCCGTCGGCGAGCGTGAGGTCGTCCCCGGTCCAGCCGTAGCGGCGCCGGCCCCGCTCGATCAGCTCCCGACGCACGGCCTCGGCGGCCAGCTTGACCGCGCCGCCGGTCATGTAGGTCTGCCGGGAGGCGGAGGTGGAGCCGGCCGAGCCGATCCGGGTGTCGGCGGGCTGGATGGTCACCTGCTCGACGCCCAGCTCGGTGCGGGCGATCTGCGCGTGCACGGTGACACCGCCCTGGCCGACCTCGGCCATCGCGGTGTGCACCAGGGCGACCGGCTCGCCGCCGATCACCTCCAGCCGCACCCGCGCGGTGGAGTAGTCGTCGAAGCCCTCGGAGAAGCCGACGTTCTTGATGCCGACCGAGTAGCCGACGCCTCGCACGACGCCCTCGCCGTGCGAGGTGTTGGACAGCCCGCCGGGCAGTTGCCGCAGGTCGGGGTCGCGCGTCTCCAGCGGCCGGGGCAGCGGCATCTCCTTGACCCGCCGCAGCAGTTCGGCGACCGGCGCGGGTGCGTCGATCTCCTGGCCGGTGGGCATCCGGTCGCCCTGCCGCACGGCGTTGAGCTGCCGGAACTCGACCGGGTCCATGCCCAGTTCGGCGGCCAGCCGGTCCATCTGGCTCTCGTAGCCGAACGCCGCCTGCACCGCGCCGAAGCCGCGCATCGCCCCGCAGGACGGGTTGTTGCTGTACAGCGCGAGCGCGTGCATCCGCACGTTCGGGATCACGTACGGGCCGTTGCCCAGCGAGGCCGCGTTGCCGACCACGGCGGGCGAGGTGGAGGCGTACGCGCCGCCGTCCAGCACGATCCGGGCGTCGGAGTAGACCAGCCTGCCGTCCCGGGTGGCGCCGTGCTCGTAGGTCATCCGCGCGGGGTGGCGGTGGACGTGGCCGAGGAACGACTCGTCCCGGGAGTAGACGATCTTGACCGGTCGGCCGGTGCGCAGCGCCAGCAGGCACGCGTGGATCTGCATCGAGAGGTCCTCGCGGCCGCCGAACGCCCCGCCGACGCCGGCCAGGGTGAGCCGGACCTTCTCCTCGGGCAGCCCGAGCACCGGCGCCATCTGCCGGCGGTCCGCGTGCAGCCACTGGGTGGCGACGTAGAGGTCGACGCCGCCGTCCTCGGCCGGCACCGCCAGCCCGGACTCCGGGCCGAGGAAGGCCTGGTCCTGCATGCCGACCTCGTAGCTGCCGCGGACCACCACGTCGGCCAGCGCCCGCACCTCGTCGGTGACGCCCAGGCCGTGGACCAGCCGCTGCTCGTGGCAGATGTTGCCGTGGGCGTGCGAGCGGTACTCGTGCGGCTCGTGCACATAGCCGTACGTCCGCGGGTCGAGGCACTGCTCCTCGGTGACGATCGGGGTGAGCACCTCGTAGTCGACCCTGATGTTCCGGGCCGCGCGCCGGGCGGTCTCCGGGTGGTCGGCGGCGACCAGTGCGACGGGCTCGCCGTGGTAGCGGATCCGGTCGATCGCCAGGGCCGGCTGGTCGGGGACGTCCAGCCCGTAGTACTTCTCGCCGGGGATGTCCTCGTGGGTGAGCACCGCGAACACGCCGGGCACGGCGAGCGCCCCGGAGACGTCGACGGAGCGGACGTTCGCCCGGGCGTGCGGCGAGCGCAGCGTCGTGCCCCAGAGCATCGACTCGTGCCACAGGTCGGAGGAGTACGCGAACTCGCCGCGCACCTTCAGCGTGCCGTCCGGGCGCAGCGGTGAGCCGCCGACACCGTGCGGGCTGCTCTGCCGGATGTCCTGGAGGTTCTTCTCGCCCTGCACGGTCCGCGCGCTCATCCGGTCACCGTCCCGTCTGCCGCATCGGCCGCGTCCGCCCCGTCCGCCCCGGCCCCTCGGCCCGCGCGGGTGCGGGCGGCGGCCAGCCGCACCGCGTCCATGATCTTCTCGTAGCCGGTGCACCGGCACAGGTTGCCCGACAGCGCCTCGCGGATGTCCGCGTCGCAGGGCCGCGGGTCCCGGGCCAGCAGCGCGTCGGTCTGCACCAGCAGGCCGGGTGTGCAGAAGCCGCACTGGACGGCGCCGGCGTCCAGGAACGCCTGCTGGACGACGCCCAGCCCGCCGTCCGGCGTGCCGAGGCCCTCGACGGTGCGCACCTCGCGGTCCTGGGCCTGGCCGGCCGCGACCAGGCAGGCGCAGACCGGCAGGCCGTCCAGGTAGACCGTGCAGGAGCCGCACTCGCCCTGCTCGCAGGCGTTCTTCGAGCCGGGCAGGCCGAGCCGCTCGCGCAGCACGTGGAGCAGGCTCTCGCCCTCCCACACGTCGTCGGCCTCGACCGGCCTGCCGTTGGCGGTGAACGTGACCCTCATGCCCATGCCGCGCTCCCGATCTGTTCGCGGTAGTCGTTCCAGGCCCAGGTGAGCGTGCGCCGCGCCATCACGGCGAGCGCGTGGCGCCGGTAGTCGGCGCTGCCCCGGACGTCGTCGATCGGGGCGGCGGCGGCGCCCACCAGCTCGCCGAACCGCCGCAGCTCCTCGGCGCCCGGCGGCTCGCCGCTGTCCCACCGGCCGCGCTCGGCGAGCACCTCCCGCAGGTACTCCTCGGCCTCGACGGCGCGCCGCGGGGTGGGGGCGGCCGAGCCGAGGCCGGTGCCGACGGTGCGGGTGCGCGGGTGCAGCGCGAGGCCGAACGCGCAGACCGCGATCACCATCGCGTTGCGGGTGCCGACCTTGGAGAACTGCTGCGGGCCGTCGGCGACCGGGATCCGCACGGCGCGGATCAGCTCGTCGGGCTCCAGGGCGTTGCGCTTCACCCCGAGGTAGAAGTCGTCGATCGGGATCAGCCGGGTGCCGCGCACCGAGGCCGCCTCGACGAGCACGTCCCGTCCGGCCGCCAGCAGCGGCGGGTGCGCGTCGCCGGCCGGCGAGGCGGCGCCCAGGTTGCCGCCGACGCTGCCCCGGTTGCGGATCTGCGGGGAGCCGACGGTGCGGGCGGCCAGCGCCAGGCCGGGCAGCGGCCCGGACAGCTCGCCGATGATCCGGCTGTACGGGACGGCGGCGCCGAGCCGGACCACCGCGCCGTCCCGTGACCACTCGGCGAGCTCGGCGACGCGGTTCAGGTCGAGGACCGCGGGCGGCCGGCGCAGGCCGAAGTTCAGCTCGACCATGACGTCGGTGCCGCCGGCGACGGGCAGCGCGGCCGGGTGCTCGGCCTTCGCCGCGAGCGCCCCGGCCCAGTCGGAGGGGCGAAGGAACTCCATCCGGATGCCTCCTCACGTCGTCCCGTCCAGGCCCGTCCAGGCCCGTCCCATCCCGTCCCGGCCCGTCCCGTCCCGGCTCGTCCCGTCCAGGCCCGTCCAGGCCCGGCCGGGATCCGGTCGCGGGGCGTCTCCGGCACTTCGCGGCACTGTCCGGCCAGTGAACCCGGTGACCTCCGCCGGGGGCAGTCACCGATGGCATGAATCCCCGGCGGCCGCGCCGTCCGGCATCCTGTACGTTCCTCCAAGGGGCCCGTGCGCGGGACGGCGCCGCGGCCGGGCCGCTCCCGGTCCCACCTACGACCGTGATCCGCCCGTGATTCCCCGGCCACGGCCCGCGACCCGGGCACCCCGCGGACGTCACGCCGAGCACGGATGTTCGGGCAGACTGTGACCGCGGACCGAGCGCTCGGACCACCCCCCACTCCACCCCCTTGCCCTAAGGAGCCCGCGGATGCGCGTCCGTGACCTGCTCGCCCCCGGCGCCCCGCGCCTGCGCCTGCTCGCGGCCGAGGAGGAGCTGGACCGGCAGGTCAGCGGTGTGATGACGACCGACCTCCACGACCCCGGGCGGTACCTGCACGGCGGCGAGCTGGTCCTCACCGGCATGCTCTGGCGCACCGCCCCGGCGGACTCCGAGCGCTTCGTGCGCACCCTGGCCGCCGGCGGCGCGGTCGCCCTGGCGGCCGGCGAGGCGGAGGTCGGGCCGGTGCCCGAGGACCTCGTCGAGGCCTGCCGCCGGCACCGGATGCCGCTGCTCGCCGTGCCCGACGACATCGCCTTCGGCACCGTCACCGAGTTCGTCGGCCGCCAGGTCTCCGCGGACCGGGCCGCCGACCTGGCCGCCCTGGTCGACCGGCACCGGCTGCTGGTCTCGGCGGCCGGCGGCGGGGGCCTGGACGCCGTGCTCGACCTGCTCGGCGGCGACCTCGACCTCGACTGCTGGGTGCTCGGTCCGACCGGCGCGGTGATCGCCGGCCCCGCCGACCGGCTGCCCGCCGGGGACCGCGACCAGCTGGTGCGCGCCCACCTCACCGCCCGGCGCCAGCACCGCCGCCCCCCGCACCGGGTGCGCCTGGCGGCCGGCACCTACTCGCTGCTGCCCGCGCCCGCCGCCGCACCGGCGCCGTCCACGCCGGCCCCGTCCCCGCTCGCCGACTGGGTGCTCGTGGTCGCCGGCGACGTCACCGAGTGGACCGCCAAGCGCCAGCAGCTCGCCGAGAACCTCGCCCGGCTGGTCGCCGCCGAGCGCCACCGCCGCGACGAGGGCCGCCGGCTGCGCCGCCGTCTCGCCGACGAGCTGCTCGCCCTGCTGCGGCGCGACGCCGAGCCGGCCGAGATCGGCCGCGCCCTGTTCGCGTCCTCGGCGATGACCGCCCGCGACGAGGGCCCCGGCTCCGGGGCGACGGCGGCGGCCGGCGCCTGGCTGGTGCTCAGCGCCGAGGGCACCGGCCTGCCCGAGGGCGCGGTGCGGGCCGTCCTGGAGGAGGCGCTGGACGGTGCCGCCGACCACGCGTTGGTCGCCGGCGCCGGGACCGGCGCGGTGGTGGTGATGCCCGCGCCGCAGGACGGCCCGGTGGCCGCCGAGGCGCTGCGCGAGCTGCTGGCCCCGCTGGAGGCCGGGCTCGGCGCGGAGGGCCGGATCACCCTCGGCGTCTCCGCCCCCGCCCGCGAGGCGGCCGGTCTGCGCGGCGCGCTGGAGGAGGCCCGGCACGCCGGCCGGATCGCCGCCTCCCGGGTCGGCCGGGTCCGGGTGGCCGGGCCGGAGGAGCTGGCCTCGCACGTGCTGCTGCTGGCGGCCGTGCCGGACGAGGTCCGCCGTGCCTTCCGCAGCCGGCTGCTGGACACCGTGATCGCCTACGACCTGGAGCACCAGGGGGACCTCGTCCGCACCCTGGAGGCGTTCCTGCGCTCGGACGGCTCGTGGACCAGGTGCGCCGCCCAGCTGCACGTCCACGTCAACACGCTGCGCTACCGGATCGGCCGCATCGAGGAGTTGACCGGCCGCGACCTGTCCCGTCTGGAGGACCGGGTGGACTTCTACCTGGCACTGGAACTGGCCCAGTAGGCCCGCGGCCGGTGGACGGCCGGGGCGGGAACGACGGCGGCCCCGGAGCGCGAGGACGCTCCGGGGCCGCTTCGGGGCCGCTACGTGTCGAACGCGTCGACCGGGCTACTGGACCGGGATGACGCCGGTCAGCCACTCGAAGACGCCCGGCACCATGTCCTTCCACACGTCGCTGGAGTGCGGGCCGGTGGTCTCGACCACCTGCACGGTGGTGGGCGCCTTGGCGGCGGCGGCGATCGCCTGGCCGTCCTCGTAGCCGTCGCCCTTGTTGCCGGAGACGTACAGCGAGACCTTCGGCGGCTGGGCGGAGCCCTTCAGGATGTTGACCGGGTTGTTGGCCTCGCGCAGCTTGGCGTCCTTGCCGACCAGCGAGTCCTTCTCGGTCGCCGGGTCGTTGTAGCCGGAGAGGCTGACGCCGGCCCGGTAGCGGTTCGGGTGGGCCAGCGAGAGCTTGGCGGCGCAGTGGGCCCCCGCCGAGTAGCCGGCGATGCCCCAGCGGTCGGCGGACGGGTCGGCCCGGAAGTTGTCCAGGATCATCTGCGGCACGTCCCGGGTCAGCCAGGTGTCCGCGTTGACCTTGCCCGGCACGTCGGTGCAGCCCGCGTCGGTGTGGTTGCCCAGCAGCAGGGTGCGCGGGGAGACCAGGATGAACGGCGCCACCTTGCCCTGCTGCATCAGCGGCTTCAGCTGCTCGGAGACCTTGAGCGTGCCGTACCAGGTGGAGGAGGAGCCCGGGTAGCCGGGGATCAGCTCGACCACCGGGAACTTCTTGTCCTTGAACGCCGGGTCGTTGTACTGCGGCGGCAGCCAGACCAGCACCTCGCCGTCGACGCCGGACAGCTGGCCCTTGAGGTCGGTCTTCTGGACGTCGCCCGGCACCTTCGGGTCGTCCACGCCGCGGAAGGACTGCTGGACCTTGTTGGCCGCCGGGTGGGCCGCGTCGCCCGCCGGCGCACCGCCGCCGCCGCCCGCCGGGGCCGCGCCCTGGCCGGCCGCGGCCGGCTCCTGCGGCGGGACGGAGGGCACCGCCCGCACGTGGTTGCCGGTGCCGAGCAGGTCGTCCCAGTTGCCGTAGATGAGGTTGGCGTTGTTGACCATGACGAACACCATGATCACCGCGGTGACCTGGCAGAACACCAGCATGGCGAGCCTGGACAGGACGCGCACCGGCTCGGGGCCCTTGACGCGGCCCCAGAACCACATCGCCACCGCGATGGAGATCGGCACGAGAACGACCGTGCAGATGAAGAATGGCGTACCTGTCAGTTGCATGAAGTTCTCGTATCCGGGTTCGAAGCCGCCCGGGCCCCACTCGCCCGGACCGCCACCTCAATGGCATCAGACGGCCAGAAACGGGGATCGGTTGCCGTCGGAATCTGTGCGGAACCTGAGAGGAACATCACGTTCACGCGAAGCCCCCCTTTTCGGGTCCGCCCTAGTCTGCCATCCTGACGGGCTCCACCCGGACGCCGTACTCAGCGGACTCCCAGGAATCCCCCCGCTGGGCACGATACCGTCCGGACGGATCGGCCCGCCGGGCGAGGCGGTGCGAACGCGCGTCCGCGGGGAAGCGAGACTATGGGGATGAGCACAACGCGCATGAGTCCCGTCCGCCGGCTGAGGCCCGCCGCCGCCGCGCTGGCCGTCCTGGCCCTCACGGTCGCCGTCGCCGGCTGCAGCAGCACCGGAGGCAGACGCGCCGAGGAGGCCCGCGCGAAGGCCGCGGCCGCCGCCGGCGGCGCCGTCACCACCCCCCGCTGGAAGGTCGCGATGGTGACCCACGCGGGCGCCGGCGACGCCTTCTGGGACACCGTGCGCAAGGGCGCCGAGCAGGCCGCCGCCAAGGACAACATCACCTTCCTGTACTCCAACGACGCGCAGACCCAGAACCAGGTCCAGCTCGTCCAGGCCGCCATCGACCAGAAGGTCGACGGCCTGCTGGTCACCCTCGCCAAGGGCGACGCGATGGCCGACGTGCTGGCCAAGGCCAAGGCCGCCGGCATCCCGGTGATCACCATCAACTCCGGCCAGGAGTTCTCCGCGAAGTTCGGCGCGCTCACCCACATCGGCCAGGACGAGGCCACCGCCGGCCGGGCCGCCGGCGGCGCGCTGTCCGAGCGCGGCCGCAAGAACGTGCTCTGCGTGATCCACGAGCAGGGCAACGTCGGCCAGGAGCAGCGCTGCTCCGGCGCGCAGAGCACCGCCGGCGGCGCCTTCCAGGTGCTGTACGTCGACGGCGTCAACATGCCCGACGCCCGCGCGGCGATCTCCGCCAAGCTGCAGGCCGACCCGGCGATCGACACCGTGCTGACCCTCTCCGGCCCGATGGCCGCCACCGGTCTGCAGGCGATCCAGGACGCCCGTCGCCCGGTCGAGCTCGACACCTTCGACCTGGGCACCCAGGTGGTGGCGGGCCTGAAGGCGGGCACCGTCGGCTTCGCCGTCGACCAGCAGCCCTACCTCCAGGGCTACGAGGGCGTCGACCTGATCTGGCTCTACCGCTTCAACCTCAACATGCTCGGCGGCGGCCAGCCGGTGGCCACCGGCCCGCAGATCCTCACCAAGGAGAACGCGGACGCCCTCGCCGAGTACGTCGCGAGGGGGACCAGGTGAGCAGCACCGACGTCCTGGCCGCCGAGCGCCGGGAGCGCCCGGCCGCGCTGCGCCGACTGGCCGGCCGGCCGGAACTGGGCGCGCTGATCGCCGCCGCCGCGGTCTTCCTGGTCTTCTCCGCCGTCGCCGAGCCGTTCCTGCGGGTCTCCTCGCTGGGCACCGTGCTGTACGCGGCCTCCACCATCGGGATCATGGCCGTGCCGGTGGCGCTGCTGATGATCGGCGGCGAGTTCGACCTGTCGGCCGGCGTGCTGGTCACCACCGCCGCGCTGACCTCCTCGATGGTCTCCTACCAGCTCACCGCGGTGACCTGGGTGGGCGTGCTGGTCTCGCTGGCCGTCACGCTGGCGGTCGGCCTGTTCAACGGCTGGATGCTGGCGCGCACCAAGCTGCCCAGCTTCATCGTCACCCTCGGCACCTTCCTGATGCTGACCGGCGCCAACCTCGGCGTCACCAAGCTGGTCTCCGGCACCGTCTCCACCAAGCCGATCTCCGACATGCAGGGCTTCGCCTCCTGCCGCTGGCTGTTCGCCTCCGAGGTCACCGTCGGCGGGCTGACGATCAAGGCGACCGTCTGGTGGTGGCTGGGCCTCCTGCTGGCCGGCAGCTGGGTGCTGCTGCGCACCCGCTTCGGCAACTGGATCTTCGCGGTCGGCGGGGACGCGGCCGCGGCCCGCGCGGTGGGTGTCCCGGTCGCCCGGACGAAGACCGTGCTCTACCTGTTCGTCGGCTTCGGAGCCTGGGTGCTGGGACAGCACCTGCTGTTCTCCTTCGACACCGTGCAGTCCGGCGAGGGCGTCGGCAACGAGCTGATCTACATCGTCGCGGCCGTCATCGGCGGCTGTCTGATCACCGGCGGCTACGGCTCGGTGGTCGGCTCCGCGCTGGGCGCGCTGATCTTCGGCATGGTCAGCAAGGGCATCATCTACGCCCAGTGGAACCCCGACTGGTTCAAGTTCTTCCTGGGTGCGATGCTGCTGCTGGCCGCCCTGCTGAACTCCCTGGTCAAGCGCCGCGCCGAACGGGGGCCCCGATGACCTCGCCCATCGAGCCGACCTCGCCCGTGGAGCCGGCCCCGCCCGCCGCGCCGACCCCGCCCGCCGAGCTGCTCGCGCTCACCGGCGTCGGCAAGACCTACGGCACCGTGCGCGCCCTGGAGGACGTCTCGCTGACCCTGCGGGCCGGTGAGATCAGCTGCGTGCTCGGCGACAACGGCGCCGGCAAGTCCACCCTCATCAAGATCATCGCCGGGCTGCACCGGCACGACGAGGGCACCTTCACGGTGGGCGGCGAGGAGGTCCGCCTGGACTCCCCGCGCCAGGCCCTGGACCGCGGCATCGCCACCGTCTACCAGGACCTCGCCGTGGTGCCGCTGATGCCGGTCTGGCGCAACTTCTTCCTCGGCTCCGAGCAGGGGTACAAGCGCTGGGGCGGGCTGCGGATCGACGCCGACGGCATGCGCGCCACCACCCGCCGGGCGCTCGCCGACATGGGCATCGACCTGCCCGACGTCGACCGCCCGATCGGCACCCTGTCCGGTGGCCAGCGCCAGTGCGTGGCCATCGCCCGCGCCGTGCACTTCGGTGCCAAGGTGCTCGTCCTGGACGAGCCGACCGCCGCGCTCGGCGTCAAGCAGTCCGGGGTGGTGCTCAAGTACGTCACCGCCGCCCGGGACGCGGGCCTCGGCGTGGTGCTGATCACCCACAACCCGCACCACGCGTACCTGGTCGGGGACCACTTCACCCTGCTCAAGCGCGGCCGGATGGCCGGCAGTCACCCCAGGGCGGAGATCGGCCTCGAACAGCTCACCACCGAGATGGCCGGCGGCTCCGACCTTGCCGAGCTCTCCCACGAGCTGTCGCGGGCCGACGTCCCCGGTCCCGGCGGCGCCGATCCGACCGCCGGCCCCGTCGACCCGACCGCCGGCCCGACCACCGATCCCGGCAAGGAGCGTCCGCAGCCGTGACCAGCCCCCACGGCGGCAACCGGCCGCCGGTCCTGCCCACCCTGCTCGGCCTCGGCCCGCGCGCCGAGCGCCGCCGCCGGGCGCTGCCCGCCGGCGTGCTGCGGCTGCCGACCATCGGCGTCGACATCGGCGGCACCAAGGTCGTCGCGGGCGTGGTCGACGGCGAGGGCAAGGTGCTGGAGAAGCTGCGCACCGACACGCCCCACAAGTCCAAGAGCCCCAAGGTGGTCGAGGACGTCATCGTCGAGCTGGTGCTGGAGCTCGCCGACCGGCACGACGTGCACGCCGTCGGCATCGGCGCGGCCGGCTGGGTCGACGCCGAGCGCTCCACCGTGCTCTTCGCCCCGCACCTCAACTGGCGCGGCGAACCGCTGAGGGAGGCGCTCAGTGCCCGGCTGCGGTTCCCGGTGATCGTCGAGAACGACGCCAACGCCGCCGCCTGGGCCGAGTGGCGCTTCGGCGCCGGCCGGGGCGAGGAGCACATGGTGATGCTGACCCTCGGCACCGGCATCGGCGGCGCCGTCGTCCGCGACGGCTACGTGGACCGGGGCAAGTACGGGCTGGCCGGCGAGTTCGGGCACATGCAGGTGGTGCCCGGCGGCCACCGCTGCCCGTGCGGCAACCGCGGCTGCTGGGAGCAGTACTCCTCCGGCAACGCGCTGGTGCGCGACGCCCGCGAGCTGGTCGCCGAGGAGTCCCCGGTGGTCCAGCCGCTGCTGGCCCGGGCCGGGGGCGCCGTCGAGGGCATCACCGGCCCGCTGGTCACCGAGGCCGCCCGGGCCGGCGACCCGACCGCCACCGAGCTGCTCTACGAGGTCGGCACCTGGCTCGGCGTCGGCATCGCCAACCTGGCCGCCGCCCTCGACCCGGGCCGCTTCGTCATCGGCGGCGGCGTCTCCGAGGCCGGCGACCTGCTGCTCGGCCCGGCCCGGGACACCTTCCGCCGCACCCTCACCGGCCGCGGCTTCCGGCCCGAGGCGGCCATCGTGCACGCCGCGCTCGGCAATGAGGCCGGGCTGGTCGGCGCCGCGGACCTGGCCCGCCAGGTCGCCCGGCGCTTTCGCACCATCAAGCGGCGGCGGGTGGAGCGCGCCGTGCCGTAGCGGCGGGGTGGATGACAGCCGGCGAGTGACGGATAACAGCTGACAGATAACAGATGACGTTATCTGTCAGCTGTTATCCGTCAGCTGAAAGTTGTCAGCTGTCAGTTGTCAGCCGGCCGACTTCCAGTGGCTGCGGCCGTCCGAGCTCAGACCGCAGACCATCGGGGTGCCCGCGTTGGTCACGCCGGTCGCGCCGGCGGGGGAGCAGTACGAGCCCGGGTGGACGGTCCCGCCTCCGCTGCTGGAACCGCCGGTGCTCGAACCGCCGGTAGTCGAACCGCCGGTGGTCGAGGTCCCGCCCGTCGAGCCGTCACCGCCGGTGGCCGAGCCGCCGGCCGGGTTGCTGTTGGGTGCCGCCGGGGTGGGCTTGGGTGCCGGCTTCGAGGTGGGGGCCGCCGGGGCCCGGGTCGGGGTCACCGGCGCGGGCGGCTCGACCGCCGACTGCGTGGGCGCCGCCGCCGGGGCCGGCGTCTCGACCGGCGCAGGAGCGGGCGCCGGCGGCTCGGTCGGGACCGGCGTGGGCGTCGGCGTGGGCGGAAAGCATGCGGTGCGAGCACAAGCTATCGCCCGCATGAGTAGCTGATCATTTCTTCACTCGTTCGGGTTTGAAATGACCGGGCTCAAGGGGTCGTTGCAACACCGCTGGTTTGGAGCGAGAGTAGCTGATCGCCGAGAGCCTCCGCAGGAGTTCTCCAGCCGAGTGTTTTCCGCGGCCGAGTATTGAGCGCGCCTGCGACGGCTTCGAGGTCGCGGGCGGTCCAGCGGGCCAGGTCCGTGCCCTTCGGGAAGTACTGCCGCAGCAGCCCGTTCGTGTTCTCGTTCGTGCCCCGCTGCCAGGGGCTGTGCGGGTCGGCAAAGTAGACGGCGATGCCGGTGTCGGCCTTCAACTGGGCGTGCTGGGCAAGCTCCTTACCTCGATCCCAGGTCAGCGATCTGCGCAACTGTTGTGGGATGTTGGCCATTTGGGCTGTGAGGGCCTTGCGCATCGCCTCGGCGCCGTAGCCGGCCAGCGCGGGGCCGTTCTTCACCCTCGGCTCGACGCCGTAGCCTTCCATCCGCGGAAGGTGGACCAGGATCGTGAACCTGGTCGTGCGCTCCACGAGCGTGCCGATGGCGGACCGGTTCGTCCCGATGATCAGATCGCCTTCCCAGTGGCCCGCGACGGCCCGGGTCTCGACCTCGGCGGGACGCTCGCTGATCATCACGTCGGGCGTGACGTGACCGGCCGCCTTCCGGCGGGCGCGCGAGCGCGGAACCCGAAGGGCACGCCCGGTCCGCAGGCACGTAACCAGCTCACGCTCGAGCGCGCCGCGGCCCTGGACGTAGAGGGCCTGGTAGATCGCCTCGTGCGAGATCCGCATGGATTCGTCGTCCGGATAGTCGACCGGCAACCGCTTGGCTATCTGCTCCGGACTCCACGCCGTCGCCCAGCGCCGGTCCTGACGGCGGGGCTTGTTCCGCCCCTTCCACTCCTGGGTCGCCGGACCCGGCGCCGGCCTTCCGTCGGGAGCCTGGATCAAGCCGGCCAACCGGTCCTGCACGTACTCGCGCAGCCGCTCGTCGGCCGCGAGCTTCGCGGTCTTCGGCCGACCTGCCGCCAGCTCGGCCTTCCACTGCGCGATCGAGGCCCGGTAGTCGAGCCTCCCGCACCTCGTGGCTGCGTTGCGCCGTAGCTCCCGAGAGATCGTCGACGGTGAGCGCCCCAGCCTGCGGGCTATCTCCCTCACGCCAGTGTCCTGGGCCCTCAGCAGGGCGATCTCCTCGCGCTCGGCAAACGACAGATACCGACCTGACAACGGACTGAGCTGGATCGAAGGCATCCCGCCACGATCGCGGAACCACCGCGAACCGACCGGCCCGGACACGCCGCACGCCAGCGCGGCATCCTCGCTCGTGAGTCCTTCGGCGATCTTCAACCAGAACGCGCGCTCCACGTCCCGACGCACCGGCGGCCGACCCGGCGATCGCATCGCCGGACGCCCCGTCACCTTCGTCGTCCATCCCGCAGGCCGCCCCACCGACACCTCCACAATCGAGGTGTTGCGACGACCAGTTGAATCCACCATGTGATCGGCTGTTCGACGGCTCCTCCCCGGGAGTTGTCAACTACCCGTTGGTAGTGACGCGGCGCGGTTGTCGGGGCCATGCCTCCTGTGAAACAACGGAGTTGACGTCTACTCAGAGGAGTATCGGATGAGAGCACTGGCCCGCATCGCCCCGCCGCTCCTGCTCACCACCGCCCTGGTGTGGTCCACCGCCGGACCCGCCGGGGCGGCAGCGCCGCCGGCCAAGGTGCCCGAGGCGGTCGGCTGGGGCGGGGCGGTGGCCAGCGTGGACGCCGACGCCACGGCGGCCGGCATCGAGGTGCTGCGCAAGGGTGGCAACGCCGTGGACGCGGCGGTCGCGGTCGCGGCCGCGCTGGGCGTCACCGAGCCGTACTCGGCCGGCATCGGCGGCGGCGGATACTTCGTCTACTACGACCACGCCACCGGCCGGGTGCACACCATCGACGGCCGGGAGACCGCCTCCCGCAAGGCCGACACGTCGCTCTTCCTGGAGAACGGCGCACCGCTGCCGTTCGCCGACGCCGTCACCAGCGGCCTGTCGGTCGGCGTGCCCGGCTCCCCGGCCACCTGGGAGACCGCCGTCGAGCTCTGGGGCCGGCGCAGCTTCGCCGAGGCGCTGAAGCCCGCCCAGCGGATCGCCGAACAGGGCTTCACCGTCGACCAGACCTTCCAGGACCAGACCGCGCTCAACCAGGCCCGGTTCAAGGACTTCCCCGACACCGCCAAGCTCTTCCTGCCCGGTGGTGCGCTGCCCGCCGTCGGCTCCACCTTCCGCAACCCCGACCTCGCCGCCACCTACCGCCAGCTCGGCAAGGAGGGCACCGGGGCGCTCTACCAGGGCGCGATCGGCGAGGACATCGTCCGCACCGTGCAGCACCCGCCGGTCGAGCCCGCCTCCGGCCGGACCGCCCGCCCCGGCCAGGTCGACGCCGCCGACCTGGCCGCGTACCGGGTCCGCCGCCAGCAGCCCACCCACGTCGCCTACCGGGACTACGACCTCTACTCGATCGCCCCCTCCAGCTCCGGCGGCACCACCGTCGGCGAGGCACTCGGCATCCTGGAGGACGGCGAGGTCGCCGACTACGACGCCACGCAGTACTACCACCACTTCCTGGAGGCCTCCCGGCTCTCCTTCGCCGACCGCAACCGCTGGGTCGGCGACCCGGCGTTCAACGACGTGCCGACCGCGGAACTGCTGTCCGCGCGCTACGCGGCCTCCCGCGCCTGCCTGATCAGCCCCGACCGCGCGCTCACCAGCCCGGTCGCCCCCGGCGACCCGCGCAACCCGGCCGGCTGCCCGGACGCCGCCCCGGCGCCCGCCGCCGAGCCCTACGAGGGCCTGAGCACCAGCCACCTCACCGTGGCCGACCGCTGGGGCAACGTCGTCTCCTACACCCTCACCCTGGAGCAGACCGGCGGCAGCGGCATCACCGTCCCCGGCCGCGGCTTCCTGCTCAACAACGAGCTGACCGACTTCAACTTCACCCCGCTGTTCCCCGGGGTGCCCGACCCCAACCTGCCCGGCCCCGGCAAGCGGCCGCGCTCCTCGCTGTCGCCGACCATCGTGCTGCGCGACGGCGAGCCCCTGCTGGCGGCCGGCTCGCCCGGCGGCGCCACCATCATCACCACCACCCTGCAGGTGCTGCTCGGGCGCCTGGACCGGGGTCTGAGTCTGGAGCAGGCGATCGCCGCGCCGCGCGCCAGCCAGCGCAACACCGCCGCCACCCAGGCCGAGCCGGCCTTCCTGGCCCTGCTCGAACGGGCCCGGCTGGAGACGCTCGGCCATGTGTTCACCGCCACGCCGGAGATCGGCGCCGCGACCGGCGTCGAGCGGCTGCCGGACGGGCGCTGGCGGGCCGCCGCCGAACCGGTGCGCCGCGGCGGCGGCTCGGCGGCGGTGGTCCGGCCCGCGCCGTGAGGCCGGGCGGGACTGTCGGTGCCGTTCGGTAGATTCGGGGTGGGCGTCCATCGGGCCGCCGGTCCACCGGGGCAGCCGCCCACGGGCCGGCCGTCCACGCGGGCGTCCACCCCCGTACCGAACCGCCACCGGGAAGGCCGCCCGCCGTGACCGTCCGCATTGCCACCTGGAACATCAACTCCGTCACCGCGCGGCTGCCCAAGCTCCTCGAATGGCTGGAGAGCGCCAAGCCCGACGTGCTCTGCCTCCAGGAGCTCAAGTGCGCCGCCGACGCCTTCCCGTACGAGCCGGTCCGCGAGCTCGGCTACGAGACCGCCGCGCACGGCACCGGCCGGTGGAACGGCGTGGCGATCCTCTCCCGGATCGGCCTCGACGACGTGGTGCGCGACCTGCCCGGGCAGCCCGGCTACCTCGCCGACGACGCCCTGCTGCCCGACGTCGAGCCGCGTGCCGTCGCCGCCACCTGCGGCCCGGTCCGGGTCTGGTCGGTCTACGTGCCCAACGGCCGCGAGGTCGACCACGCCCACTACCGCTACAAGCTGGAGTGGCTGGAGGCGCTGCGCCTCGCCTCGCTGGAGGACGCGGCCGGCGAGCGCCCCTTCGCCGTGCTCGGCGACTTCAACATCGCGCCGAGCGACGAGGACGTCTTCGACATCGCCGCCTTCGAGGGCCTCACCCACGTCACCCCCGCCGAGCGGGCCGCGCTCGCCGCCCTGGACGCGGCCGGGCTGCACGACGTGGTGCCGCGCCCGCTGAAGTACGACCGCCCCTACACCTACTGGGACTACCGGCAGCTGGCCTTCCCGAAGAACCGGGGCATGCGGATCGACCTCACCTACGCCAACAAGCCCTTCGTGGACGCCGTCACCGACAGTTACGTCGACCGCGAGGCGCGCAAGGGCAAGGGCACCTCGGACCACGCCCCGGTCATCGTCGACCTGGACCTCTGACCTGGCCCTCCGGCCTGGTCCGGGTGAGGGCCGGCGGGTGACGGCTCGCGGGTCGTGCGGGGTGCCCGGGTCTCGCTCGAACGGGCCAGAGCGGTGGCCGGGTGTGCAACGGGTGCCTACCGTCGGTGAGTGACCGGGTGCGGTTGATCGATCACGTGGACGTCGGAGTCCCCGGCCGCGCCCGAGAGAATTCCGGAGGTTCCGGTATGCGCCCCACGCGTACGGCCGCCGCCGCCCTGATCGGCGCGACGCTGCTGACCGGCCTGACGGCCCCCCTCGCGTTGGCCAAGGACGGCGCCGCCTCGGTCAGCCCGTCCCAGGCCGCACCGGGCCAGACCGTGACGGTCACGGTCGCCTGTGAGAAGTCCGACAAGCCAAACGCCAAGACGATCACCGCCAACTCCCAGGCCTTCGAGGGCGGCCCGGCCACCCTCACGCTCGGCTCCGACGGCAAGCACACCGGCTCCGCCCGGCTGGCGGACAAGCACGGCGGCGACAGCAAGATCGACGGCACCTGCCCCGACGGCGCCGCGTTCGCCACCAACGTCACGGTGACCACGGTCTCGGTGTCCACCGGCTCCGGTGCGTCCGGTGCGCACGGCGGGTCCGGCGCGGCCGGCGGTTCCGCGCCCTCGGGGATCGGCGGGTGGAGCCAGGCGGCCGGTGAGTGGGCCGGTTCCCTCGGGCAGTCCGGCGCCGGCAGCCAGCAGGTCGCCCCGCACGGCGCGGTGAAGACCGGCCTGGGCGGCTCGATCGCGGCGAACCCGGTGGAGCTGGCGGGCGGCGCGCTGCTGGTCGCGGGCGGGATCGGCGGCTTCTGGCTGCTGCGGCGCCGCGCGGGCGCCGGGTCCGCCTGAAGGGTCCGCGTGAAGGAACGTGCCCGCGGGTGCGGCCCGCGGGCGGGTGCCGCCGGACGGTTCGTCCGGCGGCACCTTCGCGCGGTCAGACGGTCTGCTGGGCCTCCCGCGCCCGACGGTCCTTCCCGTCCTCCAGGCCTTCCCGGGCCTCCCGGGCCTCCCGGTCCTCCCGGTCCTCCTGGGCCTCGGCGGCCCGCAGCGCGCCCGTCGCCAGCAGGTACTGCGCCAGGATGTACGTGGCCATGATCCAGAACTCGTGGCCCGGCAGCTCCCGCCAGTTGGCCAGCTTGGTGGCGATCAGAGTGTCCGAGAGCAGGAACAGCGCCCCGCCCAGCCCGGTCCGCACGCCCAGCCCCGCCGAGGTCACCGCCGTCGACGCCAGCAGCAGGCTGTACCCGGCCACCGGGATCCGCAGGTCCCCGAGGTCCGGCCAGAGCAGCGCCACCATCGACGCCCAGGCCGTCGCGTACGCGGCCGCGACCACCAGCGTCCGGCGCCGGTCGGTCAGCGCGCCCTGGTCGGCGAACATCGTCACGTAGCAGACGTGCGCCGCCGCGAACGAGCCCATTCCGGCCAGGAACGTCGCGTCCTGGCCGAACTGGAGCAGCACGTCCCCGCCCGCGCTCGCCAGCAGCGCCGGCGCCAGCAGCTTCGGCGCCTTCCGGCCGGCCGCGGCGGCACTGGCGACGCTGTGCGCGGCCAGCAACGGCATCAGCGCCGGCTTGGTGGCGTGCCGCAGCGCCGGGGTGTCGGTCAGCAGCGCCCCCAGGTGGACCGCCGAGGTGGCGGCGAAGCCGGCGAGCGCGCCGGAGGCCGAGCGCAGCCGGCCGCCGAGAACGGTGCGGGTGGTCGTACGGATGCTCATACGGCGGTGTCCTCCGGACGGGTGGGGGAGCGGGTGGTGGGGGCGGGTGGCCCGTGCCGGGCACGATAGGGGACGGGACGGGGGTTCGGAAGAGATTGTTACCCGCGCGTAGGACGGGCGGGGCCACCGGGGTGACGGGTCGCCGTCCTTCCGTCCTCCTCCCGCCGCCCTCCGGCCGTCCTCCCCGTCTCCGGCCGGATGTCGCCGCGCGTCGGGCGGCTGCCAGCGGGGGCCGCGTCCAGCGTCTAGTCTGGTCCCCGACATGAAGCAGCAGGAGTACGCGACCGGCGCCGCACGGACGGCCGGTGGCACGTCGGACGGACGCACGGGCGGGGCGGGGCGGAGCACCACCGACGCCGTCGTCGCCGTACGCGAACCCGCCCGCGGCCCCGTACCCGGCACCGCGACCGGAGCTGACGCCCCGCAGGACCCGGACGCCCCGGCCGCGCCACCCGGGGAACTCTCGCCCGACCCGGCGCTGCTCCGGCTCGCACGCTGGTTCGCGGAGGCCGACCCCGGCACCGCCGACGACCTCTGCGCCGCCTCCTTCGGCCTCTACCCGGCCCGTCACTTCGGCGCCCCCGCCGAACCGTCCGCCGCCGAACCCGCCGAACCCGCCGGTCCCACTGATTCCTCAGATCCCTCCGATCCCGCGGAACCGTCCGCCGCCGCCGAGGTCAGCTGGTGGCACGGCCCCACCGCGCACACCCCCACGCCGCTGCGCACCCGCGAACCGCGCACCGCCCCCGGCCTGCGTCGCGCCCGCCGCGACGCTGCCGCACTGCCCGTCGTCCTCTCCGGTGCCAAACCCGGCAGGCCCGGACGGCACCGCAAACCCGAACAGTCCCGGGCCGCCGCCGTCGTACCGCAGGATCGTTCCGCCGTCACCACCGCCTCCGAACGCCGGATCGCCGCCCGGCTGCTGCTCGCCCACCCGCTGGTCACCGCCTCCGGACCGCACGCCGACGGCTTCCCGCTGATCCGCCGTCACCGCGACTGGCTCACCGAGCGCTTCGACACCCTGCTCGGCTACCCCCTGGTGGTCGGCCCCTGGCACGCACGTCTGCACAAGGCCGGCCCCGGCCCCGGCGCCGTCCGCCGCCTCGAACACCCCGCCACCGGCGCCCCGTTCACCCCCGGCGGCTACGCCCGGCTCGCCCTCGCGCTGGCCCTGCTGGTGGACGCGCCCGAACGCCTGCCGCTCGGCCGCCTGCTGGCCGCGATGGACGCCGCCGACCCCGGCATCGGTCCCGGCCCGTCGACCGGGCCCGCCGACCTCGCCATGGCGTTCGCCGTGCTCGCCGACTGGCAGGTGCTCACCGACCTTCCGGCCGACCTTCCCGCCGGCCTCGTCACCGGTCTCGGTGACGCCTCGGACGTGCTGACGGTCGACCGGGAGCTCGCCCGCGCAGTCCCGGCCGGCCCGCCCGCACTCGCCGCCGACGCCGCCGACCTCATCCGCCGCGCCGCCGAGGCCGAGCCCGGCACCGCCGTCCGCCGCCGCCTCGCCGAGACCCCCGCAGTCCTGGCCGCCGACCTGCCCGAGGACCAGCGCGCCTGGCTGCGTGACCACCGGCACTCCGGCCCCGCCGCGCTCGCCGACTTCCTCGGCCTGGAGGCGGAGCAGCGGGCCGAGGGCGTCGCCCTCCTCGACCCGGCGGAGGAACTCACCGACCTCGCCCTGTCCGGCGTCGGGACGGCCGCCCAGGCGGCGCTGCTGCTGGTCGAGCGCCTGGTCGAGGAGGTCCGTCCGCTGCCCGGCGAGACCACCGGCGCCGACGTGCCCGTCCCGGACGCGCTGATAGACGGCGTGCTCGGCGACATCGCCGACGAGTACGGCCTCCCGGCGGGCTGGCGCCGTGACTACCTCGCCGACCGCACCGCCCTGCGCCGCGACGCCCTCGACCTGCTCCACCGCATGGGCCTGATCGCCACCCGCCCCGCGGGCTGGCTCCTGCGCGCCCCCGCCGCCCGCTACGCCCCGGCCCCCGACCTCCTCCCCACCCCGGGCACCGGCCGCCACTCCCGCCCCACCCCGGACTTCACCATCCCGGCCCCCACCACCCCCCGAGCCGGCCAACCCGCCTGACCGCCACCCGGCCGCCCGAGACCGCTGGCGCTCTGCGACCCGAACGCCGCCACCCCCGCCCGACGTCCCGCCGGACCGGGCCGGCCCGCGTGACCCCCGCCGCCGTCCGGCCCTGCGTCCCCTGAGCTGCCCAGGCCGCCTGACCCCACCCGCCGTCCGGCCCTCGGCCCCGTGTCCCGCCGGCCTGCGCCGGTCACCCAATGGCCGAGGGCTGCCGTCTTCGCCCCTGCGTCCGGCCGGACACGGCCGGCCTGCCTGATCCCCACCGCCGTCCGGCCCCGCTCCCGGCCCCGCGTCCCCCGAGCGCGCAGGCCGGCTCGTCCGACCTTGCCGCCGGGCGGGTGCGCCGCGCCGTGGCGGCCACGGTCCCGGGCCGGAGCCGAGGAGCCACCGTCACGAGCTCGGCTCCCCCGTTTCCGCCGTGGCCCGAGCGTTGCTGCCGCGGTTTGCGTCCCGTTGGCTGCCCGGCCGGCTCGGTGTCTGGGCTCGTCGTCGTGGCCCCGGTTGGCGTGCCGGGCGCAGCCCGCAGGTCACTACCCCGGCCTCCGTGTTCTGCCGGAGCCGGCCGGCCCGCCTGACGTCGCCAGGGCTCGTTGTGGCCCGAAGGCCGGCATCTTCACCCCGCCCTCGCGTCCGCCAGAGGCGGCCGGCTCGTCCGACCTTGCCGCTGAGTGGGCCGGTCGCGGCGGGTCGGCCCGAGGCCGGCCGGGCTCGGGCCCGCGATTTCGGCCGCCGCGTCTTCGCTCGTGCCCGGCGGGCGCGGGCGGCGCGGGGGCTACTTCTGCACGGTGGCCGTGGCCGTGGCGATGGTGCCGTGCTGAACGGTCTCGACGGTGGCGCCGACGCCGAGGGTGCCGAGGGCGATGGAGGCGAGGACGGCGGCGCAGGCCAGGAAGCGGCGGTGGCGCTGGGGCATGGGGAAGCGCGGTTCCTGGAGGGTCGCCGTGAGGTTGGCGTTCATGCCACGGAGGTTTCCAGGCCGGTGTGAACGATCGCTACGTGCGGGTGAAGTCCGGATGGGAGGTGGGCGTCGCTTTGGGCGATATGTGCAACATCGCAGGTCATGACCCCCCGGGGCCGGGATTCTTCACCCGGTCGGGGGGCGCTGGTTGCCCCGTCGGACATCGGCCAGGGCCTCGCCGACGGCGACCCGGACGGCGTCCCGCAGGCCGTGGGCGGGGTGGAAGCGGGGCGGTCCGGCGGAGGGGTCGGAGCGCAGTTCCTTCACCAGGGCGACGCACAGCAGCAGCATCACCACGACGAACGGCAGCGCGACCAGGATGGTGGCGTTCTGCAGCGCGGTGAGGCCGCCGGCCAGCAGCAGCGCGGCCGCGACGCCGCCCATCAGCACGCCCCAGACCACCACCAGCCAGGTGCGCGGGTGCAGTGAGCCGCGGCTGGAGAGCGAGCCGAGCACGAGGGAGGCGGAGTCGGCGCTGGTGATGAAGAAGGTCATCACCAGCAGCACCGCGACCACACTGGTCACCGCGCCGGCCGGGAGCGCGCGCAGCATCTCGAAGAGCGAGGCCTCGGCGCCCCGCGGGATGGTCGCTACGAGGTCGGCGGCGCCGGTGCTGTCCAGCCGGATCGCGGTGCCGCCCATCACGCAGAACCAGATCACGGTGGCCCCGCTGGGTACCAGCAGCACGCCGAGCAGGAACTGCCGCACGGTGCGGCCGCGCGAGATGCGGGCGATGAAGGTGCCGACGAACGGGGCCCAGGAGAGCCACCAGGCCCAGTAGAAGATGGTCCAGGTGCCGAGCCAGTCCTCGTCGGTGAAGGCGCCGGTCTGGGTGGACATCACGGTCAGGTTGGAGAGGTAGCCGCCGACGGTGGAGGGGATGGTGTCCAGCACGAAGACGGTGGGGCCGACGAGGAACACGAAGACCATGATCAGCGAGGCCAGCACGACGTTGGCGGTGGAGAGCCACTTGACGCCCCGGTGCACGCCGGAGAAGGCGGAGACCACGAAGGCGGCGCTCAGCGCGCCGATGATCACCAGCTGGGTGCGCTCGCTGTTGCCGATGTCGGAGATGTAGCCGAGCCCGTCGGCCACCTGGAGGGCGCCGAGGCCGAGGCTGGTGGCGGAGCCGAAGACGGTCGCGAACACCGCGAGCAGGTCGATCGCCCGGCCCTTCCAGCCGTTGGCGCCGCGCTCGCCGATCAGCGGGACGAAGGCGGCGGAGATCCGGTTGCCCCGGCCCTTGCGGAAGGTGGTGTAGGCGAGCGCGAGGCCGCCGACCGCGTAGATCGCCCAGGGGTGCAGGGTCCAGTGGAAGAGCGAGAACTCCAGGGCCTGCCGGGCGGCGGCCGCGGACTCGGGTTCGAGGCCGGAGCCGGGCTGCGGGGCGGCGAACAGCTGGAGCGGTTCGCCGACGCCGTAGAACATCAGGCCGATGCCCATGCCCGCGCTGAACATCATGGCGACCCAGGCGGTGGTGGAGAACTCCGGTTCGTCGTCGTCGCGCCCGAGCCGGATCCGGCCGAACCGGCTGAAGGCGAGCAGGACGGTGAGGACGAGGAAGACGTCGGCGGCGACGACGAAGAGCCAGCCGAAGTTGTGCAGGACCCAGCCGAGGGCGGTGCTGGACGTCCGGCCGAGGGAGTCCTCGGCGAAGACGCCCCACGCGACGACCCCGAGCACCGCGACGGCGCCGACCCCGAACACCACCCGGTCGACGGGGAGGGTGGCGGCGGGCTCGTCCGGCGGCCCGGGCGGCTGACTGGTCATGGGGTACCTCTCGCGGCGAACTGGCGGGCCGACGGTGTGCAGGTGTCGACGACATGATTGAAATAGGGATACATGTCGCACTATGTCCAGTTCTCGCCGGGAGAGGCGGCAGGGCGCGCCGGGGAGGCGCGACCTGGGCGGGCGCCAGGCGTCAGGCGGCCGCGTACGGGCGGGACGGCGGCACGGCGGCGTCCAGGTACCCGGCCAGGGCCCGCCGGCTGCGGGTCAGCTCGGTGATGCGCGCGTCGAGGTCGGCCAGTTCGCCGCGGAGGGCGCCGAGCAGATCCGGGCAGGCCTCCAGGGCGGGGACCGGCCCGGTCGCGCAGGGGAGGATCTGCGCGATCACCCGGGTGGGCAGGCCGGCCGCGAGCAGGCTGCGGATCTGGCGGACCCGGACGGTGTCGCCCTCACCGTACTCGCGGTAGCCGCCGGCCGAGCGGGTGGGTTCGAGCAGGCCCTGCTCCTCGTAGTACCGCAGCAGACGGGTGGACACCCCGGTGAGGCGGGCGAGTTCTCCGATGCGCATGATCGGACGAACGCGCCCGCCCGACAGGGTGTTCCCCTCGGCGGCACCCGCGGGCGGGAAGGCCGAGCACGCGGGTCGGCGGGCCGTCAGGATCCGGCGGCGGCCGATCGGGCGGCGGTGTCCGTGAGGAAGCCGACCAGCAGGTCCCGCAGCTCGGGCAGCCGCTCCACCATCGGCAGGTGGCCCGACGTCAGCTCGGTCAGCCGGGCGCCGGGGATGCCCAGTGCCAGCGCCCGGTGCTGCTCCGGCGGCACCAGGTCGTCCTCGGTGGTGGATACGACCAGCGTCGGCACGTCGACCCGGTCCAGCTCGGCCCGGACGTCGGTGCGGGCGGCGAGTTCGAACTGCCAGCGGAAGCCCGCCGGGACCGGTTCGGCGGCCAGGCCGGCGCGCAGCTCGGCGAAGCGCGCGGCGGGCAGGGCGTCCACCCAGCTGCGGCCGAAGACGGTGGCCACCGAGTGGTCGGCCCACAGGGCGGGGTGCGCGGTGAGGGCGACGGCCTGGTCGGCGAGCAGCCGGAACCGTTGCGAGCCGCCGGCCAGCCCGGCGAGCAGCAGCAGCGAGCGGACCCGGCCGGGGTGGCGGGTGGCGATCCGGACGGCGACGGCGGCGCCGAGCGAGTAGCCGGCGAGGTCGAAGTCGGCGAGGCCGGCCGCGTCGGCGGCGGCCACCAGACGGTCGGCCAGTTCGTCGAGCGAGTGCTGCGCGCCGGGCTCGTCGGGGCTGTCGCCGGAGCCCGGGTAGTCGGGGGCGACGACGGTGCGGTGGGCGGCGAGGTCGTCGAGCAGCGGGCCCCAGTTGTCGTGGACGCTGCCGCCCGCGCCGTGGGCGAGCAGCAGCCCGGGGCCGGTGCCCCGGACGGTCCGGGCGAGCGGCGCGGGGGCGGGGGGCGTGGCCATGGGGGTCCTCCTGGGCGGACGGGGGTCCGGGGGTCCGGGGGTGCGGGGATCGGGCCGTGGTCGACCCGCTCCGCACGGTAGGACTTCACATCGGTGTCAAGGTCAAGCCCGGGGAGCGCCACGACCCCGGTCACCCGGTCACCCGCCCGCGGACCCGCCCGCCGTCAGGCCTTGGACGGGACGTCGTACGGGGCCGGGTAGGCGGTCTCGTACGGGGTCAGCACCAGCCGCACCACGTCCTCCAGCCGCCGGCGGGCGTCCCCGAGGGTGGTGCGGCCGGTCACCCAGGCCGTCAGCTCGCCCTGCCAGGCGTGGCCGACGATGTGCCGCACCAGGTCGCTCGCGGCGGCCGGCACCTCGTCGGCCATCACCGCCCGGAGCGCCGCGCTGTCGGCCCGGGCCATGCCCTGCAGGGCCTCGCTGGCGAAGGGGTCGGTGGAGGCGGCGACGGCCACCCGCAGCCGGGCCAGTTCGGGCTGGCGCTGGTAGGCCCGCATGCCGCCGCGGACGAACCGCACCACCCGGTCCGTGGCGCCCAGGCCGGCGCGCGGTCCGCGCAGCTCCGCCACCAGGTCGGCCAGCAGCAGCCGGTGCCATTCGGCGATCGCCGCCGCCAGCAGGTGGTCCTTGGAGGAGAAGTAGCGGTACGCCGTCCCCAGGGCGACTCCGGACCGCTCGCAGACCTGTTTCATCTGCAGCCGTTCGACGCCGATCTCGTTCACCAGGGCGAGCGCGGTCGCGATCAGGCTTTCGCGGCGTTCGAGCTGACGCGGAGACATCGCCTCCACCGGTCGTGGTGACAGGTCAACCTTGGTCACCCGCACCATGATACGGGCCGGGGCCGCTCAGGAATATGACGCCGACCGGCCGCCCGCCGTTCGCCCCCCGGCCACCGGGTGGTGGAGGGGGCCGGCGGGCGACCGGCGGAAGGCCGGTCGGCCGTGGTCAGCGCGGTGCGACCAGGCGTTCGCGGATCAGCGCCTCCTGGACGGCGGAGGCCACCAGCCGGCCCTCGCGGTCGTAGAACTCGCCCAGCGCCAGCCCGCGGCCGTCCGAGGAGGAGGGGCTGCGCTGCGCGAACAGCAGCCATTCGTCGGCCCGGAAGGGGCGGTGGAACCACATCGCGTGGTCCAGCGAGGTCATCAGCAGCCGGGGCGGCTCGGTGCGCTGGAAGAAGTTCGGCTGGACGTGCAGTCCGGCCGTCGAGGCGAGCGTGAGGTCCGAGAGGTAGGCGAGCGCGCAGACGTGCAGCAGCGGGTCGTCGGCGGGCAGCGGCGAGCCGGTGCGCAGCCAGACGAACTGCTGCGGCATGCCGGGCACGGCCGGCGGCACCCCCGGCGCGTCCGGCGGGACGAACCGCATCTCCAGGTCGCCGAAGCCGCTCTCGGTCAGCGCGGCGCGGGCCTCGTCGTCCCAGGCCGAGAAGACGTCCGGCAGCTCCTCGGGGCCGGGCAGCCGCGGCACCTCGCGGTGCCGGTCGGCGGCGGGCTCGGGGCGCTTGAAGGAGGCGGAGAGGCTGAAGACCGCCTCGCCGCGCTGGACCGCCGTCACCTGCCGGGTGGCGTAGGAGGTGCCCTGGCGCACCCGGTCGACCCGGTACTCGATGGGGCGGTCCGGGTCGCCCGGGGTCAGGAAGTAGCCGTGCAGCGAGTGCACCGAGCGGTCCGCCCCGATCGTCCGTCCGGCCGCCGCCAGGGCCTGCGCGGCGACGTGCCCGCCGAACGCGCGCATCGGCGCACCGGCGTGGCAGTAGCCACGGAACGTGTTCTCGTCGAGGCGCTCGATCCGCAGCAGTTCGGCGAACGGGCCGACCGTGCCGGTGGCTCGTCTGTCCTGTTCGGTCAGCTCTGTCACAGGCCCATACTGGCAGACGCGGGCCGTGCGCCGGTGTGACCTGGACAACCTCGGAGCCGAACATGCTTGCTAGAACGTGTTCCACTATTCGAAGACCTGGGGGTACTCCGAGGCCGACTGTCAGTCCCCTGACCTAACGTGCTCGGCATGTCGCAATCCGCACACGCGTACGCCTATCTGCGCCCGTCCGCCGTCCTCGACGGCGAGGCCGGCCGGCGCCTCGCCCTGGAGACCTCCGGCGGCACCACCCCGCTCGGGGCGGCCGCCCATCCGCGCTTCTTCGCGGGTTTCCTGGCCGAGCCCGCGCCGGCCGCCGCCGCGCTGCTCGCCGTCGCCGACGTCGCCGCCGCCCGCTACTACCAGCCCCAGCTGCGCGCCTCGCTCGATCCGGTGGTCACCGCCAACGGCGACCGGCTCCGCTTCGAGTCCTTCTCCGGCTGCTGCGGCGTCTACGCCCGCCTCGACGTGCTCGCCGCGGGCCTGGACGGCGACGAGATCGGCCACGGCACCACCAACGTCGACGTCAACAACCCGCTGCGCGAGGCGCTCACCCGGATCGGCCCCGCCGAGCCGCTGCACCTCGCCGTCGGCCCGGACGCCCTGGAGGTCACCACCTTCGACGGGCCGGTCGTCGAGAAGAAGGTCCCGCTGCCGGAGCGCTGGCTGCGCGGCTTCGCGGAGACCCAGGTCACCGCCGCCGGGTTCGACCTGCGCGCCGAGCTGCCCGCCGTCGAGGCGGTCCGCTTCCTGCGCTCGCTGCCGCGCGGCGGGCGGGCCGGTGCGCGTGTCGCGCGGTGGGTGGTGCCGGCCGGGCGCACGCTGCGGCCCACCACCCGGCCGGTGCCCGGCGCGGTCTGCCTGCCCGGGCCCGAGCGGCTGGCCGCCCTGCAGCGGGTGCTGCGGCACGCCCGGGCGCTGCGGGTCTACGGCCCGCCGGTCGCCGGGGGCGGCCCGGCGGCCTCCGCCTGGGAGGTCGAGCTGCCCGGGATGCGGCTGACCCTCACCCTCTCGCCGGACGCCTCACGGGGCTTCAGCGGCGAGGGCGGGGTGCTCGGCGCGCTCGCCACCGGCGCCGCCGAGCAGGACGCCGACCTGGTCGCGGCGCTGCTCGCCTGGGAGCCGCGGATCGAGATCGCCGAACTCGCCGAGCAGTCCGGGCTCACCGCGCCCCGGGTGCGGGCCGCGCTGACCCGGCTCGGCACCGCCGGACAGATCGGCTACGACGTCGCCGAGGCCGCGTACTTCCACCGGCAGCTCCCGTACGACGCGGGGCGCGCGGAGGCGGCCAACCCGCGGCTGAAGGCGGCCCGGGCGCTGGTCGAGGCCGCGGCGGTGCGGCTGGAGGAGGGCGGCGCGACGGCCGTCGTCACGGTGGACGACCACGTCCAGCGGGTGCGGACGGACGCGGCCGGCGCGGTCGGCTGCACCTGCCTGTGGTGGGCGAAGTACCGGGGCGGGCGCGGGCCGTGCAAGCACGTGCTGGCGGTGGACATGGTCCGCGGGGCGCGGGCGCGGGGCGCGGCGGTCGACGGACTTCGGGAAGACGGACTTCGGGAAGGGACGGCGCGATGAGCACCGCAACGGCGAAGAGCGCGGACACGGTGGCGGCGGCCGCCGCGACGGACGCGGTGGAGGCCCTGCTGGCGGCGGTCCGCGAGGGCCGGACGGGCGAGGTGCCGGGGCTGCTCACCGCCCTCGGGCCGGCCGAGCGGCGCTCCTGCCTCCCGGCCCTCAAGGAACTGCGCCGGACCAGCCGCGGCGACTGGTCCAAGGAGGCCAACCGACGGATGGGCGCGCTGCTGGTGGCCGGCGCCGGCTGCCACCCCGGTCCGGCGGGCGCCGCCACCTGGATCGGCGCCCGGGACTTCACCGGCCGCTCCTGGGCCCGCCACCCCGCCCTCGCCGACGTCGTCGAGGCCCAGCCCGTGGAGTGGCAGACCGAGGTGGTTGCCCGGCTCGCCGCCAAGCGCGGCAGCGGCTGGAGCTGGGACCTCTACCCGCTGATCGAGCGCGTGGTGCGGCGCACCGGCTGCACGGTGCCGGCCTCCGACGACTTCGTCACCGAGTGGCTGCGCTCGGCGGCCGGCGCGGACCGCGGCCCGCGCGGCACCGCCACCACCCTGCTGGAGCGGCTGCGGACGGACACCTTCACCCCCGTGATGCTCCCCCGGCTGTTCGAACTCGACGACGTCTCCTGGCCGCTCGACAACACGTACACCACCCGATCGGGTGACAACTGGCCGGCGGCCATCGCCGGACTCGCCGAGTCCGGGCACTTCGGTCGCGAGGAACTGATCGACCTCTGCCTCGCCCGGCTGGTGCGCGGCGGAAAGACCGCCGACCAGCGCTCGTTCCTCGCCGTGCTGACCGCCTTCGCGCCCACCCCGCAGGAGTACGCGGCCCGGGTCCGCGACCTGCTGGTGCTGCTCGACGGGCCCTCGGCGCTGGCGGGCCACGCCCAGCAGGTGCTCACCGGGCTGGACGAGGCCGGGCTGATCGAAGCGGAGGTGCTCGGCGAGGCCTCGGCGGTGGTGCTGTTCCGCAGCGAGAAGAAGCTGGTGCGCGCCCAGCTCTCCTGGCTGGAGCAGGCCGCGAAGCGCACGCCCGAGCGGTCGGGACCGGTGGTGCTGGCCGCCGCCGGGGCCTTCGGCCACCCCGACAGCGCCCTCCAGGAACGGGCGCTCAACCTGGTCGCCCGCCGGCTCAAGGTCGCCGGCGAGGCCGTGCTGCCGGAGCTGCTGCTCGCCGCCGAGGCGCTCAACCCCGCCCACCACGCCCGGGCCGGCGAGCTGTTCGGCGCACCCGTCGGCGGCGCGGCGGAGGACGACGACACCGCCTGGGCCGAACTGCTGCCGCCGGTCCCGGTGCCGGCCCCGCTCGGCGAACCCCTCGCCGACCCGGTGGAGGTCGCCGAGGAGCTGGCGGTGCTGCTGGCCGGTCGGCGGTCCGACGTCGCCGTCTTCGAGCGCGTCCTGGACGGCCTGGTCCGGCACGCCCACCGCGACCGGGCGGCGCTCGCGCGGGCGCTGGAGCCGGTGCTGCGGGTGAACCAGTGGCAGGAGGTCGGCCGCTGGCGGGACTGCGGCCCGGGTGACGCGCTGTTCCTCGCCGTGGTGGTCGCCGGGAAGGCCGACCCGCACCGGCCCGGCTCCGTCTTCCGGAGCAAGGGCCGCAACCCGCTGCGCGGCACGCACAACACCGAGTACGGCAACGCACTGGCCGCCCGGATCGGCGAGGCCGCCGAGCGGGTCACCACCGATGTCCCGCCGTACCTGCTCGCCACGCCGACCGACACCACCGGCGCGATCACCGCGGCCGTCCTGGTGGAGCGCCTCGCCGGGTACGAGGCGGCGGGCGTCACGGCCGGCCCGGCGGACCTCAGCGCCGCGCTGCTGCGGACCGCCCCGACGGCGGACCCGTCCGTGCTGGCGGCGGCCGACCGGCTGACCTCGGCGGCCGGGCGGTGGGCGGCCGCCTGGCTGCGCGACGGCGGCCTGCCGGTCCAGGTCTCGGAGCGGGTGCTCTTCGCGCCCGGCGCCGGGTACGAGCGCAAGCGGCGCTACTGGGACCGCTGGTGGGAGGGGCTCCGGCGGATCGTGGTCACCCAGCGCGGCACCGCCGGCCCGGCCGGCCCGGCCCGCGAGCGGCTCGCCGCCGAGTTCCGGGTGCTGCTGGAGGGCACCGAGCCCAGTGTGGCCCGGGTGCGGCGGGCGGACGAGTGGCTCAGGGAGCCCACCGTGCACTGGGCCGCGATGCTGCCGCACCACCGGGAGGAGCTGGCCGCCCGCTGGCTCGACCGGTTCGCCGACTGCGCCGACCGCGACCGGCGCGGCACCGTCGGGATGCTGGTCGTGCTCGCCGAGGCCGGCGGCACGGCCGGGCTCGCCCTCCACCTCGCCCTCTCCTACGGCCTGGGCGCCCGCCACCCCGAGGACCGCGCCGCCGCCGTCGACGCCCTGCTCGTCCTGGCCGCCCGCGGCGACCTGGACGGTGCCCTGCTCGGGCGTGAACTGGGCGAACTGGTGACGCTCGGCACCGTGAAGCCCAACCGTCTCGCCCAGGCCCTGACCGCCGCCGCCGACACCGGCGCCCACGCCACCGTCTGGTCCGTGCTGGCCGCCGCCCTGCCGTCCCTGCTCGGCGGCGAGCCGCCGCGCGGTGCAGCGGACCTCCTCGCCCTCGCCGCCGACACCGCCCGCCGCAGCGCCGCCCGCGGCCCGATCCCCGAGGTCACCGCCACCGCCGCCCGCCCCGGCACCAGCCGCCTCGTGAAGGAGTCCCGCACCCTCCGCGACCTCCTCGCCACCCCCTGACCCGCTTGCGCTCCGTCGGCGCCTGCTCGCGCCCGGCTTCGCCGCCGGCCCACTGCTCGCCCGTTCGCCCACCGGCGGCATCTGCGCTCCTGACGCACCACCAATACCGCCGCCTCCCCCCGACACCGCAGCGGGACGAGTTTGAGAACGGTCGTTCTTGACCGGACGTTCTCAAACTCGTAGAGTCCTCGGCATGGGAAGACCACGCGCCTTCGACGAGGAACAGGCTGTGCGGGCGGCGGCGGAGTTGTTCGCCGTCCGCGGGTACGAAGGGACCTCGGTGGACGATCTCGTCACCGGGCTCGGGGTGCACCGGGGGAGCCTCTACAAGGTGTTCGGGAGCAAGCGAGGGCTGTACCTCGCCGCGCTGCGCCGGCACCTCGACGAGGAGGTGCTGCCGCTCGCGGCGGCGCTGCGGGAGGCGGACGGGCTCGGTGCGCTGCTGGCGCAGGCGGTGGCCGCGTTCGACGGCGGGCCGGCCGCCGGGCTGCTGCTGTCGGCCGCCGTGGAGCGGGCCGGGAGCGATCCGGAGGTCGGCGCGCTGGTCGGCGAGGGGCTGGCCGCGCTCGACGACGCGGTCGAGCGGGCCGCCGGCACCCCCGCCGGCACCTCCACCGGCACCCCGGCCTCCACCGCCGGGGTGCTCGCCGCGACCGTCCTCGGCCTGCGGCTGCGGGCCCGTGCCGGCCTCGCCGGACCGTCCCCCGACGCGGTCCTGGCCTTCGCCGAACGCGTCGGCTGACCTTCGGCCGGCGCCGATCAGAAGCAGATCATCCATCAGTGGGAGGAAACAGTTCCATGGCCCGTGTCAGCACCACCGACCAGAACCTCGTCGTCGAGATCGAGGGCCTCGACCGGCTCTGGGCGATCCGCAGCCGCATCGAGATCCCGCTCGCCAACGTCCGGGGCGCGACCGTCGACCCCGGGATCCTCCGGGAGCCCAAGGGGATCAAGGTCGGCGGCACCCACTTCCCGGGGCTGATCACCGCCGGCACCTTCCGCTCGGGCGGCGAGTGGGTCTTCTGGGACGTCAAGAACCCCGCCAAGGCCGTGGTGATAGAACTCGCCGACGAGCGCTACAGCCGGCTGATCGTGGAGGTCGACGACCCGCGCGCCACCGTCGACCTCGTCGAGCACGCCAAGCGGCCCGCCGCCTGACGGGGCGGTCCGTCCGTCTAGGGTGAGCGGAACCCCCCACCGCCTCGCCCGTCCGGAGCACCCGTGCTGCACCTGCGTCTGATCGTCCCCGTCGACCTGCGCGACACCGTGCTGACCTGCCTGGACGACTGCGTCGGCGTGACCCATGTGGTCCTGCTGCCCGACGCGGCCGTCCGGCCCGCCGGGGACGTGGTGCTCTGCGACGTGGCCCGCGAGTCGGCGGACGAGGTGCTGGCGGGGCTGCGGGCGACGGGGCTGACCGAGCGGGGCGCGATCGACGTCCAGGAGGTCGGGCTGACGCTCTCGGCCGCCGCCGACGAGGCCGAGCGGCTCGCGCCCGGCGAGGGCGCCGACGCGCTGGTGTGGGAGTCGGTCGCCGAGATCACCCACGAGGAGTCCACCCTCACCGGTGTCTACCTGGCCTTCCTCACCGTGGCGACGATGCTGGCCGCCTGCGGCGCGGTGCTGGACAGCGCGATCCTGGTGGTCGGGGCGATGGCGGTGGGGCCCGAGTTCGGGCCGCTCGCCGGGCTGTGCGTGGCGCTGGTGCAGCGGCGCGCGCGCCCGGCGCTGCGCTCGCTGAACGCGCTGGTCGCCGGTTTCGCGGTGGCGATGGCGCTGACCGTGGCGTTCTCGCTGCTGATGGACGGCCTGGGGCTGTTCAGCCAGGGGAGGTTCGACGGGGCGCGGCCCAACACCTCGTTCATCTGGCAGCCCGATGCCACCTCGTTCGTGGTGGCCTTCCTCGCGGGCATCGCCGGTCTGCTCTCCCTGACCTCGTCCAAGGCGGGCATGCTGGTCGGCGTGGCGATCTCGGTGACGACGGTGCCCGCCGCCGCCAACGCGGCGGTCGCCCTCGGGTACGGGGACTTCCGGCAGTTCTGGGGCTCCAGCCTCCAGCTGCTGCTGAACATGGCGGGGATCGTGCTGGCCGGGGTGCTCACGCTGCTGGTGCAGCAGGGCGCCTGGCGGCGCATCCGCCGCCAGGCCGCCGCGGACCGCGGATCCGCCTGAACGGCAGCGCGAGGGCGCGGCCCGCTCAGACCGGCACGCCGTCGCCCTCGGCCGCCGCCCGGGGCCGCGACCCGTCGGCCGCGCCGGTCGGGCCGTCCGGCACCACCAGCGCCGCGCCCTCCCGGGGCGGCGCGGCCACCGCCCGCCACCAGCGCCGCAGCGCGGGCGGCTCGGCCGGCTCGAAGGGCTTGCCGGGACGCGGCACCGCCGGCCGCGCGCCCTGCGCCCGCGCGGCGGCGACCACCCGTTCGGCGGGCTCCTCCCACGGGTGCGGGGCGAGGTTGAAGGTGCACCAGTGGATCGGCAGCAGCACGTCGCCGCGCAGGTCGAGGTGGGCCCGTACGCCCTCCTCGGGCGTCATGTGGACGTCGGGCCAGAAGTCGCTGTAGGCGCCGACCTGCATCATCGTCGCGTCGAACGGGCCGAGCCGGCGGCCGATCTCGGTGAAACCGGCGAAGTAGCCGGTGTCCCCGCTGTGGAAGACGGTGCGCCCGCCCCCGGCCACCACCCAGGACGCCCACAGGAAGAGCGGGCTGGTGCGCGGGCCGCGGCTGCAGTAGTGGCGGGCGGGCGTGGCGGTCAGGGTGAGGCCGGCCACATCGGCCGACTCCCACCAGTCGAGCTCGACGATCCGCTCGGCCGGCACCCCCCAGTGCTCCAGGTGCGCCCCGACGCCGAGCGGGACGGCGAAGGCCGCGCCGGTGCCGATCAGGGCCCGGACGGTGGCCATGTCGAGGTGGTCGTAGTGGTCGTGGGAGACGACCACCACGTCGACCGGGCCGAGTTCGGCGAGCGGCAGCGGCACCGGGTGGAGGCGTTTGGGGCCGGTCCAGGAGAACGGGGAACAGCGCTCGCCCCAGACCGGGTCGAACAGCACCCGTCGGCCGCCGATCTCGGCGAGCACCGTGGCGTGCCCGAGCCAGGTGAGCCGCAGGCCGGAGGCGGGCGGTTCGGCGAGGTCGGCCGGGAGCAGCCGGTGCAGCGGCACGGCGCCGGCGGGCGTGCGCCGGGTGCGGTCAGCCGCCAGCTGGGCGCGGGCGATCTCCAGCGGGCTGCGCGTGGAGACCAGCCGGCGGGTCGGTACCGGGTTGCGGAAGGCGCCGTCGGTGAACTGGGGCGAGCGGCGGATCCGGGCCAGCCGTTCACCGCGCGGCTCGGCGCCGAAGGCGTCCGTCCGGACCCGGTGCCAGGCCGCCCGGGGCAGTCCGGCCAGCTCGGCGGACGCGCCCAGGGCGGAGGTCGCCGAGGCCGCGGCCGAGGCCGCGGCGGACGTCGCCGCGGAGGCCAGGGTCGAGGTCACGCCGAGGGCGCGGGAGTACCACGGGGCGGCTGGGCGGGGGGCGGCGGCTGGGCGGGGCACGGCACCTCCAAGGACGGCAACGGATACCTGGCATGCCGGGGCGCGGACCGTGCCGACCAGAACGCCGGTTCGGTACGACGACCATCTCGTCGGAGATTACTCGCGGTCGGCTCTCCGGACCCGGCGAGCGGCGGCCGCCCTCCGCCGACCAGGGGCCTTCCCCCGTGATCAGGCGTAGAAACGGGTGATCGTCTCCGCGACGCAGTGCGGCTTGGCGCTCTCCGCGCTGGTGATGGTGAACCGGACCACCGCCTGCACGCCCCCGGGCACCTCGGTGGCGGAGACCAGCTCGGCCTTCGCCCGGATCGCGGTGCCGACCGGCAGCGGGGCGGGGAAGCGGACCTTCTCCGATCCGTAGTTGAGGGCCATCCGCACGCCCTCGACGCCGTAGCACTCCTTGGCCAGCACCGGGATCATCGACATCGTGAGGTAGCCGTGCGCGATGGTCGAGCCGAACTGGCTCTCCTTCGCCCGCTGCGGGTCGACGTGGATCCACTGGTGGTCGCCGGTCGCCTCGGCGAACAGGTCGATCCGGGCCTGTTCGACGGTGTGCCACCGGCTGGTGCCCAGCTCGGTGCCGACGGCGGCGGTCAGCTCGGCGAGGGAGGCGAAGGTCGTCACGGGGGCACTCCTGGGGCAGGCGGGACGGTCGGCGGTGCGGGTGCTGCTGCGAACTCCGCAGAGTATGCCTACTCGTCGGTCACCTGTCAGGGGCTTCCCCGGAACGGCCCGGGAACGGCCGACGGTCCTCGAACCGGCGTTCCCCGGGGCGGCCGGCGGGGTTCACGCGTACGGTTCGGGAGCGCCGTCGGGGAGCGCCGTCCGGGTGCGCGGTCCAGGAGCCGGGCCCGGGCGCGGGGACCGGACGCGTGGCTCAGGAGTGCGGGACGGGGCGGCCGGCCGCGGTCAGCCGGCGGCCGCTGATCAGCTCGGGCACCAGTGAGACGAACATCGGGTCCGGATCGCCGACCCAGGGCCGCAGACCCGAGCGCAGGGCGCGGCTGACCAGCTCCGGGTCGCGCAGGACGTCCGCCCGGCCGTGCACCAGCACGCTCCAGCCGGTCCGGGTGACCGGGTCCACCTGGTCGGCCTGGAAGGCGACCACGGTGCCGTCCAGGCCGCGCGCGGTCGCACTGCCCCGGCGCACGGCCAGCAACAGGCGCCCGTCCGGCGCGACCTCGAAGGAGACCGGCAGTACGGCCGGCAGCGCGTGCTCGGTGTACACCACGCGTCCGACGGGCACGGTGCTGAGCAGGCGCAGGCACGTGTCCGCGCCGAGCTCCTCCAGGGGATCGTCACGGTCCATGGGTCCGATGGTCCCGCGTCCGGGCGCGCTCCGACAGGGCCCATGGTCCCTGTGCGACAGGGCCTTGCGGCCGTCCCTGGGCACCGGCGGAGGGGTCGCGGAGGACCGCGCGGGAGGGCCCCGGGGAGCGGCCGGAAGCCGATCGGACGGCGGCCGGACGGCGGCCGGACGTGGGACCCGGCCCCGGAACGCCGCCGGAGGGCCCGACGGCGACGGCGCGGGACGGTAGCCTGCCCGGCGGTGGCACCGGGGCACGCCGGGCGTGCCGGGAACTGAACGGCGCCGCCCGAGAAGGCCGGACGGCGCGCGGGGCAGGGCCGGAGCGAACGACGCTGCGGACGGCGCGGCGGATGGCGGAACGGTTCGGCGGCCCCGGAAGACCGGGGCCGGGCAGGAGGGGGCGGTGCGGGTGGTTAGCGGCTTCGATCTGGTGGTCATCGGGGCGGACGGCGGGCCGGACCGCGCGTTCGGCGGGTCCGCGCAGGCGGCCGAGGGCGCCCGCGCACTGGCCGATGTGCTGCCGGGGATGTGCTTCGACGCCGGCGCGGCCGGCAGCCGGGTCGCGGTCGTCGACCCCGGCGCGGACGCCAACACCATGCTCACCGCCGTCCGGGAGGCCGCCGCCCGTCCGGGCCGCTGGCTGCTGGTCTGCCTGGTGGGCCAGTTGGTGGCCGACCCGCGCGGGCGCCGGCTCGCCCTGGTCACGGCGGGCTCCACCGCCGACAACGCCTACCGGCGCGGGCTGGCCTGGGACTGGGTGGTCAGCGCGATGGTGCACGGCGACCAGGAGGAGGCGCTGCTGCTGGTCGACGCGGTGGCGGACAAGGACACCTGGGCGGCGCTGGAGCGCGGCGGCGGCGAGGACGGCGCGGGCGAACTGCTCAGCTACTCGCGCGTCCCGCTCTGGGGCCGGATCGGCCGGCACGCGCCCGGCCGCTACACCCCGGGCCGGCGCGGCCGGGACGCCGTCCTGCCGGGCGGCCCCGGCTCGTTCAGCCGGTCGCTCACCACGGTGCTGCGCCAGGGCGTGCCGGGAGCGCCCGCGGCGGTCGGACCGCACGAACTGCAGCCGGCCGTCGGCGCGCTGCTCGACGGCGGCGCCCCGCACGACGCGGGTGGCGCCGGTGCGCCGTCGAACCAGCCCGACGCGCCGGGTGTGCGCCTGCTCGTACCGCCGGAGGGCGGGCGCCTTCTGATGCGCAATCGGGCGGCGGTTCGGGGGGCATTGGCCGGATTGTCGCTTTCCGAGGAACTGTTGGCCCTTCTGTGGCGGGAAAGTGCGCCGACGGATCCGCCTTCCGCGTAAGGTCAGGAGGCCTCAGGTGTTGCCGTGAAGGCCCGGTTTGGCGAAGAATCGATCCCCGCGGGGGAACACCGGCGGTACGGCGGAATTCTTCTGGCGGCCCCGGTCCACACCCGGGGTCGGCTGCGACGAGGTGGGGCGATGCGGCAGCGCGGAATTGTGTTGCGCCCTGGGGCCGTTGGGGCCGGAGGGCTGGTTCTGGCGTTGCTGCTGGGCGGTTGTGCGAGCAGCGGGGCCGATGGTTCCACCGATCGTCTGGGGACGAATGCGCCCACGGTGGCGGGGGTGAGCGCGCTCCCTCCTTCGGGTGGTTCCGCAAACGTCGGGAACGCGCCGACCGACGGCCCTGAAGGGGCCGCCGCCAGATCCGCTCTGAGTACCTATCAGGACTGGTGGCGGGCTCAGGCGGAGGCGTTCGGACAGGCCGACTCGGACGGCTCCGGATTCGGCACCTTCGCCTCCGGGAAGGCGCTGACCGAGGCTCTGGTGAATCTCCGTCAGTTGCACGAAGCCAAACTCGTGATGACGGGTGAACCGCGGACTTCCGCGGTGGTGAAGTCCGTCGACCTGACCGCAGATCCGAACACCGCCGTGATCGAGGACTGCCTGGACGTGTCCGGGTGGCACCAGGCGGACGCCGTCACGCTCGCGGTGAAGGATCCGCCCGACCGGCTCAACCGGTACGTGGCGACCGTTTCCCTGCGACTGTTCCAGACGCGCTGGCTGATCAACGAGTTCAAGCGGGAGGTGGGACGCACATGCTGAAACCGGTACGGCGATTGGTCATCGGCACGCCGCTGTTCGCCGGATTGCTCCTGGCGCCGGCGGGTCCTGCGGCGGCCGATCCCACCCCCGCGGACACGGGGGGCGCCACCCACTGCGAGATCACCGTCATCTGCACGGGTGGCGGCCACGGCGGCAGCACCCCGCCTCCTTCGGGCGGCGGCGGAGGAGGGGGAGGCGGCGGCGCCTCGGGGCCGCAGCTCTGCAGCTGGAACGACCAGGTCTTCGCCTGCAGCGACCCGGAGCTGGGCTGGTTCAGCGCCGGCGACGGCTGCTACTACCGGCTCCTCAACCCGCAGCCCGAGGCCGGGGACGCGCGCTGGGAGAACCACAAGCCCGAGGACGGGGCGGTCTACAACGTGACCTGCCGCTTCGCCGACGGCACGATCGGTGCGCCCGCCGCGAGGTTCCTCGCCCAGGCGCCCGTGCCCGCGCCGCCGGACCCGAAGGCGATGGCCGCCGCGTACGTCAAGGACAGGCTGGAGTTCAAACCTCCGGAGCTGGGGGTCGCCCCCAAGAAGGACCCGGTGGTGGGCGGGAACGTCTGGCTCTGGCTGGCGGACCCGAAGAAGCCGGCCACGGAACCGCTCCATGCCGGCAGCCTCACGGTGACGGTCACCCCCCGGGTGGCCTCGGTGAAGTGGGACCTCGGCGACGGGACCAGCGTGACCTGCAAGGGCGCCGCCGCGGTCGGCACCCCGTACGACGTCAAGTACGGAGCCGGCCCGTCGCCCACCTGCGGCCACGTCTTCAAGACCGGTTCGGGCACCAAGAAGAACGGCCTGTTCACCGGCGACGTCGAGGTCGTGTGGATGAACGACGTGACGGTGTCCGACGGTACGAAGATCAATCCGATCGAGATCCGGGTCTACGTGCGGAACGTCAGCTACCGGGTCGCCGAGGTCCAGGTCCTCAACTAGCCCGCCGGACACGGCGGCACGCACAACACACCCCGACGAACGATCCGAGGAAGGCCGAAGCCCGGTGGAGAACCGTACAGTTGCCACGCCCGGCCCCGGCGCGTCCGCCACGGCGACCGCGGCCACCGCCGCGACCGCCCCGGCGGCCGTGCCGGAGCAGCGGCGCGGGGCGCCGCGCACGCCCGGGCGGACGCTCGGCGCGCGGCGCCGGCGCCCCGCCGTGCTGGCGATGGCGGTGGCGCTGATAGCGGCCGGCGGGCTCGGCGGCGCGGTGCTGTACAACAGCACCGGTCAGCGGGTCGCGGTGCTGGCGCTCGCCCGCGACGTGCCGTGGGGGCAGGTGCTGAGCGAGTCCGACCTGGTGGTCGTCCGGATCGCGAGCGATCCGGCACTCAAGCCGCTGGACGCCGCCGACCGGACCAAGGCGATCGGGATGCGGGCCACCACCGACCTCCACCGGGGCGGGCTGCTGACCAAGTCCGACCTAGCGCAGTCGCTCGTCCTCAACCCCGGGCAGCTGCTGGTCGGCGTCTCGGCCCGGCGCACCCAGCTGCCGGCCACCCGGCTCCAGTCGGGCCAGCCGGTGATCATCGTCTACACCCCGGACGGCTCGCGGGCCGAGACGCTGGCCGCCACCGTCTACACCGTGGGCCGGGTGGACACCGACGGCAGCCAGGTCTTCGACGCCGTGGTCGACCAGGCGGACGCCGGCAAGCTCGCCGCGTGGGTGGCCACCGGGCGGATCCAGGTGGTGGTGGCGCCGCGTGCGGCGGCCGGCGCGCCGGCTCCCGCGGCCGGCGCTCCTTCGGCGGGCGCTCCCGCCACGGGCACACCGGCAACGGGCGCACCGGCCACCGGGGCCGCGGCCTCCGGCGCCCCGGCCGCCGGTACGCCGTCGGCCGCCGCCGCCGGTGCCCCGGCCTCCGGGGTCCCCGCCGCCGGCCGTCCCGCGACGCCGGCGGCCGGTGCCCCGACCGGGGCGGGTGGGAACTGACATGGCCGTCATCGCGGTGGTCGGCGCTCCGGGGGCACCCGGCGCGACCACGACGGCGCTGGCGCTGCTGCTGGCCTGGCCGCTGCAGCCCGGCCGCCGCATCCTGCTCGTCGAGTGCGACCCGGACGGCGGTGCCGTCCTGGCCGGTGCCCTGGAGGGCCGGGTCGAGGCGGTCTACGGGCTGCGCAACCTCGCGGTGGCCGACCGGCGCGGGCTGCTCGCCCAGGCCCTCTGGGAGCAACTGATCGACATCTCGCCGGACGGCAACGCCGAGCGCCTGCTGCTGCCCGGCCTCACCGACCCGGTCCAGGCCCCCGGCCTCGCCTACACCTGGGAGCCGCTGGTGGAGGTGCTGCGCGGGCTGGAGCCGCAGGGCTACGACGTGATCCTCGACCTCGGCCGCTCCGGCGCGAGCGGCACCAGCGCGGTGCTGGCCCGCCGGGCGGACGTGGTCGCCGCCACGGTGCGCACCACCCTGCGCGGGCTGAGCGCCGTCCGGCCCCGGCTGGCCGCGCTGGCCGAGGACCTCGCCACGGCGGGCACCGGCTCGGACGCGCTGGGCCTGCTGCTGATCACCGAGGGGCCGTACTCGGGGGCCGAGGTGTCCCGGGAGCTCGGGCTGCCGGTGCTGGGGACGCTGCCGCACGCGCAGCGCACGGCCCGGGTGCTGTCGGACGGCGGGGACGTCACCGACCGGCGGTTCATCCGCTCGGAGCTGATGCGGACGGCACGTTCGGCGGCGGACGAGATCCAGTTGACGGTCCGCCGGCGGCGGCAGCGGCTCGCGCCCGCCCAGGCGCAGCCCGCCCAGCTCACGGCGACGCCGCCGGCCCCGGCGCCGGGACCGGCCGTCCCGGCCGCCGCCGGGTACGACTACGCCCACCCGGGGCCGGTCGGGCCGGTCGGGCCGACGCAGCCCGCGGCGCCGTCCGGGCCGTCGTACCAGTACCAGCCCCAGCCGCAGCCGCAGCATCAGCCACAGCAACAGCCGCAGCCGCAGCACCAACAGCCGCAGCAGCAGCCCTACGGCCCGGTGCCGCCGGTGATCACCACCGGGCCGGTGGCGCCGCTCGCCGGCCTGGCGCCGCAGCCGGCCGCCCCGGCGCCGTTCCCCGGGCACGGCGCGCCGCCGCACCCGGGCGCGGACGCCGCCGCCCAGCCGTACCCGAACGCGCACCCGGGCCCGCAGCCGTACCCGAACGCGCAGGCGTACCCGGGACAGCAGCCGTCCCCGGCGGCCCAGCCCCACCACCACGAGCCCGTCGACGGGGAGGTGCTCCGTGCGCGGTAGCCCGCTGCACCAGCAGCCCGCCACCGACCCTGCGGCGCTGCCCTGGACGACGCCGCTGCCCGGCCCGGTCCAACCGCTGACACCCGGCCGGGTCACCCCGTCCGGCCAGCCACCGGCACAGCCGCAGCCGCAGGCCGCCGCGGCCCACGTACAGGCCCAGACCCAGGCACAGACCCAGGCACAGCCCCAGGGCCCCACCGCCGTCCCCTCCCAGCTGCCCTCGCTCGACCTGCGCGGCGCCGGCACCCGGGCGGCCGTCGACCCGCAGGTCGCGCGCGAGATCAAGCGCCAGGTGGCCGCCGAACTGCACCAGCAGATCACCCGGCTGACCGCCGGTTCCGGCACCGAGCCGGACCGCGCCACCCGCCGCCAGCGCGGCCGCGCGCTGATCGAGGAGGCCGTCGCCCGCTGGTCCGACGCCTACGCGCAGACCCACGGCATCCCGCCGACCCGGGACCAGGACCGCGCGCTCGCCGAGGCCGTCTTCGACCTGCTGTTCCGGGCCGGGCGGCTCCAGCCCTACCTCGACGACCCGGAGATCGAGAACATCCTGATCAACGGCTGCGACGACGTCTGGATCTCCCGGGTGCACCAGCCGCTGCGCCAGGTCCCGCCGGTCGCCGACAGCGACGCCGAACTCGTCGAGCTGCTCCAGGACCTCGCCCGCCAGCACGGCGGCGGCGAGCGCACCCTGTCCACCGCCAGCCCGACCCTCGCCCTGCGCCTGGAGGGCGGCATGCGCCTCCAGGCGCTCACCGAGGTCACCCCCCGCCCGTACGTGGCGATCCGCCGGCACCGGGTGGCCTCGGCGACGCTGCCCGAGATGGTCCGGCTCGGCACCCTGGACACCACCCTGGCCGAGTTCCTGGCCTCGGCCATCCGGGCCCGCAAGAACGTGATGATCACCGGCACCCAGGGCGTCGGCAAGACCAGCCTGCTGCGCGCGATGGCGGCCGAGATCCCGCCGGACGAGCGGATCGGCACCCTGGAGTCGGAGTTCGAGCTCTGGCTGCACACCCTCGGCCACCTGCGCCAGGTCGTCCCGATGGAGGCCCGTGAGGGCAACGGCGAACGGGTGGACGGGCGTTCGGCGGGCGAACTGACCATCGGCGACCTCATCCCGGCCGCGCTGCGGATGACGCTCTCGCGGATCATCGTCGGCGAGGTCCGCTCCGGCGAGGTCGTCCCCATGCTGCGTGTCATGACCAACGGCGAGGGCGGTTCGATGTGCACCCTGCACGCGCGCGGCCCGCACATGGTCGTCGACCGCATCGCGGAACTCTGCCTGGAGTACGGCTCGCACATGACCGACGCGCTCGCCTACCGGCTCACCGCCAACGCGGTCGACCTCATCGTGCACGTGGCGATGGTCGACGAGACGGCCGTCGGCGGCCGCCGGCACCGCTTCGTCTCGCACGTCCTGGAGGTCGCCGGCCTCGGCGAGAGCGGCCGGCCGGCGCTGAACACCGTGTTCGGGCCGCGCCCCGACCTCGGCGAGCCGCGCGCCGTCCCGCACACCCCGCCGCAGTGCCTGGACGACCTGCGCCGGGCCGGCTTCGACGCCGCGCTGCTCGGCTCCCGGTACGGCGCCTGGGCCGCCCCGCTGCACCTGCGGATCGGCGGTGGGGCCCGATGATGCCGCTCTTCGTGCTCTGCGGACTGGCCCTCGCGGCCGGCCTGGTCGTCCTGGTGCTCTGGGCACGCGGCGGCGAGCCGGCCGAGGAGGGGGCGGAGGAGGCGGCGGAGCTCAACCCGCTGGCCTCCCGGCTGCACGTGTTCTGGTACGGAGCGCCCGGCACCGCCTCGCACCGGGTCGCCCGGATCCGCCGCATCCAGCTGCCGATCGCGCTGATCGGGGCGCCGCTCGGCTGGCTGTTCACCGGCATCCCGCTGAGCGTGCTGCTGGTGCCGCTGGCGGTGTTCGGGCTGCCCTGGCTGTTCGACGCCACCCGCTCGGACACCGACCGGATCGAGCGGCTGGAGGCGCTCTCCGAGTGGACCCAGCGGATCGCCGACGTGCTGCTGCTCGGCGTCGGCCTCAACCAGGCGATCGTCACCAGCCGGCGCACCGCGCCCGCCGCGATCGAGGCCGAGGTCGGCGAGCTGGCCGCCCGGCTGCAGGCCCGCTGGCGGCCGGAGGAGGCGCTGCGCCTGTTCGCCGACGCGATGGCCGACGCCACCGCCGACAAGGTGCTCGCCGCGCTGCTGCTGCGGGCCGGGGACAGCGGACCGGGTCTGGCCCGGGCGCTGGCCGACATGGCCGAGTCGGTGCGCGAGGAGGTCCGCCAGCGGCGCACCATCGAGGCCGACCGGGCCAAGCACCGCACCACCATCCGCTGGCTGGTCGGCATCATCCTGCTGGTCGTGGTGGTGGGCTCGTTCAACACCGAGTACACCCGCCCGTACAGCACCGTGCTCGGGCAGATCGTGCTCGGCATCGTCTGCGCGCTGTTCGTCGGGGTGATCGCCTGGATGCGGGCGCTGGCCTCGTACCCGCCGGTGCCGCGGCTGCTGGAGGCGGACCGGCGCAGCCGGACCGACCGGCGGCTGCTGCGCCGCCGCGCCGAGGGCGGCCCGGCCGCCCTCGGCGCGGACGGCGCGGGCACGGGCTCCGAGCCCGGCGCGGTGACCGGGGCCGACGGCGGCGTGCGACTGTTCGGGGAGGCGCGATGATCTCCCCGTGGTCCGTACTGGCCGGTGCCGTGGCGGCCGGCGGCGTCGCCATGCTGATCGCCGAACTCCGGCCCGCGCCGCCCGACCTGGGCCAGGCGCTGGACCGGCTGCACCGCACCCCGGCCGAGCGCCCGGTCGACCCTGACGAGCGGCCGCGCTGGTTCGACCGGATCGGCGAGCGCTCGATCGGCCTGCGCTGGGTGCGCGTACCCGAGCGGGAACTCGCCCTGATCGGCCGTACCCCGGCCCGGTTCATGGCGCACAAGCTGCTGTTCGCCCTGCTCGGGCTGGTGCTGCCGCCGTACCTGGTGGTGGCGGCCCTGCTGATGGACCTGAGCCTGCCGTTCGCGCTGCCGCTGCTGGTCGGGCCGCTGCTGGCCGCGATGCTCTGGTTCGTCCCGGACGCGATCGTGCGCGGCGAGGCCAAGGAGGCGCGGGTCGAGTACCTGCACGGCATCGCCGCCTACCTGGAACTGGTCGCGATGGAACGGGCCGCCGACCTCGGCCCGGCCGAGGCGCTGCGCCGGGCCGCCGCGGTCGGGCGGGGCGCGGTGTTCCGCCGGATCCGCGACGCGCTGGACCGGGCCGCCACCGACCGGCTGCCGCCGTGGGCCGGACTGGACACGCTGGCCGTGGAACTGGGCCTCACCCCGCTCCAGGACCTGGCCGACATCATGCGGATCTCGGGCACCGACGGGGCCGCCGTCTACGACACGCTGCGGGCCCGCGCCAAGGGCCTGCGCGGCGAGCTGATGGCCGAGGACCTCGCCAGGGCCAACGCCGACAGCGAGCGGATGGTCGCGCCGGGCTCCGCCCTGACCCTGCTGATGACCCTTCTGATCATCTTCCCCGCGCTCTACAAGATGCTCAACTGAACCGTCCCGTCCCGTCGCGGAGGTCAGCGCCTCCGTCACCACACCTCACCCTGGGAGAACCCGATGAACCATCACCTCAAGTCACTGGCCGGACGATTGGCGGGCACCATGCTGCTGCCGTTCCAGTTCGCCCTGATGCTGTTCCACTTCCGGATGGGCCGTGCCAAGGCCGCCCGGGCGCGCGGTGACAAGGGCGCGATCAGCATCGAGCTCGCGCTGGCCGTCATCGCCCTGGTGTTCATCGCGGGCCTGGTGACGGTCGCGCTGGTCAACCTGAAGGACAACGTCGTCAAGAAGGTCGAGGAGAACCCGAACTACCCGCACGGTGGTGCGGCCACCTGATGATCCTCCGCCGTCGCCTCCGCCGTTCCGACCGAGGGTCGATGAGCCTGAGTCTGGCCATCGTCTTCCCGGTCGTCCTGATCCTGGTCCTGGCCGTCGCCCAGACCGGGCTGTGGTGGTACCACCGCCAGCTCGCGCTGAGCGCCGCCCGCGAGGGCGTGGACGCCGGGCGGATCCAGGGGAACCGGACCGACGAGCAGAAGAACGAGGCCGCGCGTCGGCAGGCCGGGGACTTCCTCGACCGGCAGGGGGACACGGACCACCGGGTCGTCACGGACGGCAGTTCGCCGGTGCTGATCCGGGTCACCGTGGAGGTGAAGGCGCCGGTGATCGTGCCGTTCATCACTCCTCCGACCGTGACCCAGTTCGCCGAGGCGCCGCGCGAGCGCTTCGTCCCGCCGACGGAGGGGAAGCCGTGAGCGCCCGGGTGCGGTACCGGGCCGCGCGCTCGGCAGGGCGGCCGGCCGGGTGGGTGCGGCGGTTCACCGTCCGCCGCCCCACCCGGGCGGCGCGCCGGAGCGACGGCGGGAGCACCGCCGTCGAAGCGGCGATCATCGCGCCCGCCGTGGTCGCGCTGATCCTGGTCGCGGTCGCGGCGGGCCGGGTGCAGACCGCCGGCGGCACGGTGGAGGCGGCGGCGCGCTCCGCCGCCCGGACGGCGTCGCTGGCGCGCAGCGTCGACGGGATGGACGGCGCGGCGAAGGCCGCCGCCGAGCACGCCATGGAGCAGCAGGGCGTGCACTGCCGGACCAGCAAGGTGGAGGTCCGGCACGGTGAACTGGTCAGCCACGGGGCGACCTTGGCGACGGTCGAGGTGACGGTGCGGTGCGAGGTCGGCCTGGGCGATCTGATCGGCGGGCCGGACGTGCCGCTGACGAAGACGCTCACCGGCTGGTTCGTCTCGGTGGTCGACCGGTACCGGGGCCAGTGAGGCGTGGACGGGGTGGAGATGTGTCAGGTCGTGGGTCGGGTGGTGACGGGGTCGTGAGCACGAGCGGGCCGGACGGGGGTTGGGGAGCCGTCGGGCGGGGGAGACGCATGCGGAGGGCGCCCGGGGGAGGGCGGACGGACCGGTGGGGAGGGAACGCCATGGCACGCGGACGCGCGGTGCGGCGGTTCCGCCGCGCCCGGCTCGGCGGGCCGCTCGGCGGGCGTGACGACCGGGGCGCGCTGTCGATCTTCGTCGCCATGTGCGCGGGCTACGTGGTGCTGGTCATCGCGCTGGTCATCGACGCCGGCGGCAAGCTGCGGCTGGCGGAGCAGGTGGACGGCTACGCCCAGGAGGCCGCCCGGGTGGGTGGTCAACAGCTCGACGAGGCGGCCCTGTTGCAGGGCCAGGGGTACAAGGTGAAGCGGGCGTACGTCGAGGAGGCGGCCAACGGCTACCTCAAGCTGTACGGCCTGAGCACCTCCAAGGTGGATTTCCTGGACGGCGGCGCCACCGTCGAGATCACGGTGCAGGCCGAGTTCCGCCCCGTCATGCTGGGCGAGCTCGCGAAGCGGAAGGTCACGGGCAAGGGGAGAGCCACCCTCGTCCACGGAGTCAAGGAAGCGGAGACCGACTGATGGCCGCGCCACGCGTCAAGGACCAGACCCGTGCCGGGCGTCCGGCCCGGGGTGTGCCCACCACCCCCGCGTCCGGCCGGCGGCCGGCGTCGCGGCCGTCCCATCGGGCGGGCGGCGGTGGCCGGGGCGGCGGCGGGCGCGGCCGGGGCGGCGCCGTGCTCGCCGCGCTCGCGGCCCTGATCACCCTGCTCGGCCTGCTCGTCGGCGTCCCCGCGCTGCTGCTGTACGGCACCGGGGCGGTGGCCGACATGGGCCCGATCGCCCCCGACGGCGTCGGCTCGCTGCTGACCAGCCCCGACGACGGGCGGCTGTTCCTGTGGCTGCTGGTCGTGGTCGGCTGGATCGGCTGGGCCTGCTTCGCGCTCTCCGTGCTGCTGGAGATCCCGGCGCAGCTGCGCGGCCGGGTGGCCCGGCGGATCCCGGCCTTCGGCTGGAGCCAGCGGGCCGCGGCCGGTCTGGTCGGCGCGGTGATCGCCCTGCTGCCGGTGGCCGGCGGGGCCTTCGCGGCCACCGCCGAGCACGTGCCGTCGGCCACCGCCGCGACGGCCCAGGTGACCGCCGGTGTGCAGCGCGCCGCGCTGACGGCCGCGCAGGACGCGCCGTCGATCGCGCCCGCCGCCGACGCGCAGGCGAGCTACACGGTGCGCGACAGCCGGCCCGCCGACAGCCTCTGGTCCATCGCCGAGCGCCAACTGGGCTCCGGGGAGCGGTGGACGGAGATCGCCAAGCTCAACGACGGCCGGACGATGGACGATTCGGGAACCCGGTTCGACGCGGACCGGCCGATCCATCCCGGGTGGAAGCTGCTGATGCCGGCGGACGCCAAGCCCGACGCGGCCCCGGCCCCCGCGCCCGCACCGGCCCAGGCCCCGGCCGGGACGCCGCAGACCGGTGCGTCCGGCGGTGCCGGCGGTGCGGCCCAGGGCGGCGGCACCGTCACCGTCAAGGAGGGCGACAGCCTCTCGGCCATCGCCGAGCGGGCGATGGGGGACGCCGAGGCCTGGCCGCAGCTGTTCGAGGCCAACAAGGGCGCCCAGGCGCCGGACGGCGAGCGGCTCACCGATCCGGACGTCGTGGCGCCGGGCATGGTGCTCACCCTGCCCGGTACGCCCGCCCCGACCCCCGCTCCCGCCCCGGCGCCGGCCGCCGACCAGGCGCCCGCGCCGACCGCGGAGCAGGCCCCGCCGCCCGCCCCGACCCCGCCGCCGCCCGCGCCGGGCACCCAGGCCCCCCTGCGCCTCACCGCCCAGCTGCCCGCCGGAACCCGCGACCGCCAGGAGCGCGCCGCCGCCACCGCCCGCGCCACCTGGGCCGAACTGCTCCTCGCCG
>NZ_JBHVPZ010000010.1:0-187681 GCF_042887135.1 Kitasatospora sp. NPDC057965
GGGCGGACGCGGGGTTGCGGCCGAGGCCGACGGGAGCGGAGCCCGCGCCGGGACCGGACGGGCCGCCGAGCAGACCCGCGGGCGGGGGCGGCGGCGGGGCGGACGCCGGGTTGCGGCCACCGGCCGGCGCGTCGGCGGGCGGCGGCACCGGAGCACCGGGCGCGGGCGCGCCGGGCAGGCCCGCCAGGCCGGGCAGGCCGTCGGGCGAGGCCAGCATGGTCGGGGCGTGCTCCACCGACGGCGCGGCCGGCGGTACGGCCGGCGACGGGACGGGCGCGCCCGGCAGACCAGCCGGCCCCGCCATGCCCGGCGGACCGTCCGGCGGCGCCAGCAGCGTCGGCGCGGGCTCCACGGCCGGCGCCTGCGGCGGGACGGGCGCGCCCTGCGGCGGCACCGGCGTCCCCGGCGCGGGCGTGCCCGGACCGCCGGGCGCACCCGGCAGACCCGCCAGCCCCGGCAGACCGCCCTCGGGCAGCAGCACGGTGGCCGCCTCGACCTCCGCACGCGGGGCGGGCGCGGCGGCCGGCTCCCGGTGGCCGGGCGGCGGGGCGAGCATGGTCGGCGCGTCCCCGGCGGGCCGCTCGGAGACCGGCGGCGTGGTCAGGACGGCGGGCGCGGGCGGCTCCCCGTGCTCGGCGGCGACGGGCCCGGCACCCGGTGCGGCACCCGGCACAGCGGCACCCGGCGCAGCGGCGGGCGGCATGACCGGGGCGGCCGGCGGCGCGGGCGGAACCGGCGGCGCCACCGGTGCAACGGTCGGCTCGGCGGCCCGGACAACCGGCTCGGCGGCCGGCTCGACGGGCGGAGCCCCCGTCCCCAGCTGCTCCGCCTCCGCGGCGAGCGCCGCCGCACCGGCCTCCTGCAGCCACTGCGGCGGGCTGAGCAGGAAGGACGTCGCCTCGACCGGCCCCGGCGCGGGCCGGGCCGCACCGGCCGGATTGGCCGCGACCGGGCGCCCGTAGGCCTCCTCGTACTGCCGGACCACCTCGTTGACGGGCAGTGCGGGCCAGAGCGTGCTCGCGCCGGAGTCCCGGGCGATCACCAGCCGGGCCTCCCCCTCGGCGGGCGCCGCGCCGTCACCCGGCTGCACCGCCCAGCAGACGAAGCCCAGGTCGAACTCCCGGACCCGCACCTCGCGCTGCCGCTCCCGCAGCACCCCGCCGTTGATCCACTCCTCGGCGAGCTCATGCGCCTGCGCGTACGTCACCACGCCCGGTTCACCCCTGTCCCCATCGTCCCCGCTCGTTCCACGCCCTCGGCGACCGTCCGGGCCGCACGGCCCGACGCCGCCACGTCAGCCCACCGGGACGGCACGGGCGAAGCCGCCGTCCACCATCAGCCCGGCCACCGTCTCCAGCTCCGCCGGGCTCCCCGCCAGCCGCAGCAGGAAGTCGTCGAAGTCCTCCCCGCAGGGCAGCAGCAGCCGCCCGACCCGGTCCTCGGCCGCCTCCGGCGCACCGGTGTCCCGGGCGTCGTCGTAGAGGCAGAACCAGACCGACCCGGTCCGCTCGCCGCGCACCTTCAGCGCCACGATGCCGCCCTGGGCGTAGGCGATGCCCAGGTAGTCCTTGGTGAGGTGGTCGCGCAGGCACTTGTTGGCGTAGACGACGTCCGTGGTGCCGTACTCCTCGGTGAGCGTCAGGAACGGCTGGTCGAGCAGCAGCCCGAGCTCCGCGTCGAGCGCCACGCCGACCGGGGCGCGGCCGCCGCCGAGCTTGAGGAAGGTGCGGTAGGCGCCGGGCAGCCGGTACCCGAGCCGCTCCTCGGCCCGCTGCACGAGGTCCTCGGAGACGCCGATCGGGTCGCCGCCGTCCTTGGCGAGCGAGAAGTGCACCGGCCGCTTCTCCTGCAACGGCCGGGTGCCGCGGCGCGCGTGGTCGGCGGAGGAGGTCGCCAGGCCGCCGTGGTGCCGCAGCAGCGCCTTGACCTCGACCGGAACCAGCTCCATCCGCCGCCATCCGGGCGCGGCGCGGCCGACCGCGTGGTGCCAGGTCCAGCCGGGCGGGGTCGCGACGGCGGTCTCCAGGTCGGCCCAGAGCGGATGGCCCTGGGTGAACTGCGCGACGTTGGCCGAGACGTAGTCGGTCAGCCGCAGCTCGTCGACGCCGAAGCCGGCCGGCGGGTCGGCGACCTCGGCCGCCGCGGCGGCGTACGGGCCGAAGTCCGGGTAGCCGTACTCGTCCACCCGGACCCCGGCGGGGTGCCGCTCCGCACGGACCGGGTCCGGGAAGTGCACCACCTGACCTGCGTACGCCGCGTTCGGTGCGGCGGCGACGCCGGGCCGACCTGTCGTCATCTGGGAGCCCCCACTGGCTGCTGCATGTTCTCGGTGCGCCTGTCGGCAACCAGCGTAGGGGGTGCGCGCGCGACCCGGCCCCCCGCCCGGCACGCCCGCGCGCGACCCGGGGCGAGCGGTACGGGGACGGCGCGCGCCGCGGCTCAGGCCGCGAGTGCCTTGGCCAGCGCCTCCACCACCCGCTCCTGCTGCCCGGCGGTGATCTGCGGGTAGAGCGGCAGCGTCAGCAGCTCCCCGGCGGCCCGCTCGGCGACCGGGAACGCGCCCTCGCCGTGCCCGAGGTGCCGGAACGCCGGCTGCAGGTGGACCGGCACCGGGTAGTGCACGCCCGCGCCGATCCCGGCCGCGTTCAGCGCGGCGAGCAGCGCGTCCCGCCGCCCGCGGCCGGCGCCCACCCGGACCGCGTACAGGTGCCAGACGTGCTCGTTGCCGGGCGCGGTGCGCGGCGCCGACACGCCGTCCAGCCCGGCCAGCAGCCGGTCGTAGCGGGCGGCGGCGGCCCGCCGGGCCTCGTTCCAGCCGGCCAGCCGGCGCAGCTTGGCCCGCAGCACGACGGCCTGCAGCGCGTCCATCCGGGAGTTGAAGCCGAACCGCTCGTGCGCGTACTTGCGCGCCGAGCCATGGTCGCCGATCAGCCGGACGGCGGCGGCCAGGTCGTCGTCGTCGGTGACGACGGCGCCCGCGTCACCGTACGCGCCGAGGTTCTTCCCGGGGTAGAAGCTGGTCGCGGCGATCCTGCCGTGCAGGGCCCGGCCGTCCTGCCGGGCGCCCTGGGACTGCGCGGCGTCCTCCACCACCGGCCGTCCGCCGGCCAGTTCGAGCAGCGGCGCCATCGGGGCGAGCTGGCCGGTGAGGTGGACGGGCAGCAGCGCGACGGCGTCGGCGAGCACCTCGGCGACCCGGGCCGGGTCGATCAGCAGGTGCTCGGGGTCGGCGTCGACCAGCACCGGGCGCAGGCCGGCCCGCTGGACGGCCTCGGCGGTGGCGACGAAGGTGTTGGCGGGCAGCACCACACCGCCGCCGGGCGGCAGGTCGAGGGCGCGCAGGGCCAGTTCGAGGGCGTCGGTGCCGTTGGCGGCGCCGACGCAGTGCCGGGCGCCGGAGAAGGCGGCGTACTCCTCCTCGAAGCCGGCCACCTCCGGTCCCTTGACGTAGCCGCCGCTCGCGAGCACCCGGTCGAAGCCGGCCCGGACCTCCGCCTCGATCTCGGCGTGCGCGGCCGCCAGGTCGACGAGCGGGACGGGCTGGTCGGTGGTCATCCTGTGGTCTCCCCTGGGCCGGTCGGCGGGCAATGGCGGGCGGACGAACGGACAAGCGAACAAGCGGGCAAGCGGGCAAGCAGACGAACGGGCGGGCCGCGGCCTCAGCCGAGCGCGGCCCGCAGCGCGGCCACCACCCGGTCCTGCTGCTCCTCGGTCAGCGCGTGGTACAGCGGCAGGATCAGCGAGCGCCGGGTGAGCAGCTCGGTGGCGGGCAGCGGCACCCGGGCGGTCCCCTTGTACGGGGCCTCCAGGTGGGCGGCCATGATGCCGCGCCGGGCCGAGACCCCGGCCCCGGCGAGCCGGGCCAGCAGCTCGGCGCGCTCCGGGGCACCGTCCGGCGGCAGCACCCAGCAGGACTGGTAGTTGGTGGTGCCGTGCGCCGGATCCTCGACCAGCCGCAGGCCGGTGCCGGCCAGCAGCTCCCGGTAGCGGGCGGCGAGTTCGCGCCGCCGGGCGACCATCGCGGGCAGCTTGCCCAGCTGCACCAGGCCGACGGCGGCCTGGATGTCGGTCATCCGGTGGTTGAAGCCGATCTCGTCGTAGGTCTCCAGCAGGCTCGCGCCGCCGGCCGCCGCGTGCCGGTCGGCCGCCGAGACGCTCATCCCGTGCTCGCGCAACCGCCGCAGCCGGGCGGCGACTTCGCCGTCCCGGCAGGTGACCATGCCGCCCTCGCCGGTGGTCAGCAGCTTGCGCGGGTGGAAGGAGTACGCGGCGAGTTCGGCGCCCGCGCCGGCCGGCCGGCCCCGGTACACCGAGCCGGCCGCGCAGGCGGCGTCCTCGACGACGGTGACTCCGCGCGGCTCGACGGCGGCCCGGATGCCGTCCAGGTCGACCGGCACCCCGCCCTGGTCGACCGCGATCACCGCCCTGGTCCGTGCGGTGAGCAGCGGCTCGACGGTGTCGGCGGTGAGGTTGCCGGTGGCCGGGTCGACGTCCGCGAAGACCGGCACCGCGCCGACGTAGGTGACGGCGTTGGCGGTGGCGATGAAGGAGAGCGAGGGGACGACCACCTCGTCGCCCGGCCCGACGCCCGCGCCGATCAGCGCCAGGTGCAGCGCGGTGGTGCAGGAGGAGACCGCGACCGCGTGCTCGACGCCGAGGTGCTCGGCGAAGGCCCGCTCGAACGCGGCGACCCGGGGGCCCTGGGCCACCCAGCCCGAGCGGACCGCCTCGGCGGCGGCCTCGGCCTCCTCCTCGCCGAGCCAGGGCACCATGACCGGGATCGTGGACGGAACGGGGTTGCTGGACACAGGGGTGCTCCGAAGGCTGACTCGGGCGTGCTCGGTACGAGGGGACGAGGAACGGGAACGGGAACAAGAACGAGGGACGGCGACGTGAACGGGGGCCGGCAACGACGGCGCGGTTACTGCTCGCGCCACCAGGCGACCAGCCGGCGCAGGCCCTCGTCGAGGCCCAGCTCGGGCTTCCAGCCGAGGTCGCGCTCGGCGGCGCCGATGTCCGCCAGCCGCCGGACCACGCCGCCGGCGGTGTCCCGGGCCGGGCCGTGCTCGACGCCCAGGTCGGTGCGGTCCATCGCGCCGAGCAGCGCGTCGGCCAGCCCGCGCAGCGAGACCTCGCTCGCGCTGGCGATGTTGTAGACCCGGTCGGTGACGGGCGCGGCGGCGGCCAGCAGATTGGCCCGGGCGATGTCCTCGGTGTAGACGAAGTCCATGGTCTGGGCACCGTCGCCGAAGATCAGCGGCGGCCGGCCGGCGGCTATCCGGTCCATCCAGCGGATGAACACCTCGGTGTACCGGCCGTGCACGTCCATCCGCGGCCCGTACACGTTGAAGTAGCGCAGTGCGACGTAGTCCAGGCCGGCCATGGCGTGGAAGGAGCGCAGCAGGCCCTCGTTGAAGACCTTGGCCGCCCCGTACAGGGTGTCGTTGTTGTAGGGGTGGTGGGTCTCGGGCGTCGGGAAGACCTCGGCGAGGCCGTAGACGGAGGCGGTGGACGAGGCGACCACCTTGCCGACGCCCGTCTCGGCGGCGGCCTCGACCACGTCGAAGGTGCCGTCCACCATGACCTCCAGTGCCAGCCTGGGCTCGGTGGCGCACTGGGTGATCCGGATCGCGGCCAGGTGGAAGAGCAGGTCGGTGCCCGGGTCGAGCAGCCGGCGCAGCAGGGCGCGGTCGCGGATGTCGCCCTCCACCACGCGCAGCTGCCCGGGGGCGGCGATCCGCTGGGCGTAACCGAGGTTGGCCGTCCGGCCGCGGACGAAGTTGTCGAGCACGACCACCTCGCGGGCGCCGGCCTCGATCAGCTGGTCGACCACGGTGGAGCCGATAGTGCCGGCCCCTCCGGTCACCAGGCAGCGGGAGCCCTCGATCTGTACAGCGTTCACCGGGTGGCGGCCCTTTCCTGAGCTTCGGACAGTGCGGAGTCGAGGCCGATGCCCACCGGGACGGTGGCACCGCCGAGTTCTAGGCTGAGCGAGGCCGCCTCCAGCAGCTGGAGCACCCGTAGGCCGGCCCGGCCGTCGGTGAGCGGGGCGCGGCCCTCGGTGATGGCGGCGGCGAACTCGGCCATCACGTTGCGCAGCGCCTCCTGCTCGACCAGGGCGGGGGCGACCATCGAGCCGACCCGGTACGAGATGAGCGCCTGGTGGCGGATCGCGTCGGTCAGCTCGTCGGGCGGGGTGAGGTCCACGCCGCGGTCGTGGACCGCGAGCCTGGCCTGCGGGTTGAGGTCGTCCCAGACCAGGGTGCGCCGCGAGCCGCCGATCAGCGTGGTGCGCACCTTGGTGGGCGAGAGCCAGTTGACGTGGCAGTGCGCCAGCGCGCCGTTGCTCAGCCGCACCGTCAGGTACGCGACGCAGGCCCGGCCGGCGCCGATCGGGTCGGCTCCCTGGGCGGAGACGCCGACGGGCTCGACACCCGGCGGCAGGACGAAGTCCAGGATCGACAGGTCGTGCGGGGCGAGGTCCCAGAGCACGTCGACGTCCGGCTGGACCAGCCCGAGGTTGATCCGCACCGAGTCGAAGAACTGGACGTCGCCGATCTCCCCGCCGTGCACGAGTTCCCGGATCCGGCGCACCACCGGGGTGTAGCAGAAGGTGTGGTCGCACATCAGCACCAGGCCGCGCTGCTCGGCGAGCGCCACCAGCTCGGCGGCCTCCGCGGCCGAGGTGGTGATCGGCTTCTCCACCAGGACGTGCTTGCCGGCCTCCAGCGCGGCCCGGACCAGCCGGTAGTGCGCGGCCGCCGGGGTGGCCACCGCGACCGCGGCGACCCGTTCGTCGGCCAGCACCTCCGCGAACGAGGTGGTGGCGCGGACGGTGCTGTACTCGCCGAGCACCCGGCGGGACTTCGCCTCGTCCAGGTCGCAGAGCCAGTGCAGGCGCAGCGCCGGTGTCTGCTGCGCGTTGCGGACCAGGTTCGGCCCCCAGTAGCCGGCCCCGACCACCGCGATCCCGATCCGGTGCGCGGGCACCGGCTGCGGCGGTGTACCCGGCGTGGGCACGTGCTCGCCCGGTGCCTCGTTGGCGGTTTCCGTCATCGCAAGACCCCCCTTGCTAGGCGTCAGGGCCCCCCGGCCCCGGCGGCCCCAACGGCCGTGGCAAGCGCAGGCGTTGCCGTCTCCCCCCGGCACCCCCACCGGACCGGCCGACCCCTCGCTCGCTGCTGGAACGCTACCGGCCACCGCGGCCACCGGGGGCGGATTCGGGAAAACCGGGGACGAGTCGTGATGATGCCGTGCCGATCCGGCCAACGTCCCGTGCCCGTCCGCCGGTCGGCTCCGCCCTCCGCACCCCGGATGTGCGGTTGTCAGTGTCGTTTGACAGGCTGGCCCCTGACAGCCGTGCCACCACCGGGCCGGGCGGAAGGGCCGGGCGGGAGGCGGACGAACGACCAGCGGGACGACGAGGAGGGCGCGCCATGACCACCGGGGAACCGGCCGGGCCGCCGGTGCTGCGCCACCACCGCGACAGCCTGCTGCCCGCCGTCGCCGCCGCGCTCTCGCTGAAGGGCGGCGAGGTGCAGACCCTGGCCGGCGACAAGTCGGACCGCCGCCCGGTCCTGCACCCGCTGGTCGGCGACTTCCTCGACGCGCTGCCGCCGGAGCACCGCGAGCGCTTCACCGGCCGCTGCCCGGAGGCGGTCCTGCTCTCCCGGTACCTGACGGCGGTGGACGGCCGGCGCTCCAAGCGCGCCGCCCGCAAGCCGATGACCCTGCACGAGGCCCGCAAGGCGCTCAAGGGCGCCCGGCTGACCACCGTACGGATCCGCGAGGAGCACGATCCCGCGCACGGCACCCATGCGCCGCCCTGCCGTTCCTGCGCTCCGCTGCTGGAGCACTTCACCGTCCAGAGCGTCGCGGTCGGCCCGGCCACCGCCGGCTGACCGGTCCGCCGGACGGCCGCCCGTGCCGGCCGTGCGGCGCACCGCCCGCCCCCGTCCCCGAGCCACCGGAGCCCGTCCTGAATCCGCCCGCCCCCTCCCCGTCCCCGCCCTCGGCCGTGCTCGGCGGTCCCGCGCCGCGGACCCGCCCGCGCTTCCCGGCCGACGTCGCCGCCGAACTCAAGGCGGCCGGCTGGCACCCCGGGCGCTGGCAGATCCGGCAGGCCGAGGAGTGGGCCGACGCCCTGGTCGGCCACGGCAGCCCGGCCGGCGTCCAGCACGCGGTGTTCCCGGCGGCGGTGGAGGCCTGGGCCGAGTTCGGCGGCCTCGCCTTCGACCTGACCGGGCCCGGCCGGCAGCTGGCCCGCACCCCGTTCCTGATCGACCCGCTGCGCGGCCTGCACCTTCCGCGCACCCTGGCCGACCTGGGCCGCGCCCTGGACGTCCGGATCGCCCCGCTGGGCGAGGAGTCGTACGGGCAGGCGCTGCTGGCGATCGACGAGCTGGGCCGGGTCTACAGCCTGGACCACACCGGCGAGTGGTACCTCGGCCCCGGCGTCGACCAGGCGATCAGCGCGCTGGTCCTGGGCACCGCCCCGGAACGGCTGCGCACCGCCGACGAGGTCTGACGGACCGGGGACTCAGACCAGCCGGTCCCGGCGGACCGCCAGCCGGGACGGCAGCACCGCCTCCACCCGGAACCCGCCGTCCCGCTCCGGCCCCGCCGAGAAGGTGCCGCCGAGCGCGACCACCCGCTCGCGCATCCCGACCAGCCCGTTGCCGCCGCTGGGCAGCGCGGCGGCGGCCCGCTCACCGCCCGGGCAGGCGTTCACCACGCTCACCCGCACGCCGTTCGGCGCGTAGGCGAGCAGCACCGACACCTGCGCGCCGCCGGCGTGCTTGTGGGCGTTGGTCAGCCCCTCCTGCACCACCCGGTAGGCGGTCTGCTCGGCCTCGCCGGTGAACTCCTGCCGGCTGCCGCTGACGGTCAGGGTGACGGCCATTCCGGCCGCCCGGGACTGGTCGACCAGCCGCGGCAGCCCGGACAGCACGTCCGGCTCCGGCGCGCTCTCGTCGGACATCCGCAGCACGCCGAGGATCTCCCGCAGCTCGTTGAGCGCCTGCCGGCCGACCTCGCCCATCAGTTTGGCGCTCTGCGTCGCCTTCTCCGGGTCCTTGACGACGATCCGCTCCAGCGCCCCGGCGTGCACCACCATCAGCGAGACCCGGTGCGCGACCACGTCGTGCATCTCGCGGGCGATCCGGGTGCGCTCCTCCAGCCTGGCCCGGCGGGCGCGCTCCCTGGCCTGCTCGGCCAGCAGGTCCAGCTCGGCCTCCAGGCCGTGCGCGCGGTCCTGGAGCGAATCGATCAGCCGCCGCCGCGCGCCGACGTACAGGCCGGTCACCACCGGAGCCGCGGTCGCGCCGGCCGCCACCAGCAGCGAGAACACCAGCTGGCCCCAGAACGGCGGCTGGTCGGTCACCGACTCACCGGGGTTGAGCATCGACATCAGGATCACCCCGGCCGCCTCGGCGTAGGCGAGCGCGGAGAGCGCCACCACCCGCCGGCGGCGCGAGGGCCACTCCCAGGTCTCGGCCAGTGTGAAGAGCGCCACCAGCAGCAGCACCATGCCGGGCACGGCCGGCATCACCAGCAGCGCGACCACCACCGGGACGGCCGGCCAGCGCCGCCGCAGCACCAGGCTCGCGCCCGCCATCGCGGCGAACACCCCGAGCACGATCTCCGCCGCCGCGCCCAGGTGGACCCGGCTGCCGACGTTCGCGATCGAACTGCCGGCGCACTCCAGCGCCGCCAGGGCGGCGAGCCCGGCGTCCAGGAGGGCGCTGCGCCGCCGCTGCCACCACAAGAACGACGACCGGTCCCGCGTGCGCTCCCCAGGCGACTTGCTCATGCCCCACAGACTACGGCGCGCCCCGGGCCCGTCCCCACCGGGTCGCGCCGAGAACCCGCCCGGCCGCCGCCCGGTCCCCGGCCCGGACGCCCCCGGACGCCTCCCGGACCGACCGCGGACCGGCCGCGGACCGGCCCCAAGTGGTCCAGACCACATACGGTCCGGGGGCATGGCTGTCCGCCATCCGGCCACTTCGCGGACAGCGCCCCGGCCGACACCTATGCTGGTCGCGTCGGACAGCGCGGTCCGCACGCGTCACACCCGCCACACGCGGGGCAGCCCTGTGACGATGAGCCGTTGCCGAACACCCCACCACCCCGAGGGAGCCAGCCGTGACCGCTCCGGTCCCCAGCCAGGCGGACAACCCGACCCCCGTGGTCGCCGACAACGCCGCATTGCGCGCGGACATCCGTCGCCTCGGCGACCTGCTCGGCGAGACGCTGGTCCGCCAGGAAGGTCCCCAGCTGCTCGGCCTGGTCGAACAGGTCCGGCTGCTCAGCCGCACCAACGGCGAGGCCACCGCCGAACTGCTCTCCGACATCGATCTGGAGACCGCCGCCAAGCTGGTGCGCGCCTTCTCCACCTACTTCCACCTCGCCAACGTCACCGAGCAGGTGCACCGCGGCCGCGAGTTCGCCACCCGCCGCGCCCGCGAGGGCTCGCTGCTCGCGCAGACCGCCGACCAGCTGGCCGAGGCCGACGCCAAGCACCTCAAGGACACCCTGACCCACCTCGCCGTCCGGCCGGTCTTCACCGCGCACCCGACCGAGGCGGCCCGCCGCAGCGTCCTCAACAAGCTGCGCCGGATCGGCGAACTGCTCGACCGCATCCACCGCGAGGAGATCGCCGCCGGCCTCTCCCAGGCCGACCCGGCCCGCACCAGCTCCGCCCGCCGCCAGGCCGACCGCCGCCTCGCCGAGGTGATCGACCTGCTCTGGCAGACCGACGAGCTGCGCATCGCCCGCCCGGAGCCCACGGACGAGGCCCGCAACGCCGTCTACTACCTCGACGAGCTCTACCGCGACGCCGTCCCGCAGGTCCTGGAGGAGCTGCACGAGGAACTCGCCCGGGTCGGCCTGGAACTGCCCGACGGCGTGCGCCCGCTCACCTTCGGCACCTGGATCGGCGGCGACCGGGACGGCAACCCCAACGTCACCCCGCAGGTCACCTGGGACGTCCTCAACCTCCAGCACGAGTACGGCATCAAGGACGCCCTCGCCGCCATCGACGACCTGCGCAGCACCCTCTCCACCTCGGAGCGGCTGGCCGGCGCCTCCGTCGAACTGCTCGCCTCGCTCAACAACGACCTCCACCTGCTCCCCGAACTGAGCCCGCGCTACAAGCGGATGAACGCCGAGGAGCCGTACCGTCTCAAGGCCACCTGCATCCGGCTCAAGCTGGAGAACACCCGCGAGCGCCTGGCCGGCGGCACCCCGCACGTCGAGGGCCGCGACTACCTCGGCACCCGCGAACTGATCGCCGACCTGCGGATGATCCAGGACTCGCTGCGCGCCCACCGCGGCGAGCTGATCGCCGACGGCCGGCTCGCCCGCGCCATCCGCACCATCGAGGCGTTCGGCCTGCAGCTCGCCACCATGGACGTGCGCGAGCACGCCGAGGCCCACCACCACGCGCTCGGCCAGCTCTTCGACCGGCTCGGCGAGGAAGCCTGGCGCTACGCCGACATGCCCCGCGAGTACCGCCAGCGCTTGCTCGCCAAGGAGCTGCGCTCGCGCCGCCCGCTCGCCCCCACCCCGGCCCCGCTGGACTCCGCCGGCGCCAAGACCCTCGGCGTCTTCACCACCATCCGCGAGGGCTTCGAGCGCTTCGGCGACGAGATCGTCGAGTCGTACATCATCTCGATGTGCCAGGGCGCCGACGACGTCTTCGCCGCCACCGTGCTGGCCCGTGAGGCCGGCCTGATCGACCTGCACGCCGGGATCGCCAAGATCGGCATCGTGCCGCTGCTGGAGACCACCGACGAGCTGCAGCAGGCCGACCGGATCCTCGACGAGATGCTCTCCGACCCCTCCTACCGGCTGCTCGTCTCGCTGCGCGGCGACGTCCAGGAGGTCATGCTCGGCTACTCCGACTCCTCCAAGTTCGGCGGCATCACCACCTCCCAGTGGGAGATCCACCGCGCCCAGCGCCGGCTGCGCGACGTCGCCCACCGCTACGGCATCCGGCTGCGGCTCTTCCACGGCCGCGGCGGCACCGTCGGCCGCGGCGGCGGCCCCTCGCACGAGGCCATCCTGGCCCAGCCGTGGGGCACCCTGGAGGGCGAGATCAAGGTCACCGAGCAGGGCGAGGTCATCTCCGACAAGTACCTGCTGCCCTCGCTGGCCCGGGAGAACCTCGAACTGACCCTCTCCGCCACGCTGGCCGCCTCCGCGCTGCACACCGCCCCGCGCCAGGCCCCCGAGGAGCTGGCCCGCTGGGACGCCGCCATGGACCGGGTCTCCGAGGCCGCGCACACCTCCTACCGGGCCCTGGTCGAGCAGGACGACCTGCCGAAGTACTTCTTCGCCGCCACCCCGGTCGACCAGCTCGCCTCGCTGCACCTGGGCTCCCGCCCGTCCCGCCGCCCCGACTCCGGCGCCGGCCTGGACGGCCTGCGGGCCATCCCGTGGGTGTTCGGCTGGACCCAGTCCCGCCAGATCGTGCCCGGCTGGTACGGCGTCGGCGCCGGCCTGGCCGCCGCCCGCGAGGCGGGCCTGGGCGACGTGCTCGACGAGATGTACGGCCAGTGGCACTTCTTCCGCAACTTCCTTTCCAACGTCGCCATGACGCTGGCCAAGACCGACCTGCGGATCGCCCGCCACTACGTCGAGCAGCTGGTGCCCGCCGAGCTGCACCACGTCTTCGAGCAGATCCAGGCCGAGCACGACCTCACCCTGCGCGAGGTGCTCCGCCTCACCGGGGAGAACGAGCTGCTTGAGCACAACCCCGTGCTCAAGCAGACCTTCGCCGTCCGCGACGCCTACCTCGACCCGATCTCCTACCTCCAGGTCGCGCTGCTGCGCCGGCAGCGCGAGGAGGCCGCCACCGGCCGCCACGAGGACCCGCTGCGGGCCCGGGCGCTGCTGCTGACCGTCAACGGCATCGCCGCCGGCCTGCGCAACACCGGCTGACCGGGCGGCGGGGTTCCGCCGGAACAGACACCGAAGGGCCCCGCGGCACCCGCCGCGGGGCCCTTCGCCCCCGTGTCCCCCGTGCTCTCTCCCTGTGCGCCCGTCAGTAGCGCGGCCTCACCTCGATCACCAGCTCCGCCCCGTACCGGGCCAGGATCTCCGCGCGGGCCGCCTCGGCCTGCTCGGTGAAGACGATCAGTCCGGTGCCGTCCTCCGAGATCCGGACATCGGAGATCGTCACGTTCCGCTCGGCCCAGTAGGCGACATCCGTCGACTTGATGAACCCCGCCATGGCGTCGTAGTACTTCCGCGAGCCGGCCACGTCCACGAACTCAAGGGTGACACCCGGGTGCGGGACGGCCTTCGCGAGCGCGGTGTCGAGGTCGCTCCCCGGCGCCCGCATGACGTAGACCGTATTCGTCCCCAGGTCACTGCAGGCGCCGAACCAGGACTCCGGGTACATCTTCTCGCCGAAGCTCCTGACCGCGTTGGCCACCACCCGGGTGTGGCGGGCGCTCCGCTCCAGGCTCGAACGTATCGCCCGGGGCGGGGGAGTCGGTTCCAGGTTGGGGATCTGCTGCCAGGTGAACGCGCGGAGCGTGGCGGGCCCGTACTGGCAGACGCCCCCCGGTCCGCCCGGGTCGTCGGACCCGCTCTCACCGGCCCAGGCCGGCTCCGCCGGTCCGGCGCCCGCAGAGGACTCCAGCTGCGTCAGCGCCCCCACCCCGACCAGCAGCACCGCCGCCCCCGCGGCCACCCGGCGCAGCACACCCCGACGGGCCCGGCGTCGTCCCGCGGCCCGCAGGGTCGCCAGCGGCGGGCTTCCCCCGACCCCCTGCACATGCGCCCCGAGCCGGACGACCAGTGCCTCCTCGAAGCCGTCCCCGGCACCGCCCGCGCCAATCCGGTCGTCCCCGTTCTCAACCACCATGGCCCACGGTCTCCTTCGCCAGCGCCAGTTCCTGCCGAAGCGTCTTCATCGCGCGCGCCAGATGGGTCTTCGCCGTCGCGGTCGAGCAGCCGAGTTCCTCGGCCACCTGGGCCACCGACAGGTCCGCGTAGTACCGGAGCACCACCGCCGCCCGCTGACGGGGCGGCAGCGACCGCAGCGCCCCCTCCAGTTCCTCGTCCCCGGGGTCCACCGCGGCCACCGGGGAGTCCGGCAGCAGCGAGGTCAGCACCTCCCGGCGGGTGCGCCGCCACCGCGAGACGTGGGTGCGGACCATCGCCCGGCGGACGTAGGCCTCGGCCGCACCCGGGTCGCGGATCGCACCGCGCCGGACGTACACCCGGGACAGGGCGTCGTGCAGCAGATCCCGCGCGTCGTGGACGTCCCCCGTGATCAGGAACGCGGCGCGGAGCAGGACCTGGTACCGCGCCGCGATGAACTCGTCGAACGGATCATCCCGCCGGGTGCCCTCGGTGAAGCCCCCCGGCCGCATGGATTCGCGCTTCATACCGACCAGACGCACAGGAGACCGGAAACGGGTGACACGCGCCGGAAAAGATACCGCTGGGAACACCGGAGGGGCCGGACACCGATCAGCTCGGTCCCCGGCCCCTCCGTCACGTTTCCGTGCTCACTCCCCCGCTTCGCCCGCGCGGTGGCGCTTGACCCACAGGGCCGCACCGCCGGCCGCCACGACCAGCCCGCCGCCGACGGCCAGCAGACCGGCGTCACCGCCGACCGCGCTGCCGAGCACCGGGCCGAGCTGCGCCGAGACGGGCTCCGGGGACACCACACCCGGATCGGGCTCCGCCACCGAGTCGGCGTGCGCGGTGCCGGCCGCGCCCAGCAGCATCCCGGCAGCGCCGAGCACGCCCGCGGTGCCCAGTGCACCCGCCGTACCCACCCGTCGTCCGAGCCTTCCCAGCCGAACCACCCGGATCCGCCGAAGCCGCCGGACCGGCCGCAAACTCCGCATCGAGAACTCCCCAACCCGTTCGCGTACTGGCCTTGACGCTATCCGATCCGCACAGATTTCTCACAGGTATTCAGGTTTGGCCTGCCAAGAGTTGTACGACCGTTGCGCATCCGGACCACCGCCCTTCACCCGGGGCGGGGGCCGTGACCGCGGGTCAGGAGTTGTACGTCGACTGGGCCCGCTCCAGGCCCTCGGAGAGCAGTGCCTCCACCGCGTCCGCCGAGCGGTCCACGAACCACTCCAGGTCCTTGCGCTCGGTGGCGGAGAAGTCCTTCAGCACGAAGTCCGCGACCTCCATCCGGCCCGGCGGACGGCCGATCCCGCACCGCACCCGGTGGTACTCCGGGCCGAGCGACTTGGTGATGGACTTCAGCCCGTTGTGCCCGTTGTCGCCGCCGCCCAGCTTCAGCCGCAGGGCCGCGTAGTCGATGTCCAGCTCGTCGTGGACGGCCACCAGCGCGGAGACCGGCGCCTTGTAGAAGTCGCGCAGCGCGGTGACCGGCCCGCCGGAGAGGTTCATGAACGACATCGGCTTGGCCAGCACCACCCGTCGGCCCGAAAGCCGCCCCTCGGCGATCTGGGCCCGGCTCTTGTGGGCCTTGAACTTGGCGCCCATCCGCTGGGCCAGCAGGTCCACCACCATGAACCCGATGTTGTGCCGGTTCCGGGCGTACTGCTCCCCGGGGTTGCCCAGCCCCACCACCAGCCAGGGGCCTTCGTACGATTCGTCGTTCATCCCACCGCTCCTCGTGGTCATGTTCACCGCCATCATCCCGGACACGCCGCTGCCCCGGCCGCTCCAGCGGGAGCGACCGGGGCAGCGGTCTCAGACTGTGCGTGAGGCTCAGGCCTCGGCGCCGGCCTCGGCCTCGGCGGCCTCGTCCTCGGCCGGGGCGGCCTGGGCGGCGATGACCTGCAGCACGACGGCGTCGGCCTCGACGGCCAGCGAGACGCCGTTCGGCAGGGCGATGTCCTTGGCGTGGATCGAGGCGCCGGCCTCCAGACCCTCGACCGAGACGGTGACGGCCTCGGGCAGGTGGGTGGCCTCGGCCTCGACCGGCAGGGCCTGCAGGACGTGCTCCAGCAGGTTGCCGCCCGGGGCCAGCTCGCCCTCGGTGTGGACCGGAATCTCGACGGTGACCTTCTCGCCGCGCTTGACCAGCAGCAGGTCGACGTGCTCGATGGTGCGCTTGATGGCCTCGCGCTGGACGGCCTTGGGCAGCACGTACTCGTCCTTGCCCTCGATCGGGACGACCAGCAGGGCGTTCGGGGTCTTCAGGGCCATCATCAGGTCGTGGCCGGGCAGGTTCAGGTGAACCGGCGCGTGGCCGTGGCCGTAGACGACACCGGGGACGAAGCCGGCACGGCGGGCGCGACGGGCGGCACCCTTGCCGAACTCGGTACGGGTCTCGGCGGCAAGGCGGATCTCGGACACGACTGCACTCCTCGTGAAAGCTGGCGCGGGGGTGCAGGCAACGCGAAAAACCGCCGGGACCACACCCTCATAACGTTCGGGGGTCACTCGGCGGCGCACGACCTCTGCCGGGAACCGGGGGATTCCGGAGCCGGCAGCGCGTCGATCACGGAGCGGGCACCCGCGGAGCGGGCACACGGCATCCCTCGCCGAGCAGTTTCACGAGTCTAACCGGAGCGGCGCCCTCTCGCGAAATCGGCGGCGGCCCCGGTCCTTCCGGAACCGGGGCCGCACGCACGGGGCTTGGTCAGTGCACGCCCTCGAAGAGGCTCGTGACCGAGCCCTCCTCGAACACCTCGCGGATCGCGGCGGCGATGGACGGGGCGATCGACAGCGTGGTGATCTTGTCCAGCTGGAGCGAGGCCGGGGTCGGCAGCGTGTTGGTGAACACGAACTCGCTGACCCGGGAGTTCTTCAGCCGGTCCGCGGCCGGGCCGGAGAGCACGCCGTGGGTGGCGGCCACCAGGACGTCCGCGGCACCGGCCTCGAACAGCGCGTCGGCGGCGGCGCAGATCGTGCCGGCGGTGTCGATCATGTCGTCGACCAGGACGCAGACCCGGTCCTTGACGTCACCGACGACCTCGGCCGACAGGATGGTGTTGGCCTGGGTCATGTCGCGGCGCTTGTGGATGATCGCCAGCGGCGCGTCCAGCCGGTCGCACCACTGGTCGGCCACCTTGACGCGGCCGGCGTCCGGGGAGACCACGGTGAGCTTGTCGCGGTCGACCCGCTCGCCCACGTAGTCGGCCAGCAGCGGCAGCGCGAACAGGTGGTCGACCGGGCCGTCGAAGAAGCCCTGGATCTGCGCGGTGTGCAGGTCCACGGCCATCAGCCGGTCGGCACCGGCCTGGCGCAGCAGGTCGGCGACCAGCCGGGCGGAGATGGGCTCGCGGCCCAGGTGCTTCTTGTCCTGGCGGGCGTACCCGTAGAACGGGAGGATCGCGGTGATGCTCCGGGCGGAGGCCCGCTTCAGAGCATCGATCATGATCAGTTGCTCCATGATCCACTGGTTGATGGGAGCCGTGTGGCTCTGCATCACGAAGCAGTCGGCACCGCGGGCCGACTCCAGGAAGCGGACGTAGATCTCACCGTTGGCGAAGTCCAGGGCCTTGGTCGGAACCAGTTCGGTCCCCAGTGACTCGGCCACCTCCTTCGCCAGCTCCGGGTGGGCACGGCCGGAGAAGAGCTTCAGCTTCTTCTCGCCCGACGTCGTGATCCCGCTCACTGCCACCGTCTCCTCGCGTTGCTGACACCGATCCCGTCCGCACCGCGGGCAGGCGTCGCCAGCCGGCGTGAAGGGTCGGGGGAATTGTCGGTACGCCTGGACACGGGCGGTAGGCCCAATGGCGCACGTATGACCCCAAGGTTACGCGCCCGCGCGCGAACCGTCCGCCCCGGGACCGTCCACCGGACCTCCGCCCGCCCGCTCAGGCCTCCGTCGCGGGCCGCTCGTCGCGCTCCGTCGCGGCCGCCGCGGCCTGCGCCGACGAGCTGCCGGGGCGCTTGCGTCCCACCCAGCCGGCGATGTTCCGCTGCTGGGCCCGGCCGACCCCGAGGGCGCCGGCCGGCACGTCGTTGGTGATCACCGAGCCGGCCGCGGTGTAGGCGCCGTCGCCCACCGTCACCGGCGCGATGAACATGTTGTCGGATCCGGTACGGCAGTGCGCACCGATCACCGTGCGGTGCTTGTTGACGCCGTCGTAATTCACGGTGACCGAGGCGGCGCCGACGTTGGTGCCCTCGCCGATCGTGGCGTCGCCGATGTAGGAGAGGTGCGGCACCTTGGCGCCCTCGCCCAGCTCCGAGTTCTTCACCTCGACGTAGGTGCCGACCTTGGCCCCGCGGGCCAGCCGGGCGCCCGGCCGCAGGTAGGCGTACGGGCCGGCGGTGGCGAGCTCGCCGACCTCGGCGCGGTCCGCCGTGGTGTTGCTCACACGGGCTCCGGCGCCGATCCGAGTGTCCTTGATCGTCGAGTTGGGGCCGACCTCGCAGCCCTCGCCGAGGTGGGTGGCGCCCTGCAGCTGGGTGTTGGGCAGGACCACCGCGTCGGGCTCGTAGGAGACCTGGACGTCGAACCAGGTGGTCGCCGGGTCCACCACGGTCACCCCGGCCCGCATCGCCCGCTCCAGCAGGCGGTCGTTCAGCAGCCGGCGGGCGTGCGCGAGCTGCACCCGGTCGTTGATGCCGAGGATGTCCCGGTAGTCGGCGGCGACCACGGCGCCCACCCGGTGGCCGGCCCGGCGCAGGATCTCCAGGGTGTCGGTCAGGTACTCCTCGCCCTGCGAGTTGTCCGTGGTGACCTCGGCGAGCGCGTCCACCAGCAGCTTGGCGTCGAAGGCGAACACGCCGGAGTTGATCTCGTCGATCGTCCGCTGGGCGTCCGAGGCGTCCTTCTCCTCGACGATCGCCGCGACCGCGCCGTCCGCCTCGTCACGCAGGATCCGCCCGTAGCCGAACGGGTCCGGCACCACCGCGGTCAGCACGGTGACGCCGTTGCCCTGCTCGGCGTGCGCCCCGGCCAGCGCGCCCAGCGTGCCGCCGGTCAGCAGCGGCGCGTCGCCGGTGGTGACGATCACGGTGCCGTCCAGCTCGACCCCGTCGGCCGCCAGCGCCTCCAGTGCGGTGCGCACCGCGTGCCCGGTGCCGTTCTGCTCCTCCTGCACCACGGCGCGGGCGCCCGGGTGATGCGCCGCCAGGTGCTCGGCGACCTTCTCCCGCATGTGGCCGATCACCACGACCAGCCGGCCCGGCGTCAACTCCTCGGCCGCCGCCACCGCGTGGCCGACCAGCGACCGCCCGCACACCTCGTGCAGCACCTTCGGGAGGCTGTTCGACTTCATCCTGGTCCCGCCACCGGCGGCGAGCACGACAACGGCGGCAGGCGAATTGGCACTCACGGGGGGAGGCTCCTCATTCGGTTACACGGGGAGGGCAGAGCGGCCGGTGGCGGGACCCGCACGTCGGCGCCGCGGCCGCTTCGAGGATAGTGCGCGGAGCAATTCCGCTTCCGCGACCCCGGGAGCCGCCGCGCGGCAGCCGCCCACGAGCCCGGGCCGACCGGCCCGCAGATGGCTCCCGGAGGAGGATTCGAACCCCCATAAGCTGGACCAAAACCAGCTGTCCTGCCCTTAGACGATCCGGGACCGGCGCATCCGCCCCCGCTTCCGGGGACGCGCTCCGCCAAGACTACGGGGTACGGGCCGTCACATCTACCTCCTCGGCCCGGCCCACCGGGGCCCCCGCCGCGTTCCGGATGTCATCCATCCAGTCGGGTGAATTCACTCAAGCGCCGCCCGGCGGCGTATTCCCTCGGTGGCGGAGCGCAACCTACGATTCCGTAGGTTACGCCAACGTAGGCTCCGTCCTCTCCCCCCTCAAGGGACGCCCATGACCATCCAGGCCGGCGAGGCGCACGCCGATTCCGCGCGCCCCCTCGACTCCTCCGCCCCCGGACCCGACGCCCCCGACCCGTCCGCACCCACCCCCGCACCCACCCCCGCGGCCGCCCCCACGGCCGTCGCCGACACCCCGGACGCCGGGGACGAGCCGCGGCTGCTCTCCGCCACCCGCGGCGGGGAGCGGCAGGGCGCCGCCGAGCGGATCGCGCTCGCCCTGTTCATCGCGGTGCCCTTCGCCGCCCTGGTCGCCGCCGTCCCGGTGGCCTGGGGGTGGGGACTCGGCTGGACCGACGTCGCGATCGCCACCGTCATGTACTTCCTCACCTGTCACGGCATCACCGTCGGCTACCACCGCTACTTCACCCACGGCGCCTTCAAGGCCAACCGCCCGCTGCGGATCGCCCTCGCGGTGGCCGGCTCGCTGGCGATCGAGGGCCCGCTGGTGCGCTGGGTGGCCGACCACCGCAAGCACCACCGGTTCAGCGACAAGGACGGCGACCCGCACTCGCCCTGGCGCTACGGCGAGACCGTGCCCGCGCTGCTCAAGGGCCTGTGGTGGGCCCACATGGGCTGGCTCTTCGACGAGGAGCAGACCCCGCAGCTCAAGTACGCCCCCGACCTGGTCCGCGACCCGGCCATAAGGCGGATCTCCCGGCTGTTCTGGCTCTGGACCGCCCTGTCGATGCTGCTGCCGCCGCTGGTCGGCGGGCTGGTCACGCTCTCCTGGCAGGGCGCGCTGTCCGCGTTCTTCTGGGGCTCGCTGGTCCGGGTCGCGCTGCTGCACCACGTCACCTGGTCGATCAACTCGATCTGCCACGCGGTGGGCCGCCGGCCGTTCCGCTCCCGGGACCGCTCCGGCAACGTCTGGTGGCTGGCCGTGCTCTCCTGCGGCGAGTCCTGGCACAACCTGCACCACGCCGACCCCACCTCGGCCCGGCACGGCGTCCTGCGCGGCCAGATCGACTCCTCGGCCCGGCTGATCCGCTGGTTCGAGCTGGCGGGCTGGGTCCGGGACGTCCGCTGGCCGGACGCGCAGCGGATCGCCGCCCGCCGCGCCGCATGAGGGCGCACCTGCAGCATGATGTAGGGGTGAACGGGAGCAGCGCAGACAGCACAGGCGGCCACCAGAGCATGCGGACGGACGCCGCGCCCGGTCCGGCGCAGGCCCGTCCGCGTGCCGCCGCCGGGGCGGACGGCGCTGCGCCGGCGCCGCGCCGGCGGGGTGGCCGGGTGCGGATGACCGGCAAGCAGCGCCGGGAGCAGCTGCTGGAGATCGGCCGCACGGTGTTCGCCGAGCGCGGCTACGACGGCACCTCGGTGGAGGAGATCGCCGAGCGGGCCGGGGTGTCCAAGCCGGTGGTGTACGAGCACTTCGGCGGCAAGGAGGGGCTGTACGCGGTGGTGGTCGACCGCGAGATGCAGCTGCTGCTGGACATGGTGACCGGAGCGCTGACCGGGGGCCACTCGCGCGAGCTGCTGGAGCAGGCGGCGTTCGCGCTGATGGACTACATCGACACCTCGACGGACGGCTTCCGGATCCTGGTCCGGGACTCCCCGGTGGCCCAGTCGACGGGCACCTTCGCCTCGCTGATCAGCGACATCGCGACCCAGGTGGAGGACATCCTGGGCCTGGAGTTCAAGGCGCGCGGCTTCGACGCCCGGCTCGCCCCGATGTACTCGCAGATGCTGGTCGGGATGGTCGCGCTGACCGGCCAGTGGTGGCTGGAGGTGCGCAAGCCGGAGAAGGCCGAGGTCGCCGCCCACCTGGTGAACCTGGCCTGGCACGGCCTGGAGGGGATGGAGCGGCACCCCAAGCTGGTCGGCGAGCGCAAGGCCTGAGCCCGCCGGCCCGAAGGCCCGGTTAGCGCCGCTTCACCCCGACGGCGAAGATCCGGCGGAACGGGAAGACGGTGCCGTGCGGCCCGGCCGGGTAGGCCTCGCGCAGCAGCGCGCCGTACTCGGCGAGGAAGGCCTCGCGCTCGGTCCGCTCCCCGAGCCGGGTGAGGACGGGCCGCAGGGCGGTGCCCTTGACCCACTCCAGCACCGGGTCCGGCCCGGTGAGCAGGGTGCTGTAGGTGGTCTCCCAGACGTCGGCGGAGCAGCCCGCACCGGCCAGCGCGTCCAGGTAGGCGCCGGGCTCGTGGACGCCGGACCGGGTGGCGTCCGCGCCGAGGACGGCCCGCCAGCGGGGGCTGCGGCGCAGTTCGGCGAGCGCCGTGTGGCTGGGCGAGCCGAAGTTGCCGGGCACCTGGAAGGCGATCACCCCGCCGGGCTTCAGCGCCTGCGCCCAGCGCGGCAGCAGCCCGATGTGCCCCTCGGTCCGTCCCGCCGCGCCCGCCTTCGGCGAGGAGGGTCCCTGCTGCGTCCGGTCGCCCGTCCCGAAGCCGATCCACTGCAGGGCGGCGTTGGAGACGATCGCGTCGGGCGCCGCCGGGGCCGGGTCGTAGTCGGCGGCGTCGGCGAGCAGGTAGTCGGAGCCCGGCTCGCCCTCGGCGCGGGCGGCGGCGAGCATCTCGGCGGAGTTGTCGATCCCGGTGATCCGGGCGGCGGGCCAGCGCTCGCGCAGGACGGCGGTGGAGTTGCCGGGTCCGCAGCCGATGTCGAGCACGGTCGGGGCGGGTTCGTGCGGGAGGGCCGGGACCCGGGCGAGCAGGTCGCGCAGCGGGCGGGTCCGTTCGTCGGCGAAGCGCAGGTACTGCTCGGGGTCCCAGACGGGGTCGGTCATGATCGGCCTCATAAGTATCTCGACATCAAGATATCCATGCCAGCTTCGGTACTGGATTTCTCGATGTCAAGAGACTTCACATCGACACAACCCCCGATACACTGATCGTCATGGAGGACGAGGTCGATCGGCTGGTCGCAGCGTGGCGCAGGGAGCGCCCCGACCTCGACGTGGAACCGCTCGAAGTGCTCAGCCGGGTCAGCCGGCTCGCCCGCCACCTCGACCGCGCCCGCCGGACCGCCTTCGCGGAGCACGGACTGGAGCCCTGGGAGTTCGACGTGCTGACCGCGCTGCGGCGGGCCGGCGCCCCGTACCAGCTCTCCCCCGGCCAGCTGCTCACCCAGACCCTGGTCACCTCCGGCACCATGACCAACCGGATCGACCGGCTCACCGGCAAGGGCCTGGTCAAACGGCTGCCCGACCCGGACGACCGGCGCGGCGTCCTGGTCCGGCTCACCGACGACGGGCGCGACCGCGCCGACCAGGCGCTCGCCGGGCTGCTCGCGCACGAGCGCGAACTGCTCGCCCAGCTGACCTCCGCCCAGCGGGGCGAGCTCGCCGGCCTGCTGCGGCAGCTGGTCGCGCCCTTCGACAACATCCCGTAGCCGACGGGGCCCGCGGACGGGCGGCACCCCGGCAGGCAGGCGGCAGCAAACCGGCGGCGGCCTCAGAACCCGTCCGGGTACGGCGTGCTCAGCGCGGGCACCGGGGCGGGCACCGGCTCCGGCGTCCGGTAGCCCGGCAGCAGCTCGGCCAGCCGCCGGCGCACCTCGTCGTCGCTGTTCACCGCCGCCGCCCCGTACAGCCCGGTCAGCCCGCCGGCCAGATCCTCCGGCCCGGCCGCGGCGTCCGCGACGGTGGCGTAGATCCGCGTGTGCTCGGTCGCCAGCCGCTCCTCGCCCTCCGAGAACAGCGCCTCGTTGAGCTTCTCCCCGGCCCGCAGCCCGGTGTAGCGGATCTCCACCTCGTCCCTGGCCAGCTGCACCTGCTCGGCGAAGTTGTGCACCAGGTCGACGATCCGCACCGGCTCGCCCATGTCCAGCACGAACACCTCGCCGCCGCGCGCCATCCGGCCGGACTCCAGCACCAGGCCGACGGCCTCCTCGATGGTCATGAAAAAGCGCGTGACATCGGGATGGGTGATCGTCACCGGGCCGCCGCTGCGCAGCTGCTCGGCCAGCACCGAGAGCAGCGAGCCGCGCGAACCCAGCACATTGCCGAACCGCACCGCGGAGAACACCCCGGTGCCCAGATCGCGGGCGTCCCGGGCGTTCGCCTGGACGATCAGCTCGGCCAGCCGCTTGCTCGCGCCCAGCACCGAGGTCGGATCGGCCGCCTTGTCGGTGGAGATCAGCACGAACCGCTCGACACCGGTGGCCAGCGCCGCCTCCACCAGGTGGTCGGTGCCCAGCACATTGGACTTCACCGCCTCGCTGGGGTGGCGCTCCAGCAGCGGCAGGTGCTTGTGGGCGGCGGCGTGGAAGACCACCTCGGGCTTGAGGTCGCGGAAGATCTGCTGGATCCGCGGCCGGTCCCGGATGTCGGCGATCACCAGCGACTCGTCGGTCAGCAGCGCCTCGCCCCAGATCTCCAGCTGCAGCCGGTGCAGATTGGACTCGTCGTGGTCGAGCATGTAGAGCGCGCTGGGGTTGAACGCGTGCACCTGGCGGCAGAGTTCGCTGCCGATCGAGCCGCCGGCGCCGGTCACCAGCACCCGTCGGCCCTCGATCACGTCCCGGACGTCGGCGGAGACCACGTGCACCTCGTGCCGGCCGATCAGCCGGTTGACGTCCAGGCTGCGCATGTCGGAGCCGACCACCTCGCGGCGCAGCGCGGCGAGGAAGGACGGCAGGTAGCGGACGGCCGCCCCGGCCGCGGCGGCGGCGGTCGCCAGCGCCCGGACCCGCTGCGGGCCGAGCCCGGGGATGGCCAGCGCGACGACCTGGGCACGGTGCTCGACGGCCAGCGCGGTCAGCTCGGCGAGCGTGCCGAGGACGGGCACGGCGTCCACCGACTGCCCGGCCTTGGCCGGGTCGTCGTCGAGCAGGCCGATCGGGGCGAGGCCGAACTCCGGGGCCCGGCCGAGGTCGCGCACCAGCGCGGTGCCGGCCGCCCCGGCCCCGACCACCAGGGTGCGCAGCCCCGTCGGCGGCGCGGCACGGCCGCCGGAGGCCCGATCGGACCGGCCGGACGGTGCGTCCGGCCGGGCGCCCGGCGCGCTCACGGCGTCGTTCGCGCCCTCGTTCGCGCCCTGCGGGGCCGTGTGCGGGCGTGCGGAAGTGCTGTGCGGCGACATCTGTCCTCCGAAGTTCCCTGACCTGACGGACCTGAGCCGGCGCCGGAGGCGGTCCGGGGCCGGTACCTGGGTGTGACGGACGGGCGGATCAGCCGGCGCCGGGAGAGGTGGACGTGGCGACGGACGGCGGAGCGGCGGGAGCCCCGAGTTCGGACGGGCTGACGCCCGCCCGGCGGGCCACCGCGACGGCGGCCAGGGTGGAGTGCACCCCGAGCTTGCCGAGGACGTTCTGCATGTGGGTGCGGACGGTGTGCGGGGACAGGTAGAGCCGCTCGGCGACGGCCTGCCGGCCGAGGCCCGCGACCATGCAGCGCAGGATCTGCTTCTCCCGCGGGGTGAGCGTGTCGACCAGCCGCTCGCTCTCGGTGCGGTCCCGGCGGGCCGTGGTGAGTTCGCGGATCACCCCGGTGAGCAGCGCGGGCGGCAGATGGGTCTCGTCCCGCAGCACGCCCCGGATCACCGCCAGCAGCCGGGCCAGTGAACTCTCCTTCGCCACCCAGCCGGTGGCGCCGGCGTGCAGGGCCCGGGCGGCCCGCTGCGGGTCGTCGACGGTGGCCAGGACGATCGCCCGCAGGCCGGGGTGACGGCGGCGGACGCGGGCCAGCAGGGTGATGCCGTCGGGGACCTGTGCGGTGGACGGCCCGGCCGTCGGCGGCGGCTGGGCGGCGGACGGGGTCGCCGTCGCCGGATGCGGTTCCGCCGGGTACGGGCCGGCCGGGCGGGCGGCGACCGGGTAGCGGACCGCCCCGCCGGGGGCACCGGCCGGGCCGGCCGGGCCCGCGTTCGGGATCGCCGGGGGGCGGCGGGGTGAGGGCACGGCCGGAGCCGGACGGCGGCGCAGCGCGTCGGGCGGGTCGGCACCCGGCTGGCGGGCCTTGCGCGCGGCGGACCCGCCCTCGGCCACCCCGAGGTCGGCGTCCACCAGGACGACGTCGAACGCCCGCCCCTCGGTGGCGGCGCGCTCCAGGGCGCGCTCCGCGGCGGCCGCGCTGCCCGCCGCACCGACCTCGACGTCGGGCTCGGCGGCGAGCGCCGCGGCCAGTGCCTCGGCGAAGATCCGGTGGTCGTCGACCACCAGGACGCGGATCCGCCCCATCGTCACTTCCCCCCTGCTCAGCTCCGGCCCGTGCCCGGGACGGCGCCCGGTCCCACCGCCGCCGTCCGGGCGCGTCCTGCGCCGATCGCCTCCCGGATGTCCGGAAGAACCGAGGCACCGACCCCCACCGGTACCGGAATCAGCGTACGGGGTGGGCGCTGGCTCGGTGGGGGTTTGGTGAAGTTTCGTCAGGAGGTGCGAAATTGGCGTGACTTGGCGCCCCGCGACCGCTCTCCCCCGCCGTCGCCGCCCCTCCGTCGCCGTTCTCCCCCCGGCGCTTCCGCGAAACGCCGGAGCGCCGCCCCCCGTCCGGACGGGGGGCGGCGCTCCGTGGGTGCCGGAACGGGCGGGCCTACCGGCCGTTCTTCTCCAGCGTGAACTTCCAGGCGTCGGCGACGATGTCGTCCAGGTTCGGGCGGCGCGGGGTCCAGCCCAGCTCCCGGTGGGCGCGCTCGGCGGAGGCCACCAGCACGGCCGGGTCGCCGGCGCGACGGCCGGAGACCACGACCGGGATCTCCCGGCCGGTGACCCGCTTGACCGACTCGATCACCTCGCGGACCGAGAAGCCGCTGCCGTTGCCCAGGTTGCAGATCAGGTGCTCGCCCGGCTTGGCGGCGTCCAGCGCCAGCAGGTGCGCGTCGGCCAGGTCCGCGACGTGGATGTAGTCGCGGATGCAGGTGCCGTCCGGGGTCGGGTAGTCGTCGCCGTACACCGCGATGTGCTCGCGCTGGCCGAGGGCGGCCTGGAACACCAGCGGGATCAGGTGCGACTCGGGGTCATGGCGCTCACCGTACTGGCCGTACGCGCCCGCGACGTTGAAGTAGCGCAGCGAGACGGCGGCCAGGCCGTGGGCGACGGCCTCACTGGTGATCAGGTGGTCCACGGCCAGCTTGGTGGCACCGTAGGTGTTGGTCGGCGCGGTGCGGGCCGTCTCGGCGATCGGCACGGACTCCGGCTCGCCGTAGGTGGCGGCGGTCGACGAGAACACCAGCTTGCGCACACCCGCCGCGCGCATCGCGCTGATCAGCTCCAGCGAGCCGGCCACGTTGTTGCGCCAGTACTTCTCCGGGTCCACGACCGACTCGCCGACCTGCGAGGAGGCGGCGAAGTGCAGCACGCCGTCGAAGGAGGCGTCCAGAACCTTGCCGGCCTCCTGGATCCGGCCCTCGACGAACTCGGCACCGGCCGGCACGCCCTCGCGGAAGCCGGTCGAGAGGTCGTCCAGGACGGTCACCTGGTGCCCCGCCTCCAGCAGGTGGGCGGCGACCACGCTGCCGACATAGCCGGCGCCACCCGTGACCAGGTACTTACTCATGATGCGACCTCCAGCGGGCGATGGACCGCCGTCGGCGGACCATCGGGGACGTACGTACGACTTCGGCCTATTCTCCCTGGCCGCCGGGGGTGCTCGGAACCATCCGGAGGGCCCTTCCCGACCGGGGCGCCGTCCGCCTCTCACCGGCCGTCGGCGCCGTCCACCCGCCCGTCGCCGGCCCGTCGTCCGGTGGTCAGCCGCGCGCCATCCGCTCCAGCAGTCCGGTGCGCGCCGCCACCGCCGCCGCCTCCAGCCGGGTCCGCGCGCCGAGCTTCATCAGCACCCGCTGGACGTGCGTACGGGCCGTGCTCGCCGCGATCCGCATCCCCGCCGCGATCGCCGCGGTGTCCTCGCCGTCCGCGATCCGCGCCAGCACCTGGACCTCCCGGCGGGTCAGCAGTCGCAGCAGCCGCACCGCCTCGTCGTCCGGCTCGGCCGCCGGCCTCAGCAGTTGGTCGAACGCGCCCCGCAGCACCTCCACCGCGACCGCCGCCTCCCCTGCCCGGGCCCGCGCGATGGCCCGCTCGACCACCTCGATCCGCTCGTCGCTCGGCACGTACCCGGCCGCCCCCGAGGCGAACGCCCCCGCCACGCCCCGCAGTTCACCGACCGGGCCGAGCACGATCACGGCCACCTCGGGCCGCTCGCGGCGGATCCGCCGCAAACCGTCGAACGCCCCCGGCTCGCCCGGCGCGGCCACCCCCAGCAGACACACCTCCGGCCGCCGGCCCGCCACCAGATCGGCCGCCGACGAAGCCGGCGAACCCACCGCGAGCACCCGGTGACCGCGCAGTTGGAGCGCGGTGGCCAGCGCCTCGGCCAGCAACCGGTGGTCGTCCACCACGACGAGACGAACACCCATGAGACCCCTCCAGGTCGGCGTCCCGCCCGCAGCCCCGCCCGGCTGAGGAAGGCGTCCGATGACGCACCATCACAGCGCATTCCGTACCCGACCTGCCAGACCGTCTCACCGGACCGTCTCACCACCCGGCCGTCGCCCGGCCGTCGCCCGGCCGCCACTCGGCTGCCGCCCGGCCCTGGCCCCGCCCTGGCCCGGCCTCGCGGGCACAACAAAAAGGACCCCCGCCCGAAGGCGGAGGTCCCGACCGAGCCCCCATGCGGAATCGAACCGCAGACCTTCTCCTTACCATGGAGACGCTCTACCGACTGAGCTATAGGGGCTTGTTCCCTGTCCGTGCTCCCCGGCTTCGCTTTCCGCTCCGCCCGCTCGCTCGAACAAGGAAGACATTACACGGCCGGGGGGCCGATTGGGAAATCCGTCCCGGCCGCCCGGCCGCGCAGCGAACCCGCCACCGCCAGGTCCGTTCCGCGGGTCTCCGGCAGCAGCCGCAGGCAGAGCAGCGCCACCACCCCCCACGCCGCCAGGTACCAGCCGACCGGCTCCGCCGTGCCGTACGCCTCGGTCAGCCTGGTCGCGATCAGCGGCGTCGTCGCCCCGCCCACCACCCCGCCCAGGTTGTACGTCAGCGCCGCCCCCGTGTACCGCACCCGGGTCGGGAACAGCTCCGGCAAGAACGCCGCCAGCGGCCCCAGCAGGCACCCCAGGACCACCATGGCCCCCGCCAGCGCCAGGAACATCAGCTCCCGCCGCTCCGTCTCCAGCAGCGGGAACAGCACCAGCCCCCAGGCCACCGCCAGCGCCGTCGCCCCCTGCAGCGTCCGGCGCCGGCCCCACTCGTCACTGCGCCGCGCGCTCAGCCACACCGTCACCGCCTTCCCCGCCGCCCCGGCCAGCAGCATCGCCAGCACCACCGTGCTCGGCACCCCGAGCCCCGTCGTCGCGTACGCCAGCGCGTACGTGGTGGTCAGGTAGAACAGCGCGTACCCCACCGTGATCGCCCCGCACCCCACCAGCACCGTCCGCCAGTGCCCGCGCAGCACCTCCACCACCGGCGCCCGCTCGGCCCCGGTCCGCGCCTCGCCCCGGAACAGCGGCGTCTCCTCCAGCCGCAGTCGCACGAACAGCCCCACCGCCACCAGCGCCAGCGACGCCAGGAACGGCACCCGCCAGCCCCAGGACCGGAACGCCCCCTCGTCCAGCCCGAGTTGCAGCGCCAGGAACACCCCGTTGGCCAGCACGAACCCGGTCGTCGGCCCCAGCTGCAGATACGCCCCGTACCGCCCCCGCCGCCCCGCCGGCGCGTTCTCCGCCACCAGCAGCGCCGCGCCACCCCACTCCCCGCCCAGCCCCACCCCCTGGCACACCCGCAGCACCACCAGCGCCACCGGCGCCCACCACCCCCACGCCGCGAACCCCGGCAGCACCCCCACCGCCGCCGTCGACAGACCCATCAGCAGCAGCGACACCACCAGCGTCGTCTTGCGCCCCAGCCTGTCCCCGAAGTGCCCGAACACCACCGCCCCCAGCGGCCGCGCCAGGAAGGCCACCGCGTACACCGAGAACGCCGCCAACAGCGCTCCCACCGTGCCCAGTTCGGGAAAGAACACCTCACCGAAGACGAGCGCCGCCGCCGTCCCGTAGATGAAGAAGTCGTAGAACTCGATCGCCGTACCGATCAGCGCCGCCGCAGCGGCCCGCCGCATCTGCCCCGTCGCACCCATGCCCCCAACCCTGACGACCCCACCCCACCCCCGACAGCGCCCACCCGAGTGACACCCGCGCCCCACCCCACCCCCCACGCCCCCCGGCGCCGCCCTCACACCCCCACAGCAACCCCCCACATCACCTCGCGTACGGGTTGTCGCCCGGCGGCTCCGGCGGCCCGTACACCGGCGGAGGCGGCACAGCGCCCACCACTCCCTGCCGCGCCCCGGCAGCCCGCCGCCTCGCGACCACCACAACCACCGCCAGCACCACGGCCAGCCCCGCAACCACCGCCACCACGACCGGAACCACACTGCCCGACCCGGACCGTTCCACCGCGTCCGGTCCTGCCGTGGGAGCGCCGCCCACCGGCGCAGCGCTCGGGCTCGCCCCGGATGCGGTCGGCTCGCTCGGCGCGCTCGACGCAACAGTTGCCGCCGGGCTCGCCGAGGACGACGCCTCCGTCACCGGAACGGGAGACACATCGGCCGGGCCCGGATCACCCGGATCCGTCAGCGCAACCCGCGGCCGCACCGCGCCGTACCCGGCATCATCCGTCCGAACCGAACCGTCCACCGGCTTCCCCGCCGTATTGATCAGCACCCGGAGAACCTGATTGGCCGTCCAATCCGGATGCACCGCGCATACCAGAGCCGCCGAAGCCGACACCAAGGCCGCCGAGTCCGAAGTGCCATGACTCTTGCAGTAGCCGGTCGTACCGGTGCATGACTCGATCATGTCCACACCGGGCGCAACGAGCGTGACCTGCGGCCCGCGCTGCGACTCAGCTGTCACCGTGCCGTTCCGGTCGGCAGCCCCTACACCGACGACGTTGGGCAGCGCCCCCGGATACTCGACCTGGTTACCCGACTGAGCCGAGTTCCCCACGCTGGATACGACAAGAGAGCCCTTGGCCCTCGCCCGGGCAAGGGACGCGTTCAACTTCGCCACGTCGGAGTCGGACGCCCTGAACGCGGCAATCCCCTGGGAAACGTTGATGACCCGGGCTCCCTGGTCGGCCGCATAGTCGACGGCCTGCCCGATCTGGCCGAGGAACTCCGTGGCGACCATCGGCTTCTCAGAACCGTTGGCGATCTTCAACGGGAGAATCTTCACTCCGGGGGCGAGCCCGTACGCCCCCTTTCCACCGTCCGCTTTCCCGGTACCTGCGATGAGGCCGGCCATCTGGGTGCCGTGCCCCTCGGCGTAGCTCCCCACACCACCCGGGCTGTCGCTGAAATCCTTGCCGGGCAGGAACTGTCCCGCCAGATCCGGATGATCCAGCTTGAAGCCACTGTCGATCACCGCGACCGTGACGCCCTGCCCCTTGGTGATCTTCCACATCTCGGATGCGCGCATGACATCCAGATGCCACTGATCCTCACGCATCGGACCATCCGCGACTGCCGGCACCGCGATCGGCCCGACCACAAGGCCCGCCGCCAAGAACGAAATGGCCAACACCCGTCGACGCGCTCCGGCGATCGTCCGACGCATCACAACTCCTCGCCACTTCCCCGTTGTCCGAGAACACGCCCACGCAGAACTGCCCGGCCACCGGGTGGGCCCAGTGGCCGGGCAGTCGTTCCGCACTACTCAATCACGCCCGGGTTGCTCTTCGAAGTACCGCTGGTCCAGGTCTCCTCGTCCTCGTGCAGGTAGTCGGCCCGCCGGCGCCGTTCACGCTCGCGCCGCTCCCCCGCACCGCCCGTCATGCTCGGGCCCATCATGCCGTTCTGGCCCGGCCGCGCCGCGCCCTCGGCCGCCGCAGCCCCGGCTGCGGCCGCCCGGTTGCGCAGGCCGCTGCCGCCGGGGGTGAACTCCCCGCCGGCCACCGGCCCCTTCGCCCCGCCGACCACACCGCCGACGGTCGAGCTGTACCCGCGACCGCGCGAACCACCGACCGCGCCACCACCATGGCCGCCGCCACCCGGGTGCATCGCGCCGCCCGGACCGCCGAAGCCGCCACCGCCGGCCGGCCCGCCGGCCCGGCCCTGGGCCGCCTCGCGCGCCCCGAAGACGGCCCCGCCGTTGGTCGGCACCGGGGCACCACCCTTCGCCGACGGGTTCCCGCCCCCGAAGGTGCTGGTCCGGTTCGGGGGAACGGAGCCCCCGCCGCCGCCCTTCAGCGGCACGGTTCCCCCGGTGAACGGTCCGGTGCCGCCCAACGGGATCGGCCCGCCACCCGGGAAGGGACCGGGCCCGCCACCCGGGATGCCCGGCTGTCCGGGGCCGCCGCCCTGCGGGTACGACGGCACGGGGCCGCCACCCGCCGGCCCCACCGGTCCGGTGTGTCCGGGCAGCGTCGGCACCGTCGGCAGGCTGTCCAGCCCGGTGCCGGGACGGTCCCCGGGGAACGTGGTCGGCGGAGTCACCGTCCCGGGCGTGCCCGGGTCGCCCGGCAGCGGCACCGAACCACCGTGCGACGGCGGAATCGGAGTGCTGTGCCCCGGAGTCCTCGGCCCGTCCGGCACCGACGCGGGCGGACGCGGCGTCACGGAACCGCCACTGCTTACGTAACCGCCGCCGACTGGGCCGTTGCCACCACCAACGCTCGGCGCAAGGCTGCGAACGGCTCCGCCGCCCCCGCCACCGACACCGCCACCGCCACCGCCCTTCGAGTAGTCCGACGAGCTGTCTCGACTACCGGACTCCGGCGTTCCCGGCAGTGTCACATCACCCAGCGAGTTCAGCTTCGTCGTCGCCGCGTCGTACGCCTGCCCCAGCTTCTCCATCTGGTGGATGGCTTCCTGGTGCGCCAGATACACCCGATGGGCTGCGGCTTGCGCATCGGCCTCGGACACCCAGTTGGAGTTGTAGCTCCTCTTCATGATCGAGTCGATGTTCGCGGTGGTCCCACCGTCGATCGTGAGATTGGCCTTGGTGAGCGCCATCGGGTTGGGCGAGCCCTGCGTCTGGCGCCCGTTGACCGTCTTGATGTCCTGCTCAGGTACCTCGGGTACGGCCGCCTTCGCGGTACTGAGCGCCTCGCCGGCCTGGTGCATCGCGTCGCCGGCCGACTTGGAGTAGTCGCCGAGCAGTGCGGCCGATTGCTGCAGATTGCCGACCCAGGCCTTGAAGCTCTCGGCAGCCGGCCCTTCCCAGGCGATCTGCGAGGCGTGCGCCTTGAGTGCCGCACCCAGGTCCTTGAGGACACGGCCGGCCGCCTGCAGCTGGGTCCCCCGGCTGAGCACCTTGGTGGGGTCGCTGCCCTTGACCATGTTCTTGAGCCCGGCGTGGTGAATGCCCTCGAAGTTCGTTCCGCCTGCCACTACTTACTCCCCGTCTCCCCGAAAACCTCTCCCCGGACCGCCACCATCAGTAGGTGACACTGGTCGGCTTCGGCGCCGGGCCGTCCGGACCCGCTGCCGGAGTGGCGACGCCCGCGTTCTTCGCGATCGTGGTCTGCGCGGCAGCGGTGTGATCCTCGTTGCCCGCGTAGTTGCCCGCCGTCTGCGAGACCGCGTTCTTCATGGCCTCGATCTGGGACATGAAGTCCTTGTGGAGCTTGACGAGCTGGGCGTGGACCTTGTCGTAGGCAGCCGTCAGAGCCGTCGCCTCCGAGAACTCCGCACTGGCGAAGCTTCCACCGGTCAGCTTCTGCTCCTGGAGCTTGTAGGGTGCGGCCGGCGACCCTTCCATGGCGGCGAGCAGCGCTTCGATCTTGTTCGCGAACGTGGTGAGCGTGTCGAGCTCCACCGTGACGTCCTGCTTGCCGAACGCGGACACCAGTCCGACGGCACTGACGTTGGCCTGCGCATAGCTGATCGTGCGGCCGATCCACGTGTCGTTGAGTGAATACGGATTCACCTCGCCGGGCACATCCGGCCTGGGTTCCGAGCTCGGCGGGACCTCACCTGGCACGGCTGTTCACCTCTCCCCCGTATGTGCGGAGCGCTCCAGGCCTCCCGGATCGCCGTCGCACACAACACAACGTCAACTACTCGGTCGTAGCGGCCCCGCACCGTCCACGCCTCGGGACGAGCGGCGCCTCGGTCATCGTAGCCACCGCCTCCGTCGGACCGGCAGGGCCCATGGCCCGCTTGTACGCGATCGGTACGAACTTGACACGTGCGGCCCGGCGCTCAGCGCGCCGGGCCGTCGGGCCGTGCGGGTGGGAGAGGCGCCGCTCGTCGGCGGCTCCCGGGAGGACTCAGACCTGCTCGGCCAGCTCCAGCCAGCTCATCTCCAGCTCCTCCTTCTCCTCCCGGACCGCCCGCAGCTGGCCGTCCAGCTCGGCGACCTTGGAGAAGTCGGCGGCGTGCTCGGCGAGCTGGGCGTGCAGCTTGGACTCCTTCTCGTCCAGCTTGGCGATCTGCCGCTCCAGCTTCTGCATCTCCTTCTTCGCCGCCCGCAGGTCCCCGCCGGACAGCGCGGGCGCCCCGGCCCCCGCGCCGCCCGCCGCCGGCGCTGCCGCCGCCGCACCGGTGGCAGCGGCCGAAGCCGCCGCGGCCGCCGCGGCGGCGGCCATCGCGGCCCGCCGCTCCAGGTACTCGTCGACGCCGTTCGGCAGCATCCGCAACCGCCGGTCGCCGAGCAGCGCGTACGTCACGTCGGTGGTCCGCTCGATGAAGAAGCGGTCGTGGCTGATGACGACCATCGAGCCGGGCCAGCCGTCGAGCAGGTCCTCCAGCTGGTTGAGCGTCTCGATGTCGAGGTCGTTGGTGGGCTCGTCGAGGAACAGCACGTTGGGCTCGTCCATCAGCAGCCGGAGCAGCTGGAGCCGGCGCCGCTCGCCGCCGGAGAGGTCGCCGACCGGCGTCCACTGCTTGTCCTTGCCGAAGCCGAACTGCTCGCAGAGCTGGCCGGCGCTCATCTCCCGGCCCTTGCCGAGGTCGACCCGGGAGCGGACCTGCTCGACGGCCTGCAGCACCCGGGTGGTCGGCTCCAGCTCGGCGACCTCCTGGGAGAGGTACGCCAGGCGCACCGTCTTGCCGACCTTGATGACCCCGGACGTCGGCTGGACGTCGCCCTCCGAGGCGTAGGCGTCGCGCATCGCGCGCAGCAGCGAGGTCTTGCCGGCGCCGTTGACGCCGAGCAGGCCGATCCGGTCGCCGGGGCCGAGCTGCCAGGTGAGGTTCTCCATCAGCAGCTTGGGGCCGGCCTTGACGGTCACGCCTTCCAGGTCGAAGACCGTCCGCCCGAGGCGCGCGTTGGCGAACTTCATCAGCTCGCTCTTGTCGCGCGGCTCGGGCACGTCGGCGATGAGCGCGTTGGCGGCCTCGATGCGGTAGCGGGGCTTGGAGGTCCGGGCGGGGGCGCCGCGGCGCAGCCAGGCCAGCTCCTTGCGGGCGAGGTTCTGGCGCTTCTGCTCCTCGACGGCCTCGATCCGGGACCGCTCGGCGCGCGCGAAGACGTAGTCGGAGTAGCCGCCCTCGTACTCGTGGACGGCGCCGTGCTGGACGTCCCACATCCGGGTGCAGACCTGGTCGAGGAACCAGCGGTCGTGGGTGACGCAGACCAGCCCGGAGCGGCGGGACTGGAGGTGCCGGGCGAGCCAGGCGATGCCCTCGACGTCGAGGTGGTTGGTGGGCTCGTCGAGGACGATGAGGTCCGGCGAGCCGAGCAGCAGCTTGGCGAGGGCGATGCGGCGGCGCTCGCCGCCGGAGAGCGGGCCGATGACGGTGTCCAGGCCGTCGGGGAACCCGGGCAGGTCGAGGCCGCCGAAGAGGCCCTCGATGATGTCGCGGATGCGGGCGTCGCCGAGCCACTCGTGGTCGGCGCGGTCGGCGATGACCTCGTGCCGGATGGTGGCGGTCGGGTCCAGCGAGTCGTGCTGGGTGAGGACGGCCAGCTGGAGGCCGCCGGACCAGGTGATCCGGCCGCCGTCGGGCTCCTCCAGCTTGGCGAGCATCCGGATCAGGGTGGTCTTGCCGTCGCCGTTGCGTCCGACGACACCGATCCGGTCGCCCTCGCTGACGCCGAGGCTGACCCCGTCCAGAAGGGCCCGGGTGCCGTAGACCTTCGTGACGGACTCGATGGTGGCGAGGTTGACGGCCACGTGTGCTGCGCTCCTGGGTTCGACGGTCCGGGCTCGGGCGGAGCCCGGAGCCTCCCAGCCTAGTGGGCCCGTCCCGGGTCGCCGCGCGCTCGGCCGACCAGCCCGGCCGGCCCGACCAGCCCGACCGGTCGCTACGCGCCCGGCCCCGGCAGCACGGCGTCCGGCGAGCCCGCCGCCACGGCCGCGCCCGGCACCGGCCCGTGGGTGGCGTGCGCGGTCCGGCAGCTGCCGGAGGCGCGCAGCGCGGCGGCGACCGCCTCGGCGCCCTCGGCGTCCTTGGCCAGGAAGGCGCAGGTCGGCCCGGAGCCGGAGACCAGCGCCCCGAGCGCCCCGGCCGCGGTGCCGGCCCGGAGGGTGTCGGCGAGGGCGGGGCGCAGCGACAGGGCGGCCGGCTGGAGGTCGTTGGCCAGGGCGGCGGCCAGCGCGACGGCGTCGCCGTCGGCCAGGGCGGCGAGCAGGGCGGGGTCGGCGTCGGGGGTGGGCACCTCGGCGTCGCTGGAGCCGGTGCCGGCCTCCTCGCGCAGGCGGTCGCACTCGCGGAAGACGGCGGGGGTGGACAGGCCGCCGTCGGCGACCGCGAAGACCCAGTGGTAGCTGCCGGTGACGGGCAGCGGCTCCAGGATCTCGCCCCGGCCGCGGCCCAGGGCGACGCCGCCGACCAGGGCGAACGGCACGTCCGAGCCGAGTTCGGCGGCCAGCTCCAGCAGCGTGCCGGCCGGCGTGCCGAGCCCCCACAGGGCGTCGCAGGCGACCAGCGCCGCCGCGCCGTCGGCGCTGCCGCCGGCCATGCCGCCCGCGACCGGGATGGCCTTGGCGATGTGCAGGTGGACGTCGGGCTCGGCGAGGCCGTGGCGGGCGGCGAGCAACCGGGCGGCGCGGGCGGCGAGGTTGCTCCCGTCCAGCGGGACGGCGTCGGCGTCCGGTCCGGTGCAGCTCAGGGTGACGCCCGCGCCGGGCTCGCCCGCCGTCGCCGTCACCTCGTCGCCGAGGGCGACCGCGAAGAAGACGTTGGCCAGGTCGTGGAAGCCGTCGGCGCGCAGGCCTCCGACCCCGAGCTGGACGTTGACCTTGGCGGGCACGCGTACCGTGACGCTCACGGGATCCTTCCCCTACTCCGGCTTGTGTTCGGCGATGGCGGCGAACTGCTCGACGGTGAGCATCTCACCGCGCAGCTTGTGGTCGATGCCGGCGGCGGCGAGCGCCTGCTCGGCCCCGGCGGCGGAGCCGGCCCAGCCGGTCAGCGCGGCCCGCAGGGTCTTGCGGCGCTGGGCGAACGCGGCGTCGACGACCGCGAACACCTCCTCGCGGCTCGCGGTGGTGCTCGGCGGATCGCGGCGGACCAGCGAGACCAGCCCGGAGTCGACGTTGGGGGCGGGCCAGAAGACGTTGCGGCCGATGGCCCCGGCCCGCTTCACGTCGGCGTACCAGTTGGCCTTGACCGAGGGGACGCCGTACACCTTGTTGCCGGGCTTGGCGGCGAGCCGGTCGGCGACCTCGCTCTGCACCATGACCAGGGTGCGCTCGATGCTGGGGAAGGTGGCGAGCATGTGCAGCAGCACCGGCACGGCCACGTTGTACGGCAGGTTGGCGACCAGCGCGGTCGGCGCGGGGCCGGGCAGCTCGGTGACCAGCATGGCGTCGCTGAACACCAGGTCGAACGCCTCGGCCTTCCCGGGCATCCGGGCGGCGACGGTGTCGGGCAGGTGCCGGGCCAGCACCGGGTCGATCTCCACCGCGGTGACGTGCCGGGCGACCTCCAGCAGCGCGAGCGTCAGCGACCCGAGCCCGGGCCCGACCTCGACCACCGCGTCCTCGCCGGTCACCTCCGCGGCCCGGACGATCCGCCGCACGGTGTTGCCGTCGATGACGAAGTTCTGCCCGCGCTGCTTGGTCGGCTTCACGCCGAACGCGTCCGCCAGCGCCCGGATGTCCGCGCCGCCGAGCAAGGGGGTCCCCCCGGCCGAAGGCTGGGGGCGGCTGTCAGAGGTGGGGTCGGTGCTGCTCACCCGCCAAGGATACGGGCGCGCGGCCCCCTCACAGCTCGACGACCGCCGCGAGGTCGATCTCCACGGGGTAGGGGACGGTGGTGCGCAGCACGCCCTCGTGCTGGGCGACGGGCAGGTAGACGCCCTTCTCCTCGTCCCGGTGGAACTCGTGGACGATCGGCAGGTCGTCGATGCCGCGCTCGACCCGCCAGTAGTACGGGATGCCCTTGTCGGCGTACTGCCCGGGCTTGCGGAAGCGGTCGTTGGCCCGGGTCCCGTGCGAGACGACCTCCACGGTGAGCACCACGGCCTCGGGCGGGAGGCACTCCAGCTCGAAGACATCGATGCCGGTCTTGTCGAACACCACGACATCCGGCTTGGTCGTGTTGTCCTCGTCCAGCAGCACGCAGCGCTCGACGTTCGCCGCGTAAGGCGTGACCCGCGCACTGCGCAGTGCCGAGTACAGCTCGTCCCGCACCTGGTCGTGCCACTGATTCGTCTGCCCCCGGACCACGATGACTCCGTCCACAAGATCCCAATCGAACGGCAGGTCGAGGTTCTTGACCTGCTCGTACGTCCGCAGTTGGGACAGCGGGTGCGACGAGTCGTGATGATCCTCGACGGGTCCGTCGATCGGCATGGCGGTCATGGCCACCTCCCTCACTGCACTCATGCTAACCAGCCTAGAAAGCCGCCACGAGTGCCGAATCGTTCCGCCGCAACCCGACATTCGTTCGATCGGATCAGTACCCGAACGCCCGCGCCGTGTTCTCCGCGACGGCCCCGGCGAGCTCGTCCTCCGACAGGCCCAGGGTGTCGGCCATCGAGCGGACCGTGACCGGGATGAGGTAGGGGGCGTTGGGGCGGCCGCGGTACGGGTGGGGGGTGAGGAAGGGGGCGTCGGTCTCGACCAGGATCCGGTCGAGCGGGGTGGCGGTCAGGGCGTCGCGCAGCGGCTGGTTGGCCTTGAAGGTGACCGGGCCGGCGAAGGAGAGGTACCAGCCGTGCTCGGCGCAGACCTTGGCCATCTCGGCGTCGCCGGAGTAGCAGTGGAAGACGGTCCGCTCGGGGGCGCCCTCCTCCAGCAGGACGGCGATGACGTCCTCGTGGGCGTCCCGGTCGTGGATCACCAGGGCCTTGCCGTGCCGCTTGGCCATCGCGATGTGGCGCCGGAACGACTCCTTCTGGATCTCCACGCCCTCCGGCCCGGTGCGGAAGTAGTCGAGACCGGTCTCGCCGACCGCGCGGACCTGCGGCAGCGCCGCGAGCGCGTCGATCTCGGCCAGCGCCGCGTCGAGCGCGGCCTGCCCGCCGGGCTCCCGCAGCTGCCCCGGCCAGCCGTCGGGGTCGCCGAGGAAGATCCGCGGCGCCTCGTTGGGGTGCAGGGCTACGGCGGCGTGCACCTGCTCGAACCGGGCCGCCAGTTCGGCGGCCCAGCGCGAGCCCGGCACGTCGCAGCCGACCTGGACGACGGTGGTCACCCCGACCGAGGCGGCCTTGGCCAGGCCCTCCTCGGGGGTGCCGGACTGCATGTCCAGATGGGTGTGCGAGTCGGCGACCGCCACCGCCAGCGGGGCGGGCAGCGGCGGCGGGGTGGACCGGTCGTCGTCCTTCTTCGGCATCAGTCGTCCTTCACCGGCCTCAGGAGGCCGGCTTCTCCTCGAGACGGGGGAACAGGATCTCGCCCTTGGTGACGGTGGCACCGGCGGGCAGCCGGCCCCACACCGCGGCCCCGGCGACGGTCTGCCCGGCAAGCGACCCCAGCCCCTCGGCGGCGCCGAGCGAGGCCCAGAGCTTCTCGGCGGTGGTCGGCATCACCGGGTTGAGCAGCACCGCGGTGGCCCGCAGCGACTCGGCGGCGGTGTAGAGGATGGTGGCCAGCCGGTCCCGACCCTCGGCCGAGTCGTCCTTGGCGACCTTCCACGGCTCCTGCTCGGTGAGGTAGCCGTTGACCTGCTTGACGAAGTCGAAGACGGCCGCGAGCCCGCCCGCGAAGTCCAGCTCCTCGCCGATCTTCCGGTCGGCGGTCGCGACGGCCGCCGCGAGGCCCTCGGCGACGGCCCGCTCGGCCTCGCCCGGCGCCGCCGCGGCCGGCAGCACGCCGTCGAAGTACTTGCCGACCATGGCCGCCAGCCGGGAGGCGAGGTTGCCGAAGTCGTTGGCCAGCTCGGAGGTGTACCGGGCGGTGAAGTCCTCCCAGGAGAACGAGCCGTCGGTGCCGAACGGGATCGCCCGCAGGAAGTAGTAGCGGTAGGCGTCCACGCCGAAGTGCGAGGTCAGGTCGGTGGGCGCGATGCCGGTCAGGTTGGACTTGGACATCTTCTCGCCGCCGACCATCAGCCAGCCGTTGGCGACGACCCGCTTCGGCAGCGGCAGGCCGGCGGCCATCAGCATCGCGGGCCAGATCACCGCGTGGAAGCGCAGGATGTCCTTGCCGACGAGGTGCACCGAGGCCGGCCACAGCTCGGCGAAGCGCTCCGGGTCGGCGCCGTAGCCGGCCGCGGTGATGTAGTTCTGCAGCGCGTCCACCCACACGTAGAGCACGTGCTTCTCGTCCCAGGGCAGCGGGACGCCCCAGTTGAAGGTGGAGCGGGAGATGGAGAGGTCCTGCAGCCCCTGCTCGACGAAGCGCAGCACCTCGTTGCGGGCCGACTCAGGGGCGATGAAGCCGGGGTTCTCGGCGTAGAACTCCAGCAGCTTCGGGCCGTACGCGGAGAGGCGGAAGAAGTAGTTCTCCTCCTCCAGCCACTCGACCGGCTTCTTGTGGATGGGGCAGAGCTTCTCGCCCTCGGTGGCGCCGTCGAGCAGTTCGGCGGGGAGCTTGTACTCCTCGCAGCCGACGCAGTACGGGCCGGAGTAGCCGCCCTTGTAGATCTCGCCCTTGTCGTACAGGTCCTGGACGAACTCCTGCACCCGGGCGGTGTGCCGCTCCTGGGTGGTGCGGACGAAGTCGTCGTTGGCGATCTCCAGGTGCTGCCAGAGCGGCTTCCAGGCCTCCTCGACCAGCTTGTCGCACCACTCCTGCGGGGTGACGCCGTTGGCCTCGGCGGTGCGCAGGATCTTCTGACCGTGCTCGTCGGTGCCGGTCAGGTACCACACCTTCTCGCCGCGCTGGCGGTGCCAGCGGGTCAGCACGTCGCCCGCCACGGTGGTGTACGCGTGGCCGAGGTGGGGGCGGTCGTTGACGTAGTAGATCGGGGTGGTGACGTAGTACGCGGGGGTGGTGCCCCCGCTGGTGCTGTGGTGCTCTGCAGTGGCGGCCATGGTCCGCAAGCTTAGTCGGGCCCGCGCGGGCCCCCGCACGGCGAGGGCCGGTGGCCCTGCGGCCACCGGCCCTCCGCCTCCTCGTCGGCGGGCCTCCGCTTCCCCGCCGGGGCCCGCCGCCGCCTCGTCAGCCGCGCAGCCGCGCCCAGAACCGCGCCCAGCGCCCGCCCGTCGGGGCGGGCCGCACCGGCCGGCCCGTCCCGGGCGCCCCGGCCGGCTCGGCGTGGGCCGCGAACCCGGGGGCGTGCTGCCACGACTGGTCCGCGACGCCGACCCGGCCCTCGCGCATGATCCGGACGGTGTGGCCGCCGCAGCCCGGGCAGGTCGGCTTGAGCAGCGGCGACGGCACCCGGACCCCGTTGGCGTGGTACTCGAAGACGACGTGCCCGTCCCGGGCCACGTGGTGCTCGATGTCGTACGCCTGCTCCCAGCCGTACCCGCAGCTCAGGCACGCGAAGGAGTAGGCCTCCCGGACGGTCTCGACGGGAGTCTGCGTCCGGCCGTTCGGGCCGGTGCCGCTCGGGCCGGGGTCGCTCAGGGCGTTGCCACCGCGGGGGCTACCGATCGTCTCGCTCATAGCCGTCTCCCAGCGCCCGCCGGGCGCTCGCCCGGCTGGGTCTTTCCATCCCAGGAAATGCCCGGAACGCTCCGGGCGATGCCCCTCTTGTGAAGACTTGGAGGCAGATTGGGAATCCCTATACGAAAGGGTGGGTCCTGTCCGGGAACCTCGACCGAAGCTTCGGCCCGACGGGTGTTCGCCCGGGGCCTTCTCCCCACGGTACGCGCCCGCACGCGCTGCGGCACATCGCCCACGAACGGTACGTACTCGCAGCTCAGCGGCTTGTCGCGGTCAGTTCAGGACGGTTCACCGACCGTACGCCCGGAGCCTGCCGCAGCCGCGTTCTTGGCCGCCACGACCGCGTCGAAGACCTCCCGCTTGGGCAACGACAGTTCGGACGCGACCGCCGCGATGGCCTCCTTGCGGCGCTCTCCGGCCTCCTCCCGGACGGCCACCAGCCGGGCCAGCTCGGCCGGCGTCAGCTCCTGCGGCGCGGCCGGCGGCGCGCCCGCCACGACCACGGTGATCTCGCCCTTGACGCCCTCGGCCGCCCAGGCCGCGAGTTCGCCGATCGGCCCGCGCCGGACCTCCTCGTAGGTCTTGGTCAGCTCGCGGCAGACGGCGGCGGGCCGCTCGGCGCCGAACGCCTCGGACATCGCGGTGAGCGCCTCGGCGATCCGGTGCGGGGCCTCGAAGAAGACCATGGTGCGGGGCTCGGCGGCGATCGAGGCCAGCTGCCGGGCCCGGTCGCCGCTCTTGCGCGGCAGGAAGCCCTCGAAGGTGAACCGGTCGACCGGCAGCCCGGACAGCGCCAGCGCCGTCAGCACCGCGGACGGCCCGGGCACCGCGGTCACCTTGACGTCGGCGGCGACGGCTGCCGCCACCAGCCGGTAGCCGGGGTCGGAGACGGACGGCATCCCGGCGTCGGTCACCAGCAGCACCCGGGCGCCGCCGAGCAGCGCCTCGACGAGTTCGGGGGTGCGTCCGACCTCGTTGCCCTCGAAGTAGGAGACCACCCGCCCGGTCGGGGTCACCCCGAGCGCCTGGGTGAGCCGGCGCAGCCGCCGGGTGTCCTCGGCCGCGATCACGTCCGCGGTGGCCAGCTCGGTGAGCAGCCGGGGCGGGGCGTCCGAGACGTCGCCGATGGGGGTGCCTGCCAGTACCAGTACTCCTGTCACGGGCCCCATCCTTCCAGCAACCGGCGGCCGGGCGCTTTTGGTGACGATTCGGGCAGCCTGCGGAGGGGCCCTCCGCAGGCTCGTCCCGCGCCCCTACGATGTGGCGGATGAACGGCGACACGGCGGCGCAGACGCCCACTGGTACAGACCACACCGCGCGGGGTGACGTCGGCGTGCCGGTCCTGACGGACCAGCCGTCGCCCGCTCTGCCCGGCCCCCGGGACCCGGACGACGACGGCGGCCCCGGCGGCCCCGACGGCGAGGGCGCCGACGGCTCCATACCGGCGCCGCCCCGCCCCGCCTGGCTGCGCGGCCTGGGCCGCTTCGGCTACTCGCCACCGCCCGCCGCCCCCCTGGCCGAACGCCTGGTCCCGCCGATGCCGGACGGCCGGGGCGTCACCCCGAAGCGGGTGCCGCCCTCCCCCCTGCTGCTCCGCCTGGGCCTGTCCCTGCCGGCGCCGCTGTGGTCCTGGCTGGTGCGCTGGTCCGGCTGGCTCGGCCCGCTCGCGGTGGCCCTGTTCGCCGGCGCGCTGCGGTTCGACAACCTCGGCTCGCCGGACGCGATCATCTTCGACGAGACCTACTACGCCAAGGACGCCTACGCGCTCTGGCACGGCGGCTACGAGATCAGCTGGCCGGAGGGCGCCAACGACCACATCATGGCGGGCGACCCGGTCCCGTACCGGCCGAACCCCTCGTACGTGGTGCACCCGCCGGTCGGCAAGTGGATCATCGGCGCCGGCATCCAGATCTTCGGGATGAACCCCTTCGGCTGGCGGTTCGCGGTGGCCCTGCTCGGCACCCTCTCGGTGCTGATGGTGGCCCGGATCGCCCGCCGGCTCTTCCGCTCGACCCTGCTGGGCTGCGTGGCGGGCCTGCTGCTCGCGGTGGACGGCCTGCACTTCGTGATGAGCCGGTCCGCGCTGCTGGACCTGGTGGTGATGTTCTGGATCCTCGCCGCCTTCGGCTGCCTGCTGCTGGACCGCGACCACACCCGGGCCCGGATCGCCGCCCGTCTCGCGGCGCACGGTGACGGCGGGCCGGACGCGGCGCTCGCCCGCCGGATGAACCTGGGCTGGCGCCCGTACCGGATCGCGGCCGGCGTCTGCGTCGGCCTGACCTGCGCGACCAAGTGGAGCGGCCTGTACGTGGCGGCCGCCTTCGGCCTGATGACCGTGCTGTGGGACGTGGGCTCGCGCCGGCTGGCCGGTGCCGACCGCCCCTACCTGTGGACACTGGTCCGGGACGCGGTGCCCGCCTTCGTCTCGATCGTGGTGACCTCGGTGGTCGTCTACGTCACCTCCTGGTGGGGCTGGTTCGCCAGCAGCAACGTGCCGAACCAGGGCGGCTACGGCCGCGACTGGGCGGTCGGCCGCTCCACCGACTACCCGTGGATCCCCGAGGGCCTGCGCTCGCTCTGGCACTACCACTCGACGGTCTACGACTTCCACACCCACCTGAGCGACCCGCACACCTACCAGTCGAACCCGTGGAGCTGGCTGGTGCTGGGCCGGCCGGTGTCCTTCTTCTACGAGTCCCCGAAGCAGGGGACGGCCGGCTGCACGGTGAACGAGTGCGCCCGCGAGGTGCTGGGCATCGGCACCCCGCTGCTCTGGTGGACCGGCGTGATCGCCCTGGTCTACTGCCTGTGGCGGTGGGCGGCCCGGCGCGACTGGCGGGCCGGCGCGGTGCTCTGCGGCCTGGCCGCCGGCTACCTGCCCTGGTTCGCCTACCAGCAGCGGACGATCTTCCTCTTCTACGCGGTCTGCTTCGTGCCGTTCCTGGTGCTCGCCGTGACGATGCTGGTGGGAGCGCTGATCGGACCCGCCGGGGCGTCCCGGGACCGCCGGATCATCGGCTCTGCGGCGGCCGGCCTGGTGGTCCTGCTGATCATGTGGAACTTCCTGTTCTTCCACCCCCTGTACACCGGCGAGACGATCCCGATGGAGGACTGGCGCCGCCGGATGTGGTTCAACACCTGGATCTGACGGCGTCCGGCCGCCGCGCGGAGACGGCGGCCGGGCGGCGAAGGGTACCGAAGTGGTACGCGACACGTACCAGAACCGTCACAACACCCGGTCCCTTCGTCGGTGCGCGGAATCCGGCTGCCTAGGCTGGGCTCCGAACGCGCATCCGGCCACCTCCGGCTGCGGCCGATCGCCTGACCCTTGGGGGAACATCACCATGCGCAATGGCGCGAAGACCGGCATCATCACCGGCGTGGCCGTCGCCATGCTCGCCGCCGGCGGCTACGGGGCGTACAGCCTCGTCGGCGGCTCGGACGACAAGGGCGAGCCCGCCGCCAAGGAGCCACGCACGGTGGTCGCCGAACCCCCGAGCGCCGAGCAGGCCGCGGCCGGGGCCAAGGACTTCCTGGAGGCCTGGGCGGCCGGTGACCTCGCCAAGGCGGCCGCGCTGACCGACGACCCGGCCGCCGCGACCACCGCGCTGAGCGCGTTCCGCGACCAGGTGAAGCCGAGCGGCCTCACCCTGGCGCCCGCCGGCCCGGCCACCCCGGCGGCCTTCGCCTCGGCCACCGGCACCCCCTCCCCCGCCAGGACCACGGCCCCCGCCACCGCCCCGGCCACCCCGGGCGACCCGACCGCCACCGACTCCGCGTCCCCGACCGCCTCCGCCGCCCCGACCGGGGTGCTGATGGGCTTCAAGGCCCGCGCCGAGTTCGAGGGCACCAACCGGGTCTGGGACTACAACGGCTTCCTCGGTGTCGTGAAGATGAGCGACGACACCCCGGCCGTGCACTGGGCGCCGTCGGTGATCCACCCGCACCTGGGCGCGGGCGAGACGATCTCCGTCCAGCCGCTGCCCCCGCTGGCCGGCAACGTGGTGGACCGCAACAACAAGGCGCTGAACAGCCCCTCGATCACCCCGCTGGTCGCCACCGTGCAGGCCAAGGTCGCCAAGCTGCTCGCGGACCAGAACAAGGACCAGAGCGACAACGGCACCGGTGTGGTGATCACCAACGCGGCCGACCAGAACAGCACCCCGGACCGGCTGTTCACCATCGTCGACCCCAAGCCCCCGAAGCCCTTCAAGCTGACCATCGACGCCAACCTGCAGGCCGCCGCCGAGAAGGCGATGACCGACCTGGGCGGCAAGAAGGGCTCGATCGTCGCCATCGAGCCGAGCACCGGCCAGGTCCTGGCCTTCGCCAACGCCCCGGTCACCGGTCTGAACCGGGCCTTCCAGGGCCAGCTCGCCCCGGGCTCCACGCTGAAGATCCTCACCTCCACCGCCCTGCTGGAGGCCGGGGTCAACCCGGACACCCCGGTGCCCTGCCCGACCCTGAGCAGCAACCCGAAGAAGATCCCGAACTCGTTCCCCGACGCGTACCCGAACAACACGCTCCAGCAGGACTTCATGATCTCCTGCAACACGGCCTTCATCGACCAGGGCCTGACCAGCCTCAAGCCGGGCGCGCTGACCACCACCGCCAAGGACGTCTACGGCATCGGCCTGAACTGGCAGACCGGCCTGCCCAGCTTCGACGCCGTGGTGCCGGACGCCGGCACCAACAAGGACGAGCAGGCCATGCAGTCCATCGGCCAGGGCAAGGTCCAGATGAACCCGCTGGCCATCGCCTCGATCACGGCCACCGTGCAGAGCGGCAGCTTCAAGCAGCCGATCCTGGTCGCCGAGCTGCCGCAGCAGAAGGCCGCCCGGGACATGACCCCCGACGTCGCCGGCAAGCTGCGCCAGATGATGGCCGCCACCGCCACGGGCGGCACCGCCCAGGGCGTGATGGCCGGGATCTCCGACAACGCGGGCGCCAAGACCGGCTCCGCCGAGGCCACCGGCATCGCCACCACCAACAGCTGGTTCACCGCCTACCGGGGCAACCTCGCGGTCGCCGCCGAGGTCGAGGGCGGCGGCCACGGCGTGGACGCCGCCGGTCCCGCCGTCGCCTCGATCATCAAGGCCGCCGGCAACCGCTGACGCCCTTCGCCGAACCTCGGCGACCACCCCTCGGCAGCCACCCGGGCCCGTCCTACCGCGTCGTCGGCAGGGCGGGCCCGCCCTGTGCCAGCAGGCAGGCCGACGGGACGGACGGGCGGGCGCTCCACCGCCGGGCGGCCAGCCGGGGCCAGATCACCAGGACGGCCGGCAGCGCCAGGTAGCCGAACCGCCCGGCCGGCGCCAGCATGAAGGCGATCGCCAGCCCGCCGGCCAGCAGATCGGCGCCGGCGATCGCGGAGACCGGCGGCCGGGCCAGCAGCCAGACCGTCACCCCCAGCCCGCCGACGGTCAGCAGCACCAGTGAGGCGATGTGCCCGCTGGGCCCGAACCCGGCCAGCACCTTGCCGGGCAGCGGACTGCCGGCCGGCGTCTGGATCGCGGTCAGCCCGAGCGGGAAGCGCACCACCTGCTCGCGCAGCTCCTCGGCCCGCGCCAGCACGTACGGCACCATGACGGCGGACGCCGCGCCGAGCGCGGTCAGCCCGGCCCGGGCGGCGGGCCGGCGCCCGTAGAGCCGCCAGAGCAGCAGGACTGCCACCGGCAGCGCCGGCCAGACCGTCCACTTCAGGGTCCCGGCCAGCGCCAGCACCAGCCCGGCGGCGATGGTCCGGTCCCGCTCGGCGAGCGCCATCGCCAGGCAGCAGAGCCCGATCAGCGGCAGGTCCACCCCGCCGCCGACCAGTGCCAGCGCGACCAGCGGCGAGGCGGTGAGCACGGTCAGCGGCAGCAGCGGCGCGTGGTCCCTGGTGGGCCGCAGCAGCCGCCAGCTCGCCAGCAGACAGGCGACGAAGGCCAACGCGAACCAGATCCGGGCGTCCCCGGCCAGCCGGGCGGCGGCGCTGCCCTCGCCGAGCAGCGCGTGCGGCACCCCGAACAGCGACATCGCCGGCAGGTACGGGTTGTAGTCGGTGACCGTCACCGGATGCGGCAGGTACGGGCTGCCGGTGGTGAACAGCAGGTGCGCGGAGCGCTCGACCACCATCACCTCGGACTGGTGGCGGCCCTGCAGCACGAGCAGCACCAGCGGCACCAGTACGGCGCCCAGCAGAGCGGCCGTCGCCCCGGCCCGGGCGGCGAAGCGACGCGGCAGGACGAGGCAGAGCAGCCCGGCGAGCAGGTAGCCGGGGGCCGCGAGGGTGCCCCACAGGCGCTGGTTGGGCAGGTCGGAGACGAGCGGGAAGCCGGCCGCCCAGGCGGTGGCGACCAGACAGCCGAGCAGCTGGAAGCCGCGGTGGGCGACGAGGCCGGGCCGGTTCAGCCGATCGGGCAGGGCCGGCGGGCCGCTCCCGCCGCGCTGGTGGGGGAACGAGCGGCGGGCCGGGCCGCCGCGCAGGCGGCCGCGCCGGGCGGAGGAGGCCGGGGGAACGGTCGGGGCGGGCGTCGTCGGGGTCGCGCCCCGGCCGGTGAAGCGGCCGCGCGGGCGGGAATGGCCGGGCGTGCGGGTGCTCACCATGGTGGAAGGTTAGGGCCGGGGGCGGTGCGCTGTCGCCATCTCGGGGACGGGAGTGTCCGCCGACCCGGACGGGGCCGGCGGGGGGAGCAGTCCACCCCCTGCCGGCCCCGTCGGCGGCGCACCGCCGGCTCAGCCGACCGTGCTCCCGTTCTCCGTCGGCTGCTCCGCCCGCTCCAGCTTGGAGTGCTTGACGCTGTAACCGAAGTAGACCGCCACCGCGAGCGCCAGGGCGATCCCTCCCGCCTTGAAGGTGTCCGCGTGCAGGCCCTTGATCAGGTAGGCGCAGAAGGCGACGCTGATCAGCGGGACGACCGGGTAGCCCGGCACCTTGAAGCCGCGCGGCAGGTCGGGCTGGGTGCGGCGCAGCACGATCACGCCGATCGCCACCACCGAGAAGGCGATCAGGGTGCCCAGGCTGGTGATGTCGGCCAGCACCCGCAGCGGGACGAAGGCGGCCAGGGCGCCGACGCCGAGGCCGACCACGATGGTGTTCCAGACCGGGGTGCCGGTGCGCGGCGAGAGCTCCGCGAAGCGCTTGGGCAGCATGCCGTCGCGGCCCATCGAGTACAGGATGCGGGTCTGCCCGTAGATGACCACCAGGGTGATCGAGAAGATCGAGACGATCGCACCGATCGCGAAGAGCATGGCCGGCCAGCTCTGGCCGGTGATGTCCTGGAGGATCTGGGCGAGGCCGGCCTCCTGGCCCTTGAACTTCTGCCAGGGTTGGGCGCCGACGCCGGCCAGGGCCACCAGGATGTACAGCAGGGTGACCACCACCAGCGAGATCATGATCGCCAGCGGCAGGGTGCGGCGGGGGTTCTTGACCTCCTCGCCGGCCGTGGAGACGGCGTCCAGCCCGATGAAGGAGAAGAAGATGGTGGAGGCCGCGACCTGCACGCCGCCGATGCCCAGCGGCATGAACGGGGTCAGGTTGCCGGAGTGGAAGCCGGTCAGGCCGACACAGATGAAGAGCAGCAGGATCAGCAGCTTGATGGCCACCATGGCCGCGTTGACCTTCACCGACTCGCTGACGCCGCGGATCAGCAGGAAGCAGACCATGGCGACCAGCAGCAGCGCCGGCAGGTTGAACCAGTGGGTCTGGTCGGGCGCGCCGGAGATCACTTCCGGGAGCTTGAAGCCGAAGGCCAGGTCGAAGAACTTGTTGAGGTACTCGGCCCAGCTGACCGCGATCGCCGAGGCCGAGACGCCGTACTCCATCAGCAGGCAGATGCCGACCGCGAAGGCGACGCCCTCGCCGAGGGTGGCGTAGGCGTAGGAGTAGGAGGAGCCGGAGACCGGGATGGCGGAGGCCATCTCGGCGTAGCAGAGCGCGGTGAGGCCGGCGGTGACCGCGGCGATCACGAAGGACAGGATGACGGCCGGCCCGGCCGACGGCACGGCGCTGTTCAGCACGAAGAAGATGCCGGTGCCGATGGTGGCGCCGATGCCGATCGCGGACAGCTGCCAGAGCCCGATCGAGCGGCGCAGGTGGATGCCGGAACGTCCGCCCTCCTCGGGCGCACCGGCGGGCAGGCCCTCGCGGCCCTCGCTCTCGGCGATCAGGGTGATGACGGGCTTGCGCCGCAGAAGGCGCGCGCCGAGCGTGTTGCTGGCCAAAACGGGGGTCTTTCTGGGCGGTGGAGGGTTCGAGCGGCCGGTCACCCGACGCGCCGAAAGGTGTCATCGGGGACCAACCGAACAAAGATGGGCAGTACACCGCGAAAACACCAGTGTCGCAAACGAACAGTCCCGTCGCGCGCATTGTACGAAGCGTCGCACCGGCAGGCACAAACCGGACACTTCGCAGACGGCGGATCTCCCGGCGAGCGGCTAGACCCGCAGGTCGGGGCAGCCGGTAAGGGGCTCACCCGGCCAGTACCGCCTGCATCACCGCACGGGCCACGGGGGCGGCGAGGGCGCCGCCCGTCACATCGGTCGCGTCACTGTCCGCGATCACCACGGCGACCGCCGCCGGCGGCACCGCGGTCGAGCCGGCCGGGGCGGCCCAGGAGACGAACCAGGCGTACGGCGTTCCGGTGTTGTCCACCCCGTGCTGGGCGGTGCCGGTCTTCCCGCCGACCACCGCGTCGGCGATCCGGGCGGCGCCCCCGGTGCCCCGCTCCACCACGTCGGTCATCAGCCGCCGCACCTGTGCGGCGGTGCCCGGGCCCATCGCCTGCCGGTACACCGCGGGCCGCGTCAGCTGGACGGTGGTGCCGTCGCTCCTGGTCAGTCTGTCCACAAGCTGTGGACGCATCACGGTGCCGTTGTCCGCCACCCCGGCCGCGACCATCGCCATCACCAGCGGGTGGCCGCGGTGTCGAACTGGCCGATCGAGGAGAGCGCCAGCTGGGACTCGTCCATCCGGGTGTCGAAGACGGAGCGGGCCGCCCGCACCGGGATGTCCAGCCCGGCGTCGTTGAAACCGAAGGCCTCCGCCGTCGCGGCCATCCGCTGCGGCCGGCGGCGCTCGTCACGGCGGGGGGTGTCGCCACGGGCCGTCCAGGGAGTCGGGGCTGCGGGACGCGCCGGGATGACGACCGGGGCGGACGGGCAGTGGGCCCGTCCGCCCCGGTGTGAGCGGCTGTTCCGGCGGGATCCGGGAGTCAGACGGAGGAGCGAATCAGACGGTGGAACGGGTGGAACGGATCGGACGGTCGAGCGGCTCGGCCCCGGGTCAGGCGGACGCCGGGGCGGCCTGCGCCCGGGAGGCCTCGACGGTGGCCTTCAGCTCGGCCTCGGCCTCGGCGGAGAGCGAGGTCTGGATGATCCGGCCGCCGTAACGGGCCAGCGCCGGGACGACCTTGTCCGCGGTGGCGGTGCGGACCAGCAGGAACACCGCGGCGGTGCCCGGCTGGAGGTGCTGCCCGACCTGGCGCATGAAGTCGTCGTCCACCCCGATGTCGGTGGTGGCGCCGACCGCGGCCCCGGCCGCGCCGCCGACCGCCGCGCCGAGGATCGGCATGAAGAACAGCAGACCGATCACCCCGCCCCAGACGGCGCCCGAGGCGGCCCCGGCCCCGGTGGTGCTGACCTGCTGGTGCAGCTTGATCCTGCCGTCCTCGCGGCGCTCGACGACGACCGCGTCCTCCAGCTCGATCAGCCGCTGCTTCTGCAGACCCACCGCCTCGTTGCGCACCGCCTGGGCGGTGGCCAGATCCGGATAGGCGATCGCGAAGAGGTTGCTCACGTACGGGTCCTTCCCCTGAAGCTGACGTGCCGGCCGGGACGGGCGCGCCGGTACGACGGCGCCCTCGCCCCCTCGTCACCCTAACGAGGAAATCCCTATCAATCGACTTTTCACCCGGTGTGTCCCGTATTGCCCGAGGATCCGTCACCACCGCACCGCACGACCGGCGCACCCCGGAGCACCCGCGCACCGATCCCCCACCGGCGCCCGCGAGTTCACGCCGGATCCGGCCCCTTCGCGCACCATCGCGCGTTGGCCACGGCGAACTGATGATCCCTAGGATCGGGCGGGTGATGAACGGACGACGACCGAAGGCCAGGCTCGGCAGCCTGCTGGCCGCCCTGACGATAGCGGGCGGGGCGCTGCTCAGCGGCCTGCCCGCCCATGCCGACGAACCATCAGCCGGCGCGGCCGGCAAGGAGGCCCCCCGGGTCGACCTCGTCCTGGATGTCAGCGGCTCCATGCGCGAGGCCGACATCCAGGGCAAGACCCGGATCTCGGTGGCCCAGCAGTCCCTGAACGACGTCATCGACGCCCTGCCGTCGGAGACCGAGTTCGGGATCCGCACGCTGGGCGCCAACTACCCCGGTACCGACAAGACCCAGGGCTGCCTGGACACCAAGCAGCTCTTCCCGGTCGGGAAGACCAACAAGACCGAGGCGAAGACCGCCGTCGCCACCCTGCGGCCGACCGGCTACACCCCGATCGGCCTGGCCCTGCGCGGCGCGGCCGAGGACCTCGGCAAGGGCGAGACCACCCGCCGGGTGGTGCTGATCACCGACGGCGAGGACACCTGCACCCCGCCCGACCCGTGCGACGTCGCCCGCGAGCTCGCCTCCCAGGGCATCCACCTGGTGGTCGACACCCTGGGCCTGGCGCACGACGACAAGACCCGCCAGCAGCTGCTCTGCATCGCCAACGCCACCGGCGGCACCTACACCGACGTGCGCACCCAGGAGCAGCTCACCGAGAAGGTGAAGCAGCTGGTCGACCGCTCCAACGACACCTACGCGGTCGCCCCCGTCAAAACCGCCGGCACCGACAAGTGCGAGTCCGCGCCGGTCCTCACCCCCGGCGTCTACAGCGACCGCGAGAAGTTCTCCGAGCACCGCGTCTACCGGGTCCCGGTCAAGGCCGGCCAGGAGCTGCGCGCCTCGGTCAGCGTCTCCCTGGACCGCGCGGTGGCCCGTGACTACGGCGTCCTGCTGCAGGCCACCAGCACCGCCGGCCAGGAGCTGGTCCGCGGCACCGACGCCGGCAGCGGCCGCACCGACGTCGTCTCCACCGGACTGCGCTGGTCCGCCGACGACTCCAAGGGCTACGCCACCGCCACCGCCTCCGCCTCGCCGAGCGGCAAGCCGGAGACCACCGTCTGCCTGGTGGTCTCCAACTCGCTGGCCCCGCAGGCCGGCGTCGCGGCCGACCCCGGCCTGCCGCTGGAGCTGACGGTCGACCTGACCGCGGCCTCCCCCGCCCCGGACGGCCCGGCGATGGGCCTGGGCCGCGGCTGGATCCTGCTGCTCGTGCTCACCCTGGCCGGCCTGGTGACCGGCCTGCTGTTCGGCTGGATCGCCCGCTGGCGCATCGCTGTCTGGCAGGAGAACTGACCATGCGTACGACCTTCCTCCGCACCGCCGCGGCCGCGCTGACCCTGCTCCCGGCGCTCGCCCTGACGGCCCCGGCCGCCTCGGCCGCCTCGCCCTCGCCCAGCGCCGACGCGAGCGGCCGCCCGGCCCCCGCCAACAAGGCCGGCACCTCCTTCCTGACCGCCGTCAACCTGGCCCCCGGCCAGGACGCCGCGGTCCCGGTCTCCACCGGCGACTACCTGTACTGGGCCTTCGGCGCCGCCGAGGGCCAGACCGCCAAGGTGGACCTGACGGTCACCCTCGCCCCGCCCGCCGACCGGCACGGCCCGCAGAGCTGGAGCGTCGAGGTGTTCGACGGCCTGCGCCGCCGGCAGGCCTGCACCGACGGCACCCAGAACGCGACCGCCGAGCAGGCCACCACCTCGCTGGCGCTCAGCTGCACCCTGCGCGAGGTCCGCTCCTGGGCCGAGCCGTGGTCCGGCGACCCGCTGCCGGGCAGCTACTACGTCCGGCTCTCGGTCGCCGACGCCCCGCAGCCCGACCTCGGTCTGGCCGCCTCGGTGCAGCTGCACGTGGCCGCCAAGGGTGACGCCGACAACGCCCAGCCGGAGGGCGGCGAGCTCAAGGCCCCGCTGGTCCCCCCGGCCGGCGGCGGCGCCGCGACCGCCAAGGCGGCGGCCCCGGAGGAGCCCGAGGAGCACTGGTACACCGGCTGGTTCTCCGGCTGGAACAGCCGCTGGTTCTGGACCCTCGCCGGCGGCGCCCTGGCCGCCCTGGCGGGCGTCGCGGGCTACACCCTCACCCGGCACCCGCGCGGCCGCCGTCCGTCCGGCTACGGCGCGGTCCCGCCGCAGTCCGGGGCCCCGCAGCCCGGCCCGTACGCGGACTCCGGCCGGCCCTGACCCGTCCGACCCCGAGGGCCGGCCCGGAGCACCGCTCCGGTCCGGCCCTCGGCCGTTCCCGCGGGTGATCCGCCTCACACCACCCCCGGAGCGCCCCGGCTGACCCCCCGTCGGCCGACGCGCCCCCACAACGCAGAAGTCCCGCCCGATCAACCGATCGGGCGGGACTTCCGTTGGGTGGGCCGTTCACGAGTAGGGATGACCTGCAACTTTGGCCGATCCATCACCTACGCTTCCCACGATGGCGATGATCGCTTCCCGAAGTTACATGAGCACGTCATGAGATCTTCGGCATGCCGACCTGGCGCTTCCGCTCCGCGCAAAATGATCGATGGCCTGACCTGCACCTCCCGTACGGCGAGGAACTCAACAGCATCCGCCGGCAGAACGACTGATGCCGATACCCAAGGCCCCACCTGCTCCCGCTCCGCATGTTACCGACGATCACCACGGCCACCTGTCATCACTGCGATGAGCGAGCGTAGAGGCTCAGGCCGAGGGCGCTCGGACTGTCATGGACTGCTGGTCCAGGTCCAGGTCGATAACGCCGCCGCCCTCCTTCCGCAACTGCCGCCAGACGCTATAGCCAGTCAGGATGGCCTTCTCCCAGTCGGCGGCGCGATGGGCGCCAACTTCCAAGTGCGCCGTCATGCCCTGAATGGTGCGCAGAAGCTCGTTGTCCACTCGGTCGATCTGCTCGAAGAAGCCGTGCTGAGCCGCATACGAGAACACCAAGGCAGAGATGCCCTCCTCGATGGCAATGGCGCGACCCCCGTCCTCGGCCTCATCGGTTCGCGCGTCGCTGCGGCGCTTGCGCTTCAGCAGGAAGCGAGTGACAGGAGACCAGCCGAGGACTGCAGCATAGGCGAGATGAAAGGCATCATGAAAACGATAGTCGTCATCAACGTGCGAGGCATCCGTCAGCGGATCCCCACAGGGATCCCCCTCGTAGGTGAGAACAGCAGTCTCACGACCATCCGACTCCCGCGCCTGCAGCGAGAACACGAGGGAAGCCTGCCTGGGGAGCCGCTCGGCGTCCAGATGGCCAGCATCGAGCACCTCCCGTTCGCCGCTGGGCGTAGTGAGCCAGCGATCCTTGGTCTTCTCCAGACTGGCTGCGGCGATGTCCCCGAGATCGAGATCGAAACAGTGAGCCAGCGCACCGAGGTACCAGAGGATGTCCCCCATCTCCTCCCGCAGAAGTTGCTTGCCGGTACCAAGGCCAGGCCCATCACGCAGGTGCTTCTTGTAGGCCGCCGTCAGGGATCCAACTTCACCAGTGAGCCCCAGCAGGCAGACGACCGCAGGGTCGACGCCGTCGACTGGCTGCTGAAGGGTCTTGACCGCGACCTTCTGGTAGGCGCTGATGTCCATGCGTCCTCCTTGAGGGGTTTTCCGTCGAGGCTGTCGCCAAACCCTGCAGTGTCGTATCCTAGAACAGCACCGTCGGGAAAACAGACGAATCTGGGAGTGAGTCCTGAACGCGATGGAGCCGTCGCTCGAAGACATCGTCGCGATCGTCGTGGAGTTCCTTGCCGAACTGCAGGACTGCGATCCGGCAGCACTTCGCGCCGAACTGGAGGAGGCCGGCCAAGAGCTTCCCGTCGACTCGCTGCTGGTGGTGGAGATCCTTACTCGCATCGAACGCACGTTCGGTGTCAGAGTGCCAGCAGATGCTGAGGCAGCGCGGTCGACGCGATCCGTCTACTCGTTCGCCCGCACGATCCTGAACGCGATCAAGGAAGGTCAACAGCAGTGAACACAACTTCAGAGCCCGGAAAATCCCGAGACCCCGAACTCGAGCAGCTGGCCGAGCGCCTGCGCTTCACCCGGGACTACTTGGGACTCTCCCAGCAGTATGTCAGCGACGCCACTGGCATTCCCCGGTCGGCGGTCAGCGACATCGAACGTGCCGTACGCCGAGTCGACAGCCTTGAGCTCAAGAAGCTGGCCAAGCTCTATAGGCTTCCCGTGACCTACTTCCTGTCAGATGAAGCCGACGCGGATGCAGCCGAACTCGCGGCTGCAGGCATCCCTCGCGCTCTAGTCGATCTGACGGGGAAGGATCTTGAGGAGGTCGCCAACTACGCGCGCTACCTCGCCTTCAAACGTGCCGCCGAGCGCGAGGACACCGACAGCCCCGGGACGGCCGGATGACTTGGGACGTGGCGCACAAGATCGCCGCCATCGCCTCAGTCCACGCCCATGAGGACCTGGGTCTAGACCGAAGCGAGTACATCGACGTATTCGCCGCGCTACATGACTTCGGGATCGAGGCCCTGGCTAGGCCTATGCCCACGCTGTTTGGAGTCTACTTCTCCCCGAAGGACAACGGGCCCGCCGTCCTTCTGAACGCCAGCCTCGACATCATCCAGCAACGGCACACCGCCGCGCATGAACTCGGCCACCACGTCATGAACCACGGCACCTCCGCTGATAAAGAGTTGGACCGGGCGCGGCAATGGGGCAATGGCGCCTGGCCCGAGGAGGAGAAGGTCGCCGAGGCCTTTGCCGCTTGGTTCCTGATGCCGCGGCCAGCCGTCCTCGCGGCGCTGGAACGCTCGGGCGTACTGCGCCCGCGAAGTCCGGTAGATGTCTATCGTGTCGCCCGCTGGCTGGGCACTTCCTACACTGGCACTGCGCGGCATCTCCGGCATCTCCGGCTGGCCTCGCCACATCAAGTGGACGCATGGCTAAAGGTTCAACCCCACCAGCTGCGAAAACAGTTGTCCGACCATAAGCCGCGCGGCAACGGCCATGTCCACGCGCTCGGCCCAGCAGCGCATGGCAGCACCCTGCGCGCCGCTGCTGGCGACGTGCTCATCGTCGGAGTGGCCGGCGCCGTGCCCGATAGTGTGCCGACCACCGGCTTGGAACTGCTCCGCGGTCCGTCCGCCACCGAACTGGGCCGCAGCCCCTCCCGCAATGAGATGCCTGCTGCCCTCGTCACCGAAAGCCTGTCCGAACCTACCCCGTGGACGCTGGCCCTCCCAGGCTCCCCTGAGCCCTTTACCGTGACAGTGCTGCTCGACAAGCCTCGCCAAGGCGACAGCAGGGCCTGGCAGTCCTGAACCCCTCAGCACACGTGTTCTGCCCGGCGCCCCACTGGGTTCCGGTCCCGCTCCACCCGCGCCACAGCCAATGATGTTGTCGACCAGGAGCCAGGATGCATACGTTCATCGTCAGCGAGGCCACCACCACAAGCGCTTGGGCTGCCGCGTGTCGGGCCATGGACCTGTCGGCCAAGGAACGGCCAACAGTGGCGCGCGGCCGCGCTCCGGAGGCGTTCCACACCGTCGTCCGCATCACGAACGCCGCGGCGGACGATGCCGAGTTCCGGCGCGAACTCGACCGGGTCAGGTCCCACCTGAAGTGCTCCCACCCAGTTGAGACGGTCGCCAACACTGTCTTCCCGTACCGTCTCGCAGCTACGAGCAAGGACCCGCGGTCACTTGCAGAGCGCTATCGAGCGATGTATCCGCAGTTGCGGAGCATGGACGCCGGCAACCGTTTCGGCACATACTTCGGCCGCATCGTCGCCTACCCCGGCGCCAAGGGGTCCGTCGACCAACTGAACACCCTCATCGACAGACTGACATCCCAGGCTGCCCGTACAGGACCGCTCAGCGCGGCATACGAGCTCGATATCGCCCACCCTTCCGACGCCGAGGAGGAACTACCCACCACGCCTGAGGAGCAGGAGACGGGACCCGAGGCCACAAGCATCCCCGTGCCAGTGCATGCAGCCGGCACGGATAACCTCGTCCGAGGCTTCCCCTGCCTGAGCCACTGCTCTTTCCAGATCGACCGCACCCGCACGCTTCACATGACCGCGCACTACCGCAGCCACTACATGCTCGAACGCGCCTACGGCAACTACCTTGGCCTCGGGCGACTCCAGTCGTATCTGGCCGAGCAGACGGGCCTCGCCCACGGCACGCTCACCGTCACAGCCGGACACGCACAGATCGAGAAAGGCATCAGCCTCATCCGTCCGATGATCAGCCAGATCAACCGGCTGTTCTGACAGCTGTGGCGGCACCTCCATCGAGCTTGTCGTTGATACCCCACTTCGGCGGGAACCAAGCCGTCAACGGTGCCGCGTCCGCTCGATACAGCTGCTTGATCCGGCTGCGCCCGCTGATGCCCTCGATCTCCGGATGGATGACACGCGCATACTTGTCGACCTCGCAGAAGAGGTTCTGACAGTCAATCAGTTGCAAAGGCCGCCCCCGAAGGCCTCCGAACTCCAGACCTAGTCTCGCGAAATGCTCATCCTGATTGTCAGCCATGTAGCGGATTACCTCCGCCTCGATGCCACCTGCCACCACGCCGAAGCACTTCCGGATGCCATCCCGCGCCCCCGGCCCCGGCATCACGAAGTCCATCTCCGAGAACGTCAGACCCGATGAGTAGTTCAGGTCGATCAGGTACTGGTAAGCCAGGAACGGCCCGAGCGCCGGAAAGCTCAGCAGCACCTCGTACGCTTCGCGCATCGACGCCGCAGTCTGCACACGCTCTGGTGCCCTCTCCCGCATCATCAACTCCAGCAGACGCAAGTGGTTGCTGTGTTTACGCTGCTCGCCCAGCGCCGGCGGTGGCGTGATGTACGCGGCCGAGTACAGCCTCTCACCTGCGGCGAACGCGCGTGACAGGACACGATCGGCCGTACGGAAGTCCCACTCGTCCCACGCGACCTGCCCCAGATGCTTTTCCAGCAGCTCCCATGTGGAGACCTTGTTGAACATCTTGAACAGCAGCGTCCTGAAGAAGACATCCTTCCACTCCTGGCCACCGCGATAGGACACCTGTCCGATCAGGAACTGGCTCACCCGGTCCGACGCGCGGAAGCAGTTCGTGAACCGATGCTGCGCAAGCACTGGATCCTTCGGCGCCGTGACCACCGCACCCAGTCTCGCCAGGTAGACCTGTTGGCGCGCAGCGGCGAAACGCCAGTAGGTGTCGAACACTGGCGTCGGCACCAGCCTGCGCCCTGCCACCCTGATCTCGGCAGAGCGCTTCCCTCGTTCGCCCGCGACCCTGTAGCGAGAGGGGGCTTGCAGCATGGTCACCATGGGCTCACTATATATTTGATATAGCCAAACTTAGAAGGGGCTCGACGGCATGGAACTGCTGTGGCGAACCCGACGCCGCAAAACGCTGGTTGAGTGGCCTCAGGCCGTCGACGACCGTCTCGAGGACCTCGTCCGGGCTGCGATCGCGGCCGGCGAGAACGTCAGCCGTTCCCAGATGCTCGCCGCGCTTGTCGCCTCCGCAGACACGGCCCCGACCGCGCTTGCCGACGTCATCCGCACCTATCGCCTACTTGAGGCCGACGCTTTCACCCACGCCACCCCGGATGATCTTCCCGCGCCTCGCCGCCTTGGCCGCAAACGTCTCCAGTCCTGAATCCGAGGCCGTGCTGGCGCCCCTCACCGACGCAGCCGCCGGTGGCAGGTCCCTCTTCGGAGCGGTGCCCACCGGCAACCGACCGCTGCACCGTCAGACCACTCCCACGAAGTGGCCTAACGCTTAACGAGTTGCCGTCACCGAAGGCCCTGGCACAGGCCCGGTCGACAGCGTCGTCCGCTTCTCCGTGGCTACCGTAGGACTCCTCGGACAGGCCCTACACTGTGGCCAGTCCCCGGCCGCCCTACCCGAGCGGCGCTGGCAGGGCTTTGCAGCGGCCGCGGGTGCACGTCTGCAACGGAAACGGGCAGCTCGGCATCTGTCGTATCGCACTCTGATGTCATACCGCAGGGATCAAGGCCCACCAGCACCTACCACAAGGCGAGTTCAACCTGAGTAGGCCAGAACGCAATCAGAGTGGAAGAGGCTACGCGACCAAGGCCGTCGGGGTGGCTACAGCTTGAACCTAGGCATCGCAAAGATCGCTCTGTCGCCAGGGTGTATCGAGGTGGCCTCATCGCGATCGATGGCGCGTTGGGCGTCGCGCAGGCGCTGCTCCCAAGGATCCAAGAAGTGGTCAACTTCGGCGCTGTGCGCACGGGTGAGGATGTCGGCAGCATGCAGGACGTTGGTGTTCTCCGTCTGGTGGCCGCCAGGCGCGTTGATCGTTGTCTGCAAAAAGATCTTGAGTGGGTCGAGGGCTTCAGGCCGCTCCCACATCAGGGCTGAGGCTGCCAGCATCGTTGACGTGCCGATCAAGCCGGTTCCGTCGTATAGATCGTGCGCTTCGGGGCACAGCAGGACGATGTTGGCCAGCGCATGGAATCGACGCTCGGCGATCAGGAGCGGGAAGTGGCGGCTGAACTCCTTGATGACGGGCCAGCTCTGGACATGGGCGATCTGAAGCCGTGACCTGCCGAGATCTGAGAGGCCCCAGTGAGCATCGAGCCGGTGCTTGTCCTTGTGCCAGCGGAGAATTCTAGCCTCGTCGTTGCTCCACTCTGCGGGCTCACTCAGCTGCAGGTGAAGGAGCGCGCAGTCAGTGATCCGCATGGAGTCGAGCAGCGACCGAAGCGGTCGGGACATCGCCGGGCGGAGGGATGACATAGCTGTGTATCTAGCAGGCGGGTCCGACAGCCATCGACCTTCGGCCGATCCAGCAGTGCCTCGCCCGCTTCGCTACGTCTGGCCGGACTGCGGTGCCAGTGCCCTTCCGCTGGCTGTGTTCGGCTTCCAGCCGCGCGGAAGCCCCGGCGGGGGCTCCTCCGGGCCCCCCGCCGGATTCGTTTCCATGGCTGAGGAACGGGAACCGCGCCCCCTCTGCACTGTGCGTCTATTGCGGGCATTGCCCCGTGGATCGAATGGGCCGCGCCGAGGTCGGCTACGCGCCGATGCATCTGATGGCCTCGGGTCGCCCTGACACTGGCCTTCGAGTGACTTCAGTCACATTGGCCCCGGGGGGAATCGTCGGGAGCCTTGGGTGGGGTGTGTATCGTCGGTTGACGATACACACCCCACCCAAGCGCTCAACGTCGATTCAGGCCGTTGGAGTTGCGGATGTGACTTTGCGCTGGTCGCGGCCGGTATGCGAAATCTGATGGCCAGTCGGCAACGTGCCGATCTCGAAGGAGGGGCCTGAGATGAGTCGCAAGCGTCGTGTCAGTGGTCGCCAGCCCAGTTCCGGCAAGTCGGAGGCGGTGTCGGTGGGCGAGACGGCTTCGCCGGTCGAGCCGCCGTCCACCGGGCCCATGGGCTGGCGCCAGATGATCTCCCAGGCGCTGGGCGTGGCCCTCTACCTGCTGCTGGCCAAGGTGCTCGGCCTCAACTCGGTGTGATCGGGGCCCGCCCCGGCCGAGAGTGCGTGCGCTCTCTTGGCCGGGGGCCTGAGGCTTCTCGGCCCCCGGCCTCGCCGGATGCGTTGTCGGCTGGTGCTCAGCTGGCCAGGGCTTCACCGAGCCGGGCGTGGGCCGGGCCGGACAGCTCGTGGTGGAGGCTCTCGGCCCGGGTGCGGACCAGGCCGTCGCGGTACGCCTCCGGAAGCTGTTCCCAGACGTCCACGGCCATGGTGGCCGCGGCGGCAGGGTCGCCGTCGGTGTTGAGGCAGATCGCGGTGTCCATGGCCAGCAGGGCCCTGGTCATCACGGAGGGCGAGCGGGTGAGGGCGAGGGCGGCTTCCTGCTCGGCGTATGCCTCGCGGGTCTCCCCCAGGAGGGTGAACGCCTGGGAGAGGTGGACGTGGTGCTTCTGGAGTGGGTAGCCGAACCAGGTGTCGGCGGACTGGGCTGTGTCCAGTTGCCCGGCGACGGTGCGGGCGTCGGTGACGGCACGCAGTGCGCCCTGTCGGTCACCGACGGCGGCGAGGGCGCGCGCGGTGACGGCGGCAGCCAGGGCCGCGGCGGCCGTGGGGGCCCGGCCGGCCTCGGTGCGGGCACGGACGCCCAGCTCGGCGGCGGTGTTCGGGGCGCCGTAGTTGAGGGGCACCATCGCGTGCCTGGCGAGGACCCAGGCGAGCATGTGCCGGTCGCCGGACTCGCGGGCGGCCTGTTCGGCGGTGGCGAACCACCCGTGCGCGTCGCGCTGGTCGCCACGGTCGTGCTGGATGATCGCCACCAGACCGGTGATCCCGGCGGCGGTGCGGGCGAGGTCCGCCCTGGTGGCGGCGGGGTGTGGTCGGCTCAGGACGTCCCGTAGGAGGCCGAGGTCCTCGCGCATGTGGGCGAGGACGCTGCCGGGAGGGCGGCCGTGGTAGCCACCCCGGTGGCGCTCGAACGCCCCGTCCAGGTAGGCGAGGTCGCCGGCGTCGGAACCTGACAGCCCGGCGTTGATGCCCTGTCTGGCCTCCGCGATGCCGGGCAGGGCGACCGATCCGGTCGCCGCCGCCGCCACGCCGAGGAACTGCCGCCGCTTCACGTCCTTGCCGTCCTTCCCGCCGCTGCCGGCCGCCTGCTGCTGCCTGCGCCAGCGCCTGGATACCGCCACCGCACGGACGATCTCCTCGACCGTCCGTCCGTATCCGTCGGCCAGCAGCTGGTGCCACCTCGGGACCGGGAGACGACGTTCGGTCTCCCACCGCTTCAAGTTCTCGGGGTCGAACCACTCGCCCCCTTGGAACTGACGCAGGTGCTGAGCCTGTTCCTCACGGGTGCGAACGGCGGATTCCCTGATGCTCCTCAGCAGGGCGCCGATGCCGTCTGCTGCCATCATGCCCGTCCCCCAAGCATTCACCTGTCGAGTGCCCGATCCTGGCCCCCCTAAGCGGCCCCCTGCGCGGAAATGCACCCCTTCCTGGCACCAGAACGCGGAGCCGGGACGGAGTTGACTGTTCATCAGCCAACTGGTCGAGCGGGCAAAGCTGGAGCCTTCCCAGCACGCGGTCCTCCCACGCTTCCCGGCAGCCCGACCCCTCCGAAGGGTTCCTCCTCGTGGTCGTGCACTCCCATGTCTTCTTCCTCGCCAGAGACCCGGTCTCCGTGCCCATCGCCCGCCGCAGGGTGCGGGCCCGCGTCGTCGACTGGGGCGTCCGGCTCGACGAGGACTCCCGCCTCGCGCTCGACACGGTCACCTCCGAGCTGGTGGCCAACGCCGTGCAGCACTCCCGCCGGCCGATGCTCACCGTCGCCGTCCACGCGAACGTCCGGCAGCGGCGGGCCCTGGTCGAGGTCTACGACGGCTCGACCGCGTTGCCCCGGCGGCGCCGGGCCGGCACGGATGCGGAGAGCGGCCGGGGCCTGGAGCTGGTCGAGCATCTCGCCCTGGCCCACGGAGCCGAGCGGACCGAGAAGGGCAAGCGGGTCTGGGTGGAGCTGGCCCTGCCCGACCAGCCGGTGACCCGGCGCCAGATCCTCGCCGGTCCGCGCCGCGCTGTCCGGGCCGTCCTCAGCTCACTCGGCCGCCGCGGCCGACCGCCGATACGCACGCCGCACCGCCCCGGAACCACCCGCCCCGCTGTCCCCGCCCGGTAGCAGCCCGTCACGAAGGGACCAGCCCCGATGACCAGCACGACCAGCGCCGACGGCATCCTCGGCCGCCGCGGACTGCGGACCGGCGTCGAGTGGTCCACCTCTGCGACCGCCCGCGCCCGCGCCATGCAGCTCGTCACCGAGCACCGCGCCCAGCAGCGGGAGATCGTCCGCAACCCGCACCTGAGCACCGAGTGGGCCCGCGCCGCCGTCCGCGCCCCCCAGCTGCTGGCCGCCGTCCAGGAGGCGATCGGCCCGGACATCGCGGTGGAGAACACCTTCCTCGTGGTGAAGTGGCCGCACCGCGCGTTCGAGATCCCCTGGCACCAGGACGGCATCGACGCCCGGGTCGAACTCGACCCCGACCACTCCGTCTCCGCGTGGCTGGCCCTCAGCGACGCCACCGTGAGCAACGGCTGCCTGCACGCCGTGGTCGGCTCCCAGCACTTCGGCTACCTGCCGTTCTCCTCCGAGGCCGAGCACGGCGCCGAACGCGGCCGGGCCGACCAGGCGACCGGCTTCACCGCCGACGCCACGACCGCGCTGCCCCTGCCGGCCGGGTCCGCCCTGCTGATGGACAGCCGCCTGCTGCACCGCTCCGGCACCAACGCCGGCGACGGCGCCCGCGTGGGCCTGAACGTCCGCTACGTCGCCCCCGGCGGGATCCGCCGCCGCGACCCCCAGAGCCCCAGCCCCGACCCGGTCAGCGGGACGGGCTGGTAGCACCACCCAAGGGATCAACACCCCATCGAGAGGAGCACAACGACGTGACCGTCCTCGAAGAGCTCGCCACCCGCGAGGACCTGGTGACCCGGGTCCGCGTCCTGACCGGGGAGGACGCCGACGCGGCCCGCCGCGCCGACAAGACCCCGATCGCCAAGTCCGACTGCACCTACTACTGCCCCGACGCGGCCACCGCCGAGCGGTGCATCCAGTCCCTGCGCGAGTCCGACGAGCGCCTGCGCAACCGCCCCGAGGAGCTCATGCTCTGGGACTGGCAGTGCACCTACTGGGAGGCCGAGCCCGGCAACCCCAACGGCGGCGGCACCGTCCTGCTCGGCGTCGCCTGGTACGACCAGGCGTTCTTCGACGACCGGCGCGACGCCTGGTTCGGCGCCATGCACCAGCGGATCTACAAGGACCTCGGCATCCCGCTGGAGGACATCACCGTCACCCACTGGCAGCTGCTCGCCAGCTGACCTGAGCACCACCAGCACGAAGGCCGGGCCCCGCACCGCGGGGCCCGGCCCGTGCTCAGTCGCGGGCCGCCAGCTCCGGCACCGGCTCGACCTCCGGCAGCGGCCGGCGCCCCCGGGCCAGGACCAGCACCAGCACGGCGCCCGCCGAGCCGGCCACGACGACGGCCAGGCCGCCGCCCAGGAACGCGGCCCTCGGACCGCCGGCGGCCAGCGCGGGCACGAACAGCATCGAGACCGTCCCGCAGGTGCGGATAACGGTCAGGTCCACCGTCAGCAGCCGCCTGCGGGCGACCGGAGGGAACAGCGCGAAGTGCGTGGACAGCGCGATCTGCAGGAACGGCGACACCGCCCCCGACAGCACGGACAGCGCCAGCAGCACCGGCAGCGACCCGGTCAGCCCAGTGGCTGCCAGGACCAGCCCGGAGGCCGCCCACGCCCCGCAGTACACCGCCGTCAGCGGCCCGGGCAGCCGCACGTTCCCGGCCACCAGGTTGCCCGCCAGGGCCCCGGCCCCGGTGCAGGCCAGCACGGCCGCGTAGGCGGAGGCCCCGGCACCGAGCCGGGCCGCGAGCAGGGCGGGCATCGCCAGCGACACCGCCCCGGCGAAGATCCCGATCCCGTGCACGGCCAGCACCACACCCGTGTCCGGGTGGGTCCGCATCAGCGACCAGGCGCCCGGCCGCACTCCCGCCGCCTTCGGCCCGGCCTGCGGAACGGATCCGGCGGGCAGCCGGACGCGGGCGGCCAGCAGCACCAGGGCGAGGGCCGAGAGCGCGAACGTCGCCGCGTCCACCCAGAACAGCCCGGCCAGCGGCATCACCGCCAGCATCAGCCCGGCCGCCCCCGGGCCGGCGATCCGGGCGATCCGGCCGGTCAGGTCCATCAGCCCACTCACCGCCTGGACCTCGCCTGGCCGGACCAGGTCCGGCACCATCGCGCCGAGGTTCGGGTCGAACAGGGCCCCGCCGACTCCCAGCAGGGCGGCCGAGGCGATCAGGCCCGCCGTGCCGAACTCCGTCCACGCCCACGGCAGCGCGGCCACCAGGGCCAGCCGCACCGCGTCCACCACCGCCAGAGCCCGCAGCGACGCGAACCGGTCCATGATCCGGCGTCCCACGGTGCCGAGCACGATGTACGGCAGGGACTCGGCGACGGCCACCAGCCCCATCGCCCCGGCGCCCGACCGCTCCCAGGCCATCCACATCACGGCCATCGCGTACAGCCGGTCGCCGAACACCGACGCCGTCTGCGCTCCCCACAGCAGAAGCACGGGCCCGCGCCGCAGCAACCGCACGTATCGCATGATCCACTCCGCCCCGGGAAGCACGAAGTCCCGGCAGCGAGCCGCCACCGGGAACTCCCCACACCCTAGGGCAACTTGAAGCCCCACCCGCGCAGGCGCCCCGCACGCGGCACCGCGACGACCGCGGTCACATCCATCACTCGCACCCGGCCTCGCGATCGGGCAGGCTGGCCACGAGGGGACAGCCCGGACGGCGGCCGTCCCGGAAGGACTCCCGTGCACCCACTGATCACCGAGCTCGGCCTGGACGGCGAAGCGAAGCTCCTGCACGAGCGACGCGGCACGACCTTCTTCAAGGTCGGCGGTACCGCCCTGAAGATCACCGACGGGCTGATGGCCGGCCGCGAGGGCCAAGTGCTCGCCGCCCTCGGCGCCGACCACTACCTGGCCCACGGCGACCACGGACAGGGCACCTGGCTGGCCATGCGGTGGATCGACGGCACCAGCCTCTGGGACGCCCTGGAACCCGCCCACCGCAGCAACGGCACCCCCGCGGTCCGCCGCTCTATCCTGACGGCCGCCGCCGAGGCCGCCGACGCACTCGCCGCCCTGCACGCCGCCGGCTGGACCCACGGCGACCTCCAGCCCGACCACATCGTCTTCGAGGGCTCCGCCACGCGGATCATCGACCTGGCCTGCGCCCAGGGCCCCGTCCCGGTGCCCTTCTACGTCCATCGCGGCGGAATGACCCACACCACTGCCCCCGAGATCGCCACCTTGATCCTCGACACCACCGACCACATCACCACCACCCCCGAAGCGGACGTCTGGTCACTGGCCGCCTCCCTGTTCTGGGCCTGGACCCGCACCCCACCCACCGACTACCGCGATCCGAAGAACCGTCGCCCCGACCTCCTCGCCGACATCGCGGCAAACCGCCGACACGACCTCGCCGCCGTCCGGCCCTGGCCCTTCCCCGCCTTCGAGGGTGCCCTACGAGCCGGCCTCGACCCCAACCCCGGGCAACGGTCCACCGCAGAGACCATGGCCCGCCGGGTCCGCACCGCTCTCACCGACCCCGCAGGTAGCGCGCCACGACCCGACTTCAATCCCTAATGAATTCACTCAAAGCCGAGCAGCGCGCTGGCCTCGATGAACCGACAGCGCCACCGACCACAAGGCGACCCAAGGCAGGTCGCTGACAGGCGCCGAGAAGCAGGCAAACTGGCTGGTCAGCCGAGAGCAGGCGGCGAACGAGCACGGCTTCGCCGACCTGTAGAACTGACGGATCCCCACCAAGGTCCGGCTGATCGCCAAGCCCGGCACCACGCCACTGCGGACCCTGCTCGCCCCGACGGCCACGGAGACTTCCTCGCAACGCTGAGTAGCCGCGAAAGTACTCCGCTGGCGTGACCGGCCACCCCGAAGTGGCTACTTGTCCACCCATAAGGGGAGGCTGAGAAGTATGCCCCTCACTCTTGGTCTGCGGCCGTCCCGGTCCGTCTGCCTGTTGGCGATCAACACGAAGCAGGAGGTCGCGCTGGTGCCGGCGGAGTCGGCGTGGCATGTGCCTCGCACAACGATGGGGCCGACGGAGTCTCGTCGGGAGGCCGGACGACGCTTGGCCAAGCAGGTGATCGGCTGGTCGACCGTGCGCTGGGGAAAGGTGACGGGCCACCGGCGGGCGGCGCCTGACTGCTGCCCGGCGACGTGTGTGGAGGAACACTTCCTGATCGCCCGTCCCGGTTCCTGCTGCCAGCAGCAGGGACCGGGGCTGGTCACGCTGGAGTGGGTAAGCCGCCGCGACCTGTCGCCGTATCTGGTGGGCGCCGAACTGCGGGCGTCCCAGGCACTGGTGGATGGGTACCTGGACGGCTGGCTTCCTGACGGCGACTTCACCCTCGACTGACCACCTGATGCAGAGGATGGTTCATTCATTATGGTCCGCAGTCGAGTTAAGGCTGCAGATCGCCTATTGGATATGGTTCTTGGCGACCGAGGGCGGGCCAGCGCGTGTGACGCATCAGGGCCTGCTCAGTGATCTCTTCGGTGCCGTCGATGACCGCGTCAACGGCAGCAGCGCGCACGATGGACACGGCCCGGGCGGGCAATGCCCCGGACGCCTGGTACAGGAGGCGGGAGAATGCGTGGATGCGGCCTGTGCGGTGGTTGCGCAGCCACAGCGCCGCGTCGAGCCCGGTGAGGAGCGCATGCCAGGCGGGTCCGTGGCCCAGGGGTGCAGCGTGCACCCGGTCGAGCCAACCGTCCAGGAGGACGGGGGTGTGGTCCGGGTCGGCGGTGGCGGTGATGACGAAGGTGACCGGGACTCGTGCCGCGAGGTACCTCAGGGCCTCCAGGGCACCGGTGGCGGCCGATGCCGCGTGCAGCAGGTGGTGGCCGTCGTCGATGATGACGATGTCGATACCTCCGGCGCTCAGAGCAGCGGAGACCTGGTCGGCGAGGGCGTGCGTGGTGCGGGCGGAGCCGGGCAGGGCGAGGGAACGGGCCAGGTCGTGCAGGAGTGCGCGGGTGGTGGGGCGGGGGCGGGCTGTGACGTAGATGCTCGAGGTCCGCAGGCTGTCCGTGGGCCGGGTTGCGCCATGCTCAAGGTGGTGATGGCGGGCGGCGAGCAGGACGGCTGTTGTCTTGCCGCTGGATGGCGGCCCGCAGACCGTGATCACGCGTCTTGTTCCCATCTGGTATTGGCTGAAGGCCAGTTGGCGCCGCAGGGCTCGCTCGACGTCCTCGACGAGCGGCAGGCTGAGGGTCAGCTGGGCGTGGTATGCGAGGCGGTCGGTGCCGTCTCTGACCGGCAGTGGGCTCTCCAGGTAGTGCCGCCAGCCCTGCGGGGTGTCCAGCGGGCGCGGCCCGGGTCGCTCACGAGGTTCGGCGGGCGGCAGCAGGGCCGGTTGGCCTCGGCCGGCGAGCAGGGCGCGGTCCACTGCGGCGGAGACGTAGGCAGGGGCCAGCAGCCGGTCGAGGGTCGCGGCCCCGTCCGCGGCCGGGACCGGGATGCGGGCGCCGCTTGCGGTGTGCAGCCAGATGCTGTTCGGGTCCCGGACGTCGACATTGATCAGCACGTGCTGCCCCTGGCCGCGGTAGGGGTCGAGATCATGGCTGTCGTAGCGGCGCTTGTGCAGACGGATGCCGTCCCGGCCGATCCTGCGGCGGTGCAGTGGCATGAGATCCAGGTACTCGGCGGCGTCGAGGGGCAGGTCGATCGCCCCGTGCTGAGCCACCAGGTGCGCGTACTGGGCAGCCGGGGTCACCGGGTGGGCTGTCGCACTGAGGCGCGGTGAGTCGTGCCACACCTCGGCCACCCATGCGTCGACGGCTGCCTGGGCCACCGTCACGGGATCTTGGACGGCTCGTTCTCGCGCGGCGCCCGGCGGCGGGAGAGTACGGGAGAGGTGGCGGCCGAGTCGGCGGGCGAGGGCGTTCATGTCCGCCGCCGCGTTCTGGAACTGCGTCGCGCGCGGGAACTCGGTGTCGATTCCCAGGCGCGCGAAGCGTTCAGCGAACACCCGGGCGCCCGCATGCGGCTGGAGGACCAGTCGCCGAGGCCGGATGACCGGGGTATCGACGCCCGCCGTGAGCCGCCAGACCGGCTTGCCTTGGCGGGAGGCCAGACTGAGCGGCGCGGGCGCGCACCAACGGGCGAACAGGGCGACCGGGTCGGGGGCGGCACCACGCAGGTGCACCAGCGCAGCGCAGACGCATCCCGTGGCGGTGTCCAGGGCCAGAGTCAGGTCGAGGGAACGGGTTCCGGGAAGGGCGAAGGTGTCGACGGCGACGGCGGCGCCCGGCGGTCCCAGCGTGCGGCGCACGCGCCCAGGCGTGTGGCGGCTGCCGTGAGCGGCGATGAGCCGGCGGAAGGTGGATGGCGAGGGGAGCGGGGTCGCTCCGGGATGCAACTGCCCCAGCAGCGATGCGGTGCGGCGGCGAATGGAGGCGGCGCTCTCGCGGGCGTGCGCTTGCGACAGGGCAAGGTTCAGGCATTCCATCACGCGCGGGTCCACACGGGATCCGGGGCGGGTACTGCGGTGGGTACGCCGGTCGGCCAGCGCCGCCTGCCCCGCCTTCTGGTAGTGCTGGCGTTTACGGCGAACGGTGCGCGCGGATGCGCCCTCGATGCCCAGCGCGGCGAGTTCGGCGGCCTTCGCTGCCTCACGCTGGGCGAGGGTGGTGACGGCCAGATCGTAGGCGGGCTTGGGGAGTTGGCCCGGCGTCGCATCCGATGGAAGACCGGTGATGACTTCGGTGAGGTGCCGCTCCCACAGTCTTGCGTCCCGAGCCAACACAGGAGGGGTGGGTGCGTCCGGCCGGGACCGGGCGTTCAAGAGACCGGCATCCGGGTCGCTGACGAGGGCCAGCGGGCTGAGGAGAACGTGACTGCCGAGTGCATCAGTGAGCTGGATGCGGCCTTGCCTGAAGGACGTCACCATCCAGGCCCGTTCCTGGTAGCGCAGTTCATCGCCGACACGAAGCCTTGATGGCCACCGTGTGCTCACCTCACGCACCCCCTGCCTCGGCTTCTGCGCCTGCCTCCCGAGGCGCCATCGTGCCACCTGGCCGGCCTACGCCGCCCACGAGACCTTGAATCGCAAGTTCCCTGGTGCTTCGCAGCGTTGACAGTGGAGCGCTTATTTTGGTCCGGCGGCAGATGATTCGCCCATCGGCGCCCCACGGCATGCCTCATGCCTCTAGGCTATGCACACTGACTGGCAGTCACGGCACGAGGAGAGTCGGACCACGTGGATGCGTTCACCCGGTCGCTGATGGACCTCGCGGCCGAGGCGGAGCAAAGGATCACCGACCAGCACGAGCGGATCGAGGGCCTGCGCCGGGAGGTCACGCAGGTACAGGCTCTCCTCGGTACGGCCGAGAGGTATCTCACCGTGCTGGAGCGGACCCGGGACAATCTGCGCGAGTCCCTGGTGGACCTGGCCCCACCCCCGGGCGGCGACGCTCAGCAGAGCATGGGCAGGCTCGCCCACGCCACCCCCGCCGACAGCGGGGACCGGAGCGGACCCACCGCCCACCCGACGGACAGCGAGCAGCCACAGGAGGCGCCGTCACCCACCAGCATGGGGGACGGGCAGGGTGCGTCGGCCGTCGGCGGGACAGAGCCCTCCTTGCCGCAGTTCATCCTGCAGATCCTGGCCACTTCCCAGGAGCCGATGCGCGCCGCCGACATCCTGGCGGTCATCACACATCTGCAGTCACTCGGCCGCACGAATAAGTTGGTCGGCACCGCGCAACCGATCGCCTCCGTCAGCAACGCACTGCGCCGACTGAACCAACGCGGGAAGCTTCGCAAGACGGCACCGGGGCTGTACGCCCTGCCCCTGGCCGGGACCCCCGGCGCGCCGTCGGAGGAGGTCGCCGAACGCGGGCACTGAACGAGTTCCCCTGACACACGACAAGAAGGGGGGTGCCGCCGGGGTCCAGCCCGGCGGCACTGAACGGTCCCCTGACAACGGGTCCGCACGCCCGAGCGTAGCCGACATCACCGGCACCCGGGGGCCGTGCGGTCTAATTTGCAGCGCCCGGGTGCCGTCCGGCACCCGGGCGTGCGGAAGCGAGCCGCTCGCATGCGTTCCTCCACCCGGTCATTGGCGACCGGCCGCCACAGAGGCCCGGGCGTCCGCCCCCGGCCACAGCACCACCCCGAGACCATCCTCCAGCAGACTGACCGTCACCACGTCGACCCAGCTGCGGCCCGCCAGCAGATGGGCGATGACCTGCCGGTTCACGCCCGTGAGCGCAGCGGCCTCCCGCAGGCTCAGCCCGCTCGCCTCGATGTGCTCTTTCAGGCGCCCGGAGATGGCCCGCACGACGCGGGCCTGAGCGTGGCCGGGCACGAGCGTGTCGGGCCACGCCTGCGGGTCAGCGGCAAAGTCCCGCGGGCGCGTACTACGCAGCGTTCCACCGGGCATCGGGATGCGCTCCTTCAGGTCGATGTGCACTATGTCCGTGAAGGTGGCTATTTGTGCAGCCGCTTCTCGTGGTCCGTGGCGCTGGAGGCCGGCATGAGCCAGCAGATCCTGAGGTACCGTCCCGACGACGCCCCACCCGAATGGGAGGCCGTGGCCGACGGTGTGCGAATGCTGGTGGCCGCAGTCGCCGAGCAGGTCCGGTACCCGGTGATGCTCGTACTGCGGGTGACCTCCGCGCTGGCGGTCAGCGCGGAACGCGCGGGGCTGCCCCGCGATCCGGCGGTGTGGCTGGAGCAGCGCACCATCAGCCGCTACCTGTCGGGCGCCACCGACCTGAAGGGCTCCACCGTCCAGAAGTACGCAAGCGTGCTCGCCCGCGTCCACGAGGCGCTGGTGTGGGTCGAACGCAGCGAGGCCCCGCGCCCCCGCCTGCGCGCCGCCCGTTCCCGCGCCGTCCCCTACGACGTGAGCGAGCTCACCCGGCTGGATGTGTGGGCGCGAGCGCTGCCGGACAGCACCACCGGCCGCAGGAGCGCCCTTGCGCTGATCGCGCTGGGCGCCGGGTGCGGCCTGATGCCCGGCGAGATCACAGCCACCCGCGGCAGCGACATCGTGCCGCTGCCCAGCGGCGCCCTTGCCATCTCCGTGCCCGAGTCGACGCGGCTGGTCATCTGCCGCTCGCTGTGGGAGGAGGGCCTGGCGGATCTGGCCCAGGTCGCTGGCGACGACTACCTGTTCGCGCCCGGCCGCAAGGTCAGCGGCGCCAAGAACCTCGTCAGCAACTGGACCAAACGCAACGAGTCGGCGGACCCGAGAGTGCCGCGCCTGGACGCCCAGCGCCTGCGCTCGACCTGGATCGTGGCACTGCTGCGCGACCGGGTCCCGGCGAACCTCATCGCCGGCGCCGCCGGCCTGAAGTCCACCGCCGCACTCGACCCGTACCACCGGTGGGTGCCCGCCCCCGGCCAGGACGCCGCGGTCCGCCTGCTGCGGGGGTGGGCATGACCCGGCCCCACCGCCCGCCGCGCAGGCCCGTACGCCACCCTCACCCGGTGCACCACGCCGAACGCCTGCGGCGTCGCCCGGCCCCCTCACCGTTCCACACCAAGATCGCGGACGCCCATGTGCGCCTGGCCTACGACCTCGTGCGCACCAGCGGTGTCCTGGACAAACTCGACGCCCTGGAAGCAGGCCGCCCAGGCCCTTCCGGCCTGCCTGCGAAGGTCGTGCTCACCGGGCTGTTCCTGGCCGCCCGCGAACGTCGCAGCACGAACATCGACGACGCGTGGGAGATCATGACGTTCCGTCTCGGATCCACGTGGCGAGACGTCTTCGACCTCGAGGTCGTCGACCCGCTCGACCTCAAGGCCACCCACGCCTCCGCCCAGCGCTTCTACCGCGCGTGGGACCGGATCACCACCGTCCTCGACCCGGCCCGCCACGACCGCCGCGTCCGCCTGCTCCCGGCGGAGGCCGGCCGGTTCAAGGCCGTCTGGGACACCGCCTCCGACGACCACGACCCCGCACCGTGCCTGAGCGAGATCGCCAACCGGCTCGTCCTCGCCCCGGTGCGCATCGCCGTGCAACGCGGCCTGATGGACAACTGGCAGGGCGACCTGTCCGTGGACGGCACCAGCGTTCCGGTCTGGGCCCGCGAGGGCACCCGCAGACACGCCTCGCTGGAGCTCAGCGCCGGCATCCACGTCTCCGGCGACGGCACTGAGACCTTCGGCTACAGCGCCACCCTGCTGGTCGCCGGACATGCCGACCCCGCGGTCGCCGGCACCTACCCTCAGCTGTGCATGGGCATGGCCGTGCACACCCCCAGCAAGCAGATCGGCCCCCAGGCTGTGCGCCTGCTGGCCGTCACCAAGCGGATGCTGCCGCGTACCGGCTACCTGGCCGGGGACCGCGCCTACACCCACGCCCGCGCGGAGACCTTCCACCAGCCCGTTCGCGCGCTCGGCTGGGATCTCGTGCTCGACTACCGCACCGACATGATCCGCAAGGTCCCCTGGCACGGAGCAACCGCTCTGGGCGGCGACCTGCTCTGTCCCCATGCCCCGCAGCGCGTCCTGAACACCTACCACCTGATGGCCGCAGCAAGGACCAGCAAGGACCGCGAGGAACTGCTCCCCCGCATGGAGGAAGCCGATCCGTTCGTCCTGCCGCTCAAGCAGCGGGCGAACGTCAAGGGTGTCGAACGCCGACAGTGCCCGGCCGCCGGCACCAGCCCCAGGGTCCAGTGCCCCTGGGCCGCCGAACGCGACCAGCGCCCCCGCCACCGCAGGCGGGCCGATCCGCCTCGCCCCCTCATCGACCTGGACGACCAGCGCTCCCGCCGTGCCCACCCGGCGGCCAAGCCCACCATCCGCGTCCCCAACAAGCCCATGCACCAGCGGCCGGACATCTGCCAACAGACCACCATCGGCGTGCCCGTCGACCTCACACCGAAACTGCGCCAGGGCATGCCCTGGGGCCGCGCACCCTGGCAGCGGGCCTTCCGGAGCCTGCGCAGCCACGTCGAGGGACTCAACGGCCGCGCCAAGAACGTCGACTCCTTCCTCGACAAACGGGAGCTCCGCCAGAGCCGGGGACGTGTTGCTCAGACGCTCCTCAGCGCAATCCAGCTGATGGTCGAGAACCTGCGCACCATCGAGGTCTACCTGCGCGAGCGTCGTCTGTGGGTCGAAGACAGCTACACGCTCGCCGACATCACCGACACCCCAGACCCTCACGTACCCCCGAACGTGACCGACGGCTCCCCCACAACGCCCGGCATCAGCCGTGAAGGCCCCGAGACGGACCCACCGAGACTCGGCTAGCCCTCCACTCGCCAGGCCAACCACAGAGCACGCGACGCCGGTTCGTGGGACCACACACCCTCTGGTCCCACGGCCACTTCGCCATGCCCGCACCCGCACCGCCAGCTCCGCTCAGCCATCCCGCGGGGCGATGTGATCCACCCCACAGATCGCAGTCAGACCCAACCAGACCCGCAAAGCACGAAATCCCGCCCAGAGTTGCCTACTGGGCGGGATTTCGTGAACCGTTCATGACCGAATTCGTGAACAGCCCGTTGGGTGGAGCTGAGGGGATTCGAACCCCTGACCCCCTCGATGCGAACGAGGTGCGCTACCGGACTGCGCCACAGCCCCAACGAGAAGAAACTCTAGCACCTTTCGGAGGGGGTCCGTGACCACCCCCTGGTGGGAGCCCCCGGGGCGGCACCGCGGCAACACCGAGGCGGTCCCCAGGCGGCCCCGAGGGCTCCCGGAAAGCGAAGAGGCCCCCGGGGAGGGGGCCTCGAAGCTATTCGTTGGCGGCGCGGGGCCGCGGTTCCGGAGCGGGGGGCTCGGCGTACTGGTCGAACAGCGGGGTCTTCCGGGACTCGGCCGGGCGGCCGGCGGTCCAGGTGCCCGGCGCCGACAGGTCGAGCCCGCCGTTGACCCGGGGGGCCACCGGGGCCGTCACATAGGTCGGCAGCGGGACGGGCACCGGCTCCCAGGAGTCCGGGCCGGCCGCGCCGCGCTCCCGCATGCCGTCGACCCACTCCTCGTGCTCGGTGGCCTCCGCCACGGCCGAGGCCGAGACGGCCGCCGCGCCCTCGGAGGCCGCCCGGGCCGCGTCGGCCTCGGTGGCGAGCCGCAGGTGCGGGCGTCCGCGCCCGGCGGGCGCCCCGGACGCCGGCTCGGCGGGTGCCGGGGCCGGGCCGGGCTCGGCGGCGGCCTTGGCGCCGAGGGCCTCGGCGCGCTGCTGCTCGCGCTTGCGCAGCCGCTCGGCGGCCTGCGCCGCGCGGACCCGGTCCAGCTTCACCGCGTACCGCTGGCGCTCCAGCCGGCGCAGGTGGCCGATGTAGAGGGTGAGCAGGACGGCCGGCACGGCGGGCACCCAGAGGAAGGCCAGTCCGGCCACCGCCGCGACCACCGCACCCAGGGCGAAGGCGAGGAAGAGGACGGTGACCATCCGGCGCCGGCGGGCCAGCAGCCGGGCCCGGCGTTCGGAGCCGCCGCCCTCGGGCGCCGGCCGCGCCTCGGCCCGCACCGCCGGGCGGGGGGCCGCCGGTTCCTCCGCGGGTGCGGCCGCGGGGTCGTCGGAGACGGCCGCGTCCCGTTCGGGAGGGCCGTCCTTGGTCTGCTCGTCGTCACGCGGTTCGTCACCCAGGGCCCGGGACGCCCGCCGCTCCAGCGCCGAACGCCCGGCCAGCAGGCGAATGGCGGTGCTGAAGCGTTCCGTCGGGCGCGCCTCGTTGAGCTCGTCCTGCCTGCGGAGCCACATCGGCACCAGATAGGCGGCCCAGGCCCCTACGATGACGGCGTAGATAAGGCCGCTACTGCTCACGATTCACACCGTACGGGCGTGAAGGAAGGGCCGGTAGCAATTTGGCACGGCGTGTCGTGTGATCAAGCTGATTCTCCGACTATTTTGCCGGTATTTGTGCCCCTCCGTCGCCGCGCCGATGCCATATCGATATTTCATTCGAACATGTATTCAATTTCGTGGACGCCGACCCGAGCTGAGGGAGCGCCAGCGCTCCAGCATCCCCTCGGGGACCTCCTCGGCGGTCAGGGCGAACACCAGGTGGTCCCGCCAGTCGCCGTCGATGTGCAGATAACGCGGGCGCATTCCCTCCGAACGGAAGCCGAGCTTTTCCACCACCCGCCGGCTGGGGCCGTTCTCCGGCCGGATGCACACCTCGATCCGGTGCAGGCCGAGGGTGCGGAAGCAGTGGTCCACCGAGAGCGCCACGGCGGTCGGCATGATGCCCCGTCCGGCCACCCCCTCGTCGATCCAGTAGCCGACGTTGGCCGAGCACATCGAGCCCCAGGTGATCCCGCCGACGGTCAACTGGCCGACCAGCCGGCCCCGGTAGAGCACCACGAAGGGCAGCATCCGGCCCGCCGAGGCCTCGCCGCGCAGGTAGCGCACCATCTGCCGGTAGGTCGGGCGCGGGCCCGCCGCGAGGCCCGCCGGGCCGGGCGGCACGGTGGCCTCCCAGCGCCGCAGCCAGTCCCGGTTGCGCCGGCTGACCTCCTGCCACTCGCGCTGGTCGCGGGCCCGGATCGGGCGCAGCACGACGTCCCCCTCGTGGAGTTCGACCGGCCAGCCGGCGTTCAGTGCGCGCTCCCGGAAGCTGCGGCGTCGGGCCGGGGGTGGTCCCCGCCGGCGAGCTGGTCGACGGCGTGGGCGAGCAGCGGGGCCAGCACGGCCAGACCGTCCCGGACGCCGCCGGTCGAGCCCGGCAGGTTGACGACCAGGGTACGTCCGGCGACACCGGCCAGCCCGCGGGAGAGCGCGGCGGTCGGCACCTTCTCCCGACCGTGCGCGCGGATCGCCTCGGGGATGCCGGGGATCTCGCGTTCGAGGACCCGGGCGGTCATCTCGGGGGTGAGGTCGCTCGGCGAGACGCCGGTCCCGCCGGTGGTCAGCACCACGTCGTAGCCGGCCGCCACGGCCTCGCGCAGCACCGCCTCGACCGGTTCGCCGTCCGGGACGACCCGGGGGCCGTCGACGGCGAAGCCCAGCGCGCGCAGGCCCTCGACCAGCAGCGGGCCGCCCCGGTCGGCGTAGACGCCGGCCGAGGCGCGGTTGGAGACGGTGACCGCCAGCGCCCTCATGCGGAGGCCTCCGCGGCGGGCGCCTCGGGGGCGGTCCAGTCGCCGCTCCTGCCGCCGGTCTTGGCGAGCACCCGGACCGACTCGACGGCGGCGCCCTTGTCGACCGCCTTGACCATGTCGATCACGGTCAGCCCGGCCGTCGCGACGGCGGTCAGCGCCTCCATCTCGACACCGGTCCGGTCCGTGGTCCGCACGGTGGCGGTGATCTCCACCGCGTCGTCGGCGACGGTCAGCTCGACCTTGACGCCGGAGAGCGCGATCGGGTGGCAGAGCGGGATCAGCTCGGGGGTCTTCTTGGCGCCCATGATCCCGGCGATCCGGGCCACGGCCAGCGCGTCGCCCTTGGGCAGGCCCTCGCCGCGCAGCAGCTCGACCACGCGCGGGGAGACCCTGACCCGGCCGGCCGCGACGGCGGTCCGGGCGGTCACGGCCTTCTCGGAGACGTCGACCATCCGGGCCGCGCCCTGCTCGTCGACGTGGGTGAGGCGGTCGCCGGGGGGCGAGGTGGTCACGGGTGGCTCCAGGGGCGCGCAGGTCGAATACCGCGCTACCGTACCCCCCGGTCCGGTCCGGGCGTGGGACGGGCCGCGTCGCCGAGACGCCCCGCCGCGGACGGGAGTTCGCCCGCCGGCCCGGCGCTCAGCCGTCGAGCAGCACCACGTCGACCTCGCTGCCGGCGGGCAGCTCGGTGACGTCCTCGGGCACGGTGATCAGGCAGTCCGCCCGGGCCAGCGCGCCGACCAGGTGCGATCCCGCGCCGCCGACCGGCTTGACCAGGCCGTCCCGCCGCTCGTAGCGGCCGCGCAGGAACTGCCGGCGCCCGGCGGGCGAGCGCAGCGCCACCGGGCAGCGCGCCCGAACCACCGGGCGGTGGACGTCCTCGGCGCCGAGCATCGCGCGGATCACCGGGCGGACGAACAGCTCGAAGGAGATGTACGCGCTGACCGGGTTGCCGGGCAGGGCCAGCAGCGGCACGCCCGCCCCGGGGCCGATCCGGCCGAAGCCCTGCGGCTTGCCGGGCTGCATCCGCAGCCGCCGGAAGTCGACCCCGCCGTACTCGGCGAAGACCTCCTTGACCACGTCGTACGCGCCGACGCTGACGCCGCCGCTGGTGACGATCAGGTCGGCCCGGCCGAGCTGGTCCTCCAGCACCGCGCGCAGCCTGGCCGCGTCGTCGGGCACCCCGCCGACCCGGTAGGCGATCGCGCCGGCGTCCCGGGCGGCGGCGGTGAGGGCGAAGCTGTTGGAGTCGGTGATCTGCCCGGGGCCGACCGGCTCGCCGGGCTGGACCAGCTCGCTGCCGGTGGAGAGCACCACCACCCGCGGGCGCGGGCGGACGGTGGCGGTGGCCCGGCCGACCGCGGCGAGCAGGCCGAGCTGGGCGGGGCCGAGCCGGGTGCCGGCGGCCAGCACCCGGGTGCCGGCGGTGACGTCGCCGCCGCGGCGGCGGATGTGGGCGCCCTCGGCGACCGGGCGCAGCACCCGGACCTCCTCGCCCTCGACCGGAGCGGTCATCGCGTCGGCGGGGCGGCCGGTCCCGGTGCCGCCGTCGGTCCACTCGACCGGGGCGACGGCCTGGGCGCCGGGCGGGACGGGGGCGCCGGTCATGATCCGGGCGGCCTGGCCGGGGCCGACCTTGGGGAGCTCACCGGTGCCGGCGGCGATGTCGCCGACCACCGTGAGCACCGAGGGGTACGCGGAGCCAGCGCCGACGGTGTCGGCGGTGCGCAGCGCGTAGCCGTCCATCGCGCTGTTGTCGAAGGGCGGCAGGTCCCCCTCGGCGAGCACGTCCTCGGCCAGCCGGCAGCCCTGCGCGTCGAGCAGCTGGAGCTCGATCGCGGGCAGCGGGCCGACGGTGGCCAGGACGTCGGCGAGGTGCTCGTCCACGGTCCACAGACCGTCCGGACGGGCGGCGGAGCGGGTGGCCGGGGCCGGGCCCGCGGAGTCGTCGCAGCAGGCTGCGGGGGTGGTACCGCTCTCCGTGGACCCGGTCATCGGCGCACTCGCTCTCTGTCGGTGTGTCAGTCCTGCAGCTCGGAGGCGACGAACTCGCGCAGCCAGGTGCGGAAGTCCGGGCCGAGGTCCTCGCGCTCGGAGGCCAGCCGGACGATGGCGCGCAGGTAGTCCGCGCGGTCGCCGGTGTCGTAGCGGCGGCCCTTGAACAGCACGCCGTGGACCTGGCCGCCGGTGTCGGCGGGACGGTTGGTCAGCTCGCGCAGGGCGTCGGTGAGCTGGATCTCGCCGCCGCGGCCCGGCTCGGTCTCGCGCAGCACGTCGAAGACCGACGGGTCGAGCACGTAGCGGCCGATGACGGCGTAGTTCGACGGGGCGTCGGCGGTCTCCGGCTTCTCGACCAGGTCGGTGACCTGGAAGACGTCGTCGCCGAAGCCGTTGGGCTTGACGGCGGCGCAGCCGTACAGGTGGATCTGGGAGGGGTCGACCTCCATCAGCGCGACGACCGAGCCGCCGAGCTCCTGCTGGACCTCGATCATGCGGGACAGCAGCGGGTCGCGCGGGTCGATCAGGTCGTCGCCGAGGAGGACGGCGAAGGGCTGGCCGGCGACGTGCTGCTCGGCGACCGAGACGGCGTGGCCGAGGCCCTTCGGGTCGCCCTGGCGGACGTAGTGCATGTTGGCGAGCTCGACGGACTCGCGGACCCGGCGCAGACGGTCCTGGTCACCCTTGCGGGCGAGCAGCTCCTCCAGCTCGTAGGCGCGGTCGAAGTGGTCCTCCAGCGCACGCTTGTTGCGGCCGGTGACCATCAGTATGTCGGACAGGCCGGCCGAGGCCGCCTCCTCGACGACGTACTGGATCGCCGGCTTGTCGACGACGGGCAGCATCTCCTTCGGAGTCGCCTTGGTGGCCGGCAGGAATCGGGTACCCAGACCGGCCGCGGGGACCACTGCCTTGGTTACCGGGGTACGGGAGTTCGTCGTCGTCATGCGTTTACCTTACTAAGGCACGTATTTCGCCTGACCGGGCGCAGTTGACCGATGCTTGGGCAGCACGTCGCCGGACCCGGCCGAAATGGCAGGCAAAGGGGACGTGGCGGGCGGGGTGAGGGGGTCCCCTCCGACACAGGGCGACAGACTACCCGCCTTTCCCGAACGGTCACGTTCGGCTGCGAAGACTCCTTCCGGCCGCACGGAAACACCCGCCGGAACACCCGCCGGAACACCCGCCGGCACAGCTGTCGGCGCAGCTGTCGGCACGACCTTCGGCACACCCGCCGGAGCGTCCGCCGCGACGGTCCGGGGCGCGGCCCGGCGCCAGCAGTCGCCACCGGCCGCCCGGGCCGCCGCGAGCGCCCGGTCGGCGGCCCGCAGCAGCACCGCGGCGTGCGCGCCGTCCTCGGGCAGCACGGCCAGGCCGACCGCCGCGGTGAGCCCGTTGCCGTACGGGCGGCGGCCCTCCCGGTCGCCGGAGGACCAGTCCAGCAGCAGGTGGCGGCGGACCGACCAGACCAGCCGGTCGGCGACCTGGGCCGCGCCCTCGGCGCCGGTGTCCGGCAGCACCACCAGGAACTCCTCGCCGCTGTACCGGCCGAGGGTGTCGGAGCGGCGGATCTCCATGCCGAGCCGCTGGGCGAGGTCGCGCAGCACCGTCCCGGCCCGGGCCCGGCCGTGCTCGGCGACCACCGCGTCGAAGCCGCTGATCTCCAGCAGCAGGACGGCCAGCGGGCGCGGCCCGTCCGCCGGGTCCGGCCGCTCGGCCCGGCGGGCCCGGTCGATCTCCCGGTCCAGGGTGAGCTGGAGGTGCCGGTAGTTCCAGACGCCGGTGACCGGGTCGCAGGAGGCGGTGCGCTCCAGCTCGGCGCAGCGGGACTCCAGCGCGGCCAGGCGCTCGCGCAGAGCGGCCTCGCGCCGCGCCGCGCGGGCCGAGCCGCGCCGCAGCCGGCCGCCGAGCACGGCGGCGCCGGCCAGCGCGGGGGCGCTCAGCGCGGCCAGCGCCTGGACCAGCAGCGGGGTGGACATCGGGGGCTGCCTTCCGCGTGTCAGGCTCTGGGGCGTCCCGGTCGCACCGGGGCCGGGGTCCAGAGCGGTCGAGGTCGAGCGGTGGAGGAGCGGTGGACCATCCCATGCACAACGAGAAGAGCGAGCTGAGGACACGGCTGCTGTCCGAACGGCGGGCGCTGCCGCCCGAGGCCCGGGAGCGGGCCGCCGAGGCGCTGGCCGGGCACGCCGGCGAGCTGGCGGCCGCGGCGGCCACGGTGGCGGCGTACGTCTCGGTGGGCGCCGAACCGGGCACCCGTCCATTGCTGGACGCGCTGCGGGCCCGCGGGGTGCGGGTGCTGCTGCCGGTGCTGCTGCCCGACAACGACCTGGACTGGGCCCCGTACGCGGGCCCGGAGGCGCTGGCCCCGGCCGGGCGCGGGCTGCTGGAGCCGGTCGGCGAGCGGCTCGGTCCGCAGGCGGTGACCGAGGCCGGCCTGGTGCTGCTGCCGGGACTGGCGGTGGACCGCCGGGGACTGCGGCTGGGGCGCGGCGGCGGCTCCTACGACCGGGTGCTGGCCCGGCTGGAGCGGTCCGGGGCGCGGCCGGTGCTGGCGGTGCTGCTGTACGAGCACGAGCTGCTGGACCGGGTGCCGGCGGAGCCGCACGACCGGCCGGTGGACCTCGCGCTGACCCCCTCGGGCACCCACCGCCTGGGGTGAGCGGGCGGAGCACCCGGCCGTACGGCGACGGCCCCGCGCCCCGGATGTCCGGGGGCGGGGCCGTCGGTCGTCGGCGCCGTCGGGCCGTCGCTGCGGGGCGGCGTCAGCCGTTGGTCAGCGTCAGCTTGTGCTTGGTCGCCTTCTCGACCGCGTCCGGCGAGTACGACCAGGTCAACAGCTTGCCCTTGAGCCAGAGGTCGGTCTGGTCGTTGTAGTTCTCGTGGAAGGCGTGGCCCGAGGCGCCGCCGACGTTGATCCAGCGGGAGGCGTCGAGGTCGTTCAGGTCGATCACCATGCGCATCGACGGGATCCAGTCGACCTGGTACCCGGCGGCCGCGTTCCAGCCCGCCGCGTCGACCGCCGCCGAGCCGCCGGAGAGGCGGTACGGGCCGCGGTTGAGCAGCTTGTGGACGGCGCCCGAGGCGATCGAGGAGTCGTCCGAGCCGAGGGTGCGCTCGCGCAGCTCCAGCTTGTGCAGCCGGCCCCAGCTCCAGGTGGTGATGTCCTTGGTGAGCAGCGAGGTCAGCTCCTGGCGGGCGTTGGTCATCGCCTCGCGCAGCAGGTTGTCCAGGCCCTTCTGCTCCTTGTGCTGGGAGTCGATGTACGTCCACCAGCCGCTGTCGGGCTTCTCCAGCTGCTGCCGGACCACCTCGTTCCAGCGGTCGCCGCCGTCCGGCTGCGCCCGGCCCGGGTCACGGGTGCCGCACTCGGTGACGATCTTCGACTTGCTGTCCGGCTTGGTCGGGTCGGCCTGCTCTCGGACCAGCAGGCAGTTGTCCTTCGCCCGCAGGTCGGCCGGGAACTTCTGGCCGAAGGCCAGGGTGAGCAGCTGGCGCCAGACGCCGTTGTAGTAGGCGGCGGCGGCCGAGTCGGCGTCCTGGTGGTAGTTCCAGTCCTTCAGCAGGTCCTGGGCCTCGCGCACGTAGGGGTCGTCGATCTCGACCTTGAGCAGCATCGGGACCAGCGTCTTGGCCAGGATGCTGGTGTTGTCCAGCTGCATGTCCTGCATGTCGTCCGGCGAGATCTTGCCGTTGTTCTTGAGCTTGGCCTCGATCTGGTCGGTGATCTCCTTGGCCCGGGTGCCGTACTCCCAGTCGCTGGTCAGCCCGTACTTGTACGAGGGGTCGACGACGGCCTGGTTGGCGGTGACGATGTAGCCGCTGGCGGGGTTGAGGCTCCACGGCAGGGCGCTGAACGGGACCGGGTCCTTCTTCCACTGGTAGGCGGAGTCCCAGCCCGGCGCCGGGTAGCGGCCGTCGCCCTTGCCGCGCACCGGGATGTAGCCGGGGGCCTGGTAGCCGATGTTCTTGGCGTCGGCGTAGATGAGGTTCTGGGCCGGGACGGCGAAGTCCGCGGCGGCCTTCTGGAAGTCGTCCCAGCCCTTCGCGCGGTCGAGCGAGAAGATCGCGTCCATGGTCTTGCCCGGGATCAGCGCGGTCCACTGCAGGGCGACGCCGTAGCCGCCGGTGCCGCGGTCCGGGGCGGAGTCGCCGTTGGGGGCGTACTTGCCGACGTTCTGCTGCTCGGTGCTCGGGTCGGAGATCAGTGGGGCGCCGGTCTTCGTGGTGCGCACGGTGATGGTGCGGTCCTCGCCCCCGGCGACCTTGATGGTCTCCTTGCGGAGCTCGAACTTCTCCTCCTTGCCGTCCACCAGGTAGGTGTCCGGGCCGGTCACCTTCTCCAGGAAGAGGTCGGTGACGTCGGCGCCGAGGTTGGTGAGGCCCCAGGCGATGTCCTTGTTGTGGCCGATGATCACACCGGGCATCCCGGCGAAGGTGAAGCCGGAGACGTCGTACTGGCAGGCCGGCGAGGCGGTCCGGCAGTGCAGGCCCATCTGGTACCAGACCGAGGGCAGGCCGGGACCGAGGTGCGGGTCGTTGGCCAGCAGCGGCTTGCCGGTGGTGGTGTGGCTGCCGGCGACCACCCAGGAGTTGGAGCCGATGCCCTGGCCGTTGCGGCCGAGCAGCTCGGGCAGCGCGTCGATCCGGTCGGTGACGTCCTTGAGCAGCGCCTTCGTGGCGGCGGCGCCCTGGGCGGTGCCGGTACCGGTGCCGCCGGTCGCGCCGGCGCCGTTGCCCGCCGGGGTGGAGCCGTCGGCCGGCTTGTAGGCGGTGCCGTTGACGGTGCCGGTCTTCACGATCGTGCCGTTGCGGGCGTACGGGTAGTCCGGGTACAGCTCGTCGATCTTCTCCCGGCTGAAGTCCTGGGCGAGCAGCGAGCGGTCGATCTCCTCCTGGAGGTTGCCCGAGAGGTCCCAGGCCATCGCCTTGAGCCAGGACACCGAGTCGACCGGGGACCACTGCTCGGGCTTGTAGCCGCCGTTGACGACGCCGAGCAGGCCGTACTCCAGCGAGGCGGAGGAACCGCCCGGGTGCTCGGCGAGCCAGGCGTTGACGCCGTCCGCGTAGGCCTGGAGGTTCTTCTTGGTGTCCGCGCTGAGGACGGTGTCGAACTCCTTCTGCGCGACCTGGCGCCAGCCCATGGTGCGGATCATGGAGTCGGTCTCGACCTGGCTGTCGCCGAACATCTCGGAGAGCCGGCCCGCGGTGATGTGCCGCCGGACGTCCATCTCCCAGAAGCGGTCCTGGGCCTGGACGTAGCCCTGGGCGCGGAAGAGGTCCTCGGAGGTGTCGGCGTAGAGCTGCGGGATGCCGTTGGCGTCGCGCTTGACGTCGACCGGCGCGCTCAGGCCCGCCAGCTTGACGCTGCCGTCGACCTCCGGGAAGGACGCACGGACCGCGGCCACCCCCCGGTATCCGCCGTAGCCGGCGCCGGCCACCATCAGCACGACCAGCACGATCACGATCAGACGGGCGCGCCGGAACTTCTTGGAGCGGGGCATCTGGGTCCTTGCGGTCCTCACTGGGGGGCGGGCGGACGTGTCAGGAGCACGGAGCCGTGACAGGGGACCACATTAGGCCGCCCCGACTGGCGGCCGTGCACGGGGGACGCTCACGGTGGGATCGGGGGAGGTCGGAAGCGGAGCCGGAAGCGGGAGGTGACGGCGCCGTCGACAAGTGAACTTAAAGATATGGCAAAATGTTAGACTGAGTAACGATCCGCAAGGGGAGTAAGTCGGTGCCTTCCGCCGCCACCCCTGTCGGTACCCCGTCCGCCGCCCGCCGCCACGCCCGAGGTGCCCCTGCGTGAATGTCGACCACCTGAACCAGCTGCTCCTCGAGTTCTCCGTGATCCTGCTGGTCGCGGTGGTCGCCGTGCGGGTGTCCACGAAATCGGGCCTGCCCAGCCTGCTGATCTACCTCGGCATCGGCGTGGCGCTCGGCCAGAACGGCCTGGGCATCTCGTTCAACAACGCCGAGCTCACCCAGGTCCTCGGTTACGCGGCGCTGGTGGTGATCCTGGCCGAGGGCGGCCTCAAGACCAACTGGCGCGAGGCCAGACCGGTGATGCCGGCGGCCACGGTGCTGGCCACCGTCGGCGTGGGGATCAGCGTCGCCGTCACCGCGGCCGGCGCGCACTACCTGGTCGGCCTGGACTGGCGGACCTCGCTGCTGCTCGGCGCGATCGTCTCCTCGACCGACGCCGCGGCCGTCTTCTCGGTACTGCGGACGGTGCCGCTGCCCCGCCGGCTGACCGGCCTGCTGGAGGCCGAGTCCGGCTTCAACGACGCGCCCGTGGTCATCCTGGTGGTCTCCTTCGCCACGGTCGGCGCGCACGACTCGTGGTACGTGCTGCTGGGCACGATCGCCGCCGAGCTGGCGGTCGGCCTGGCCATCGGCCTCGCGGTCGGCAAGCTGGGCGCGTTCGGCGTCAAGCGGGTCGCACTGCCGTCCTCCGGCCTCTACCCGATCGCCGTGATGGCGCTCACCGTGCTCGCCTACGCCGGCGGCGCGCTGCTGCACGGCTCCGGCTTCCTCGCCGTCTACGTCAGCGCGGTGATCCTCGGCAACGCGAAGCTGCCGCACGGTCCCGCCGTACGCGGTTTCGCCGACGGCCTGGCCTGGATCGGGCAGATCGGCATGTTCGTGCTGCTCGGCCTGCTCTGCGCCCCCGAGTCGATGGGCTCGGCCGTGGTGCCCGCACTGGTGATCGGCGCGGTGCTGGTCTTCCTCGCCCGGCCGCTCTCGGTGGTGCTGACCCTCACGCCGTTCGGACTGCCGGCCCGCGAGCAGGCCCTGCTCAGCTGGGCCGGGCTGCGCGGCGCGGTGCCCATCGTGCTGGCCACCATCCCGCTGGTCTCCGGCGCACCCCTGGCGCAGGACGTCTTCAACATCGTCTTCATCCTGGTCGTGGTCTTCACCCTGCTCCAGGGCCCGACCCTGCCCTGGGTCGCCAAGGCCCTGCGGATCGGCGAGGGCTCGATGGGCCAGGACCTCGACATCGAGTCCGCGCCGCTCGAGAAGCTGCACGGGCACCTGCTGTCGGTCGCACTGGCGCCGGACTCCAGGATGTCCGGCGTGGAGGTCAGTGAGCTGCGGTTGCCGGCCGGTGCGGCGGTGACCCTGGTGGTGCGCGAGGGGAACAGCTTCGTGCCGGACCGGGCGACCGTGCTGCGCGGCGGGGACGAGCTGCTGGTGGTGACCACCGACGAGGTCGGCGAGGCGGCCGAGCGGCGGCTGCGGGCCGTGGACAAGGGCGGCAAGCTGGCCGGCTGGCTGAACGGGCGGGATGGCTGAACGGGCGGGCGACCGAGCGGACGGGCGACTGAGGCCCCGGCCCGGTGTTCGAGTGTTCACCCCGATGTCACGGGACAAGTTTGGGTCCGTCCGGTAAGGTCGGGGTGAGCGCGCATCTACGCGCGTAAATTTCTTTGGTTGATACACCGAATCCCCAACATCTGTCTGAAGCAGAGTTGGCGCGACCGCTCGGCGGCCGCGGCCCGGCCCCGGCCCACCGCCGGACCGGCCCGGTATCTACCCCGGTCGACGCGCGAGAGGACGACTCTCGGCGCCGTCGGGGCCTCCCCATGCCCTGCCGCGCTACCAGGCAGCAGGAAGGACCGACCGTGACGGCGCGCCGAACGGTCGAGGACGTCGAGGACGCCCAGCACTCCCTGGCCACCGCTCCCGCGGAGACCGCCACCGCCGAGACCGCGGCCGCGGCCGCCGCGCCCGCCCGCGTGGGCTACGGGGCGCTGCTGCGCACGCCCGGCGCCTGGACCTTCCTGGCCCCCGCGTTCGTCGCGCGGCTGCCCTACGCGATGCTCAGCATGGGCATCCTGCTGCTGGTCAAGGACACCCACGGCTCGTACGGCACCGCCAGCACCGTCGCGGCGGTGGCCGCCGTCGCCCAGGCGCTGATCGGCCCGCAGACCGGCCGGCTCGCCGACCGGTACGGCCAGGCCGCGGTGCTGGTCCCGGCCGTCCTGGTGCACGCGGTCTCGGTCGGCACACTGATCGCGCTCGCGCTGGGGCACGCACCGGCCTGGAGCCTCTTCCTGGCCGCCGCCCCCGCCGGGGCGAGCGTCCCGCAGATCGGCGCCATGGTCCGCGCCCGCTGGATCGCCACCTTCTCCGCCGAGGGCGCCTCGGCCGGCTCCGCCGCCAAGGTGGGCACCGCCTTCGCCTTCGAGTCGGTGACCGACGAGTTCACCTTCGTGATCGGCCCGATCCTGGCCGCCGCCGTCGCCACCTCGGTCAACCCCGCGACCGGGCTGGTCGCCGAGGCCGCGCTGACCCTGGTCGGCGGCCTGGCCTTCGCCGCCCAGCGGCGCACCGCGCCCGCCCGGGTGGTGCGCGAGCCGGGCGTCCGGCAGGCCTCCGCGCTCGCCTCGCCCGGCGTCCGGCTGCTGGCCGGGGCCTTCCTCGGCGTGGGCACCGTCTTCGGCGGCCTGCAGGTCTCGGTGAACGCCTTCGCCGACTCGGTCGGGCAGCACGGCGCCGCCGGCACCGTGTACGGCATCTTCGCCGGCGGCTCGATGGTGGCCGGCGTGCTGTACGGCGTGATCGCCTGGCGGCGTCCGGTCCAGCAGCGGATGATCATCAGCTACGGCCTGCTGGTGCTGGGCTGCTCGGCCCTGTGGGCGATGCCCGGCCTGGTCGCGCTCTCGATCGCCGGACTGGTCTGCGGCCTGGCCATCGCGCCCACCCTGATCAGCGGCTACACCCTGGTCGAGACGCTGGTCGAGGACGGCGCCAAGACCGAGGCCTTCACCTGGCTGACCGGCGCCATCGGCCTGGGCCTGGCGACCGGCGCGACGGCGGCCGGGCAGCTGATCGACGCGCACGGGCCCTCGATCGGCTTCCTGGTGCCGGTGGCCGGCGCCGGGCTGGGCCTGATCGCGCTGGTGACGCTGCGGGGGCTGCTGCTTCCGCGGGCCGCGCGCGGCCCGGTGGCCGCGGCCGCCGGGGAGCGGGGCACCCGCGGCCGGCTGGTGGGCGCGGCCGAGGGCTGAGCGGAACGGCCGGATCGGACCGGCGGCCCGGCTCATCTCACATTCGAGTCGCTGGACTGATCCACCGGAATGCCGCATCATTGACCATCGTTAGCACTCATCAGGCGAGAGTGCCAGGAGGAAGACAAGTGCCCACGTACCAGTACCAGTGCACCGAGTGCGGCAACGGCCTGGAGGCGGTGCAGAAGTTCACCGACGAGCCGCTGACCACCTGCCCCGACTGCCAGGGACGGCTCCGCAAGGTCTTCTCCGCGGTGGGCGTGGTCTTCAAGGGCTCCGGCTTCTACCGGACCGACAGCCGCTCGTCCTCCAGCAGCTCGGTGGGCGGGGGCTCGTCCTCGTCCTCCTCGTCGACGTCGGCCGCCCCGTCCTCGTCGGGCTCCTCGGGCTCGTCGGGCTCGTCCTCGTCGAAGCCGTCGACCCCCGCCGCGAGCCCCGCTCCGGCGGCCGGCTGACCTTCGGCCGGGCACCGGCACCAGCGTTCCGGACGGCCCGCCGTTCCCGCTTCCCGGCGGGCGCGGCGGGCCGTCCGTCGTCTCCGGGGGGCGGCCGGTTCACTCGTCGGGGTGAAGGTTTTTGTCCACAGCCCCGGGTTTTCCACAGGCCGGGAAAAGCCGCTTCCGGCGGCGGCGCTTGCGGCCCACAGTGGCGGTCAACGGAACCCGTGACCGACCCCGGAGGTGCCCGTGCGCACCGGTTCGCCCGTCCTGTCCCCCCGCCCGCTGCCGATCCCGCCGTTGCCCGCGCCGAGCGTGCCGCCCCGGCAGCCGGTGCCGTCGTTCCCGCCGATCGGCGGCCGTGCGGGCCCGCGGTGCCGACTGCGGCAGGTGCTGCGCTACCGCGCGCCCGTCCCGGCCGTGCTGCTGTTCGCGGCGGCGGCGGCGGTGCTCACCCTCGGCCCGGTCCTGGCGGGGCCGCCCGCACCGGGAGCACCGCCCCCGGTGGGCCGAACGGGTTGTCCGGCGGAGGGGGGAGAAAAGCACCCGTGACCGCCGTACGACTCCGTCGTTCACGCGGCATGAAAGGCTTCAAGGAATTCCTGCTGCGCGGAAACGTCGTCGAGCTGGCCGTCGCCGTGGTCATCGGCGCGGCGTTCACCAACATCGTCAACGCCTTCGTCAAGGGCGTGATCAACCCGATCGTCGGCGCGTTCGGAGCCAAGGACCTCGCGTCCTACAGCTCCTGCCTCAAGGGACCCTGCGAGCTGTCCGCCACCGGCGAGGTCACGTCCGGCATCCTCATCCTCTGGGGCAGCGTGCTGAGCGCGGCCCTCCAGTTCCTGATCACCGCGGCCGTCGTCTACTTCTTCCTGATCCTGCCGATGACCAGGTTCACCGCCAAGCGCAAGACCCTGGCCGAGATCCAGACCGAGGCCGAGGTCAAGGAGGTGGCACTGCTCACCCAGATCCGCGACGCCCTGGTCACCCGGGCCGGCTGAGGCCCGGCGGGGGCGGGGCCGTCAGTCGCCGTGGTGCGGCGGGCGCTGGCTCAGGTACCAGTCCAGTCCCCGCCCACCGCTCTCCCCCGCCCCGGGGCGGTCGCCCCAGCCCGTGTCGGTGTCGTCCCGGGACTGCCGCTCCAGCGGGTCGCCGAAGACCAGCCGGGCCTTCGCCGCCGCCCGCCCGGCCGTCTTCCTCTCGGCCGTCTTCCTCTCGGCCGCCTGCCCGTCGACCGCCTGCTCCTCGGCCGTCTGCTCTTCCGCCACCTTCGCCTCCACAGCTCCCGATCCTCCGCCGCCGACGTTCCCGCCCGCCCTCACCGGCCCCGCCGTCACCAGCCTAGAACGCGGCCGGCACGACGGCGGGCCCGGTGCGGACCACTTCCGCACCGGGCCCGCAGGCCGTCGTCACCCCCGGGACACGCGCCGGGTCCCACGCCCCCGCGTCACGCCGCCTCGAAGCCCGCGTGGTCGGCGATCTTCTTCAGCTCGGCCAGGGCGTGCTTCTCGATCTGGCGGATCCGCTCACGGGTCAGCCCGTGCTGCTTGCCCACCTCGGTCAGGGTGCGCTCGCGGCCGTCCTCCATGCCGTACCGCGACCGGATGATCGAGGCCGTCCGGTCGTCCAGCCGTCCGATCAGGCCGTCCAGCTCCTCACGGCGGAGCATGACCATCACGGCGTCCTCCGGGGACGTCGCCCCGGTGTCCTCGACGAGGTCGCCGAACTGGGTCTCGCCCTCGTCGTCCACCGACATGTTCAGGCTGACCGGGTCCCTCGCCCAGTCCAGCACGTCCTTGATCCGGGCCTCGGTGGTGTCCAGCTCGGCCGCGATCTCGGCGGGCTCGGCCTCCCGGCCCAGCTCCTTCGACTTCTCCCGCTGCACCCGGCGGATCCGGCCGAGTTCCTCGACCAGGTGCACCGGCAGCCGGATGGTGCGCGACTGGTCCGCGATCGACCGGGTGATCGCCTGACGGATCCACCACGTCGCATAGGTGGAGAACTTGAAGCCCTTGGCGTAGTCGAACTTCTCCACCGCACGGACCAGGCCCGCGTTGCCCTCCTGGATCAGGTCGAGCAGCGGCAGGCCGCTGCGCGGGTAGCGCCGCGCCACCGCGACCACGAGACGGAGGTTGGACCGGATGAAGACGTCCTTGGCGCGCTCGGCGTCCTCGGCTATCGCCTCCAGCTCCTCGCGCCGCACGCCCTCGGGAAGCCCGCCCTCGTCCAGCAGGTGCTGGGCGTACACGCCGGCCTCGATCCGCAGGGAGAGCTCGACCTCCTCGGCGGCATCGAGCAGGGGCGTCCTGGCGATCTCGTCGAGGTACATGCCGACCAGGTCACGGTCGGCCTCAAGGTTGGTCGGGCGGGCCGCGCGAGTCCGGTCGGCCCTGTCGCGAACGACGGCACGGGTGGCCATGCTTGCTCCCTTTGCTGGTGTTGCCGCGGTCTGGCTGCCTGCCCGGAGAGGGCAAGAAGTGCGGGCCCCGCGGGCCTCACACGTAACGATCCAACGAACAGAATCCGGACAACATTCCCAAGTCACTCAGACTTCTTCCGGCGATGCAGTATGCTGCCCGATTTCACCCGCGATGCGGACCGAGGGTGACGGGCCGGCCACCGGACGCGTTCCTCGGGGCCTCTCGGCGCACCCCCGCGCACGCCCTCCCTTCCCACAACCCCGCCGGCCGCGAGCGCGTTCCCGCGCGGGACGCACCCACGCCCCGGCGCACGCAGGTCCTCCGCACAAAAGATGCCAAATCGCTATCGCCGCAGCGCACGATCGGCATGGGCGGCTGGGAAGGTGTCAGCCATGCACCTGACCAACAGCTCGCCTTCCATCACCCCGCGTGATCGCCACCTGCTCCGGCACGCGGCCCTCGCGGTCTGCTGCGCCGTGCTGTTCGCCGTCCTGGCGGCCCTGGTGCAGACCGGCTGGAGCCCGCTCTCCCGGCTCGACCGCGAACCGGTCGACCGCCTTCACCGCTTCGCCGCCGATCACACCGCGTGGACCGCCTCGGTCCAGCTGTTCTCCGACATCGGCGGAACGGTCACCATGCGCTCGGTGCTCGGCGCGGCCGCCCTCTGGCTCTGGCTGATCGGCGCCCGGACGCTGGGCGGCTGGGTCGCGGCCCAGACCCTGGCCGGCTGGGGCGGCCAGTGGGTGCTGAAGCTCTCGCTCGGCCGCCACCGCCCCACCTTCTCCGACCCGGTCGCGCACGCCGGCGGCCCGGCCCTCCCCTCCGGACACGCGATGGCCTCGGCGATCGCCTGTGCCGTCCTGGTCGGCCTGCTCTGGCCCCGGGCGGGCCGGGCCGGCCGGATCACCGCCTGCTCGATCGCCGCGCTGACCGTCCTGGGGATCGGCGCCTCCCGGGTCTTCCTGGGCGTCCACTGGCCCAGCGACGTCATGGGCGGCTGGCTGGCCGCCGGCATCGTCCTCGGCAGCGTCACCGTCCTCGTCGAACTCGCCCGCCCCGGTGCGCTGGCCCGCGACTTCCGCCGGGTGAACCGGCGCACCCGCCCCCGCGTCCAACGCGTGCTCGTCTCCCCCACCCACCGGCCCCGGAACCCCGTCGGCCGCACCCCGGACCCCATGCCGGGGCCCGCCCCGGAGAACACTGCCGACCACCCGGACGGCCTGCTGCGCTGACGCCCCCTCACCCCGGAGAACGCCGCGGGCCCCCTCGATCGCAACCGAGGGGGCCCGCATTCACGTCATCCGCCGTGACCGGCGCTGTGCCCCAGGCAGGATTCGAACCTGCGACACCGGCTTTAGGAGAGCCGTGCTCTATCCCCTGAGCTACTGAGGCGGGGACGACCGCAGACAGCCTAGCGGATCGGGGGCGCGGGGGTGGGCGGCACGGAGCGGGCGGGCGGAGCGGCCGACGGTGGGTCAGATGGGACGGGGGCCGTCCGCCCGGCCGATCGGGGCGCGGTTAGCCTGGGGGAACGGACCTCGGACCGACGGGGCCCGGGGCCCCTCCGGCGGGGGAAGAGGACGGGAGCGGCAGATGGCGTCGGGTGACCGGTGGGACCGGGGGCCCGTCCTCCGTCTCGCACGGAAGGCGGCCGGGCCGTTCGTGTGGCTGGCGCCCGCGCTGGTCATGCTGACGGTGGGCGCCTACCGGCTGGGGACACCGGCACTGTGGCGGGACGAGGTGGCGAGCTGGGTCTCGGCCACCCGGACGCTGGGCGACCTGCTGCGGATGCTGCAGCACGTGGACGCCAGCAACGGCGCCTACTACGTCCTGCTGCACTGCTGGACGACCCTGTTCGGCGACTCCGAGATCTCGCTGCGGCTGCCCTCCGTCCTGGCGATGGCGGGCGCGGCCGCGTTCACCGCGCTGACCGCCGAGCGGCTGTTCGGCGGCCGGGTCGCGGGCGTCTGCGCCGGGCTGCTCTTCGCGATGGTCCCGCTGATCTCCCGGTACGCCCAGGAGGCCCGCTCGTACGCGCTGGTGACCTGTGCCGTCGCGGCGGCGGGCTGGTTCCTGCTGCGCGCCCTGGAACGGCCGACGCTGGGCCGGTGGGCGCCCTACGGCCTGGCGATGGCGGTGGCCGGCGCGGCGCACCTGGTCTCGCTGAGCGCCCTGGCCGGTCAGGCCGCGCTGGTCGCCCCGTACCTGTGGCGGACCCGTGGACCGGCGCGGCGGCGGCTGCTCGCGGGGCTCGTGCTGGTGCTCGCCGCCCTGGTGGCGGCGGTGCTTCCGGTGGCGCTGCTGGGCCGCCGGCAGTCCGAGCGCCAGCTGGGCTGGCTCGGCCGGCCGACCCTGGACCAGCTGTGGCACTTCGGCGAGCCGCTGTTCGGCTCGGCCCGGGTCTTCCACGTCTTCCTGGTGCTGGCGCTGCTGGCCCTCGCGCTGCCCGGGCGGCGCGGTCCGGCGCTGCGGCTGCTGCTGCTCGCGGTGCTGCCGGTGCTGGCGGTCTGGGCCTTCTCGTTCGGCCCGACCTCGTACTTCCTCGACCGGTACCTGCTGTTCACGGTGCCCGCGTGGGCCGCGCTGGCCGGCTGCGGGATAGGCGCGGGCTACGCGGCGGTGACCGCGGCGGCCCGGCCCGGCCGGACCCCGCCGGAAGTGCGGGCGGCCGGCCTGCTGCTCGCGGTCGGCGTGGTGGCGGTGGCCGGGGTGACGGCCCTGCCGAAGCAGTCCCTGGTGCGCTACGCGGGCTCGCACGCGCAGTCGAAGGAGCCGTACCGGGAGGTGGCCCGGCTGATCGCGGCCGGCTACCGACCGGGCGACGGGCTGGCGGTGCCGCTCGGCGACCAGGCCTGGTCGATGGTCGGCCCGGGTGTCTCCTACTACCTTCCGGCCGGTGTCCGCCCGTACCCCCTGTTCGAGGCGACCGGGGCGATCCGGGCCGAGGACCTCTTCCCGGTGCCGTGCCCGCACCCCGCGGAGTGCACCGGCACGGGCAGCCGCGCCTGGCTGGTCGTCCTGGGCAACACCGCGGACCCGCTGGCCGCGGTGCCCGCCGATCAGGCGGACGCGCTGCGCGCCCGGTTCGGGACGCCGCAGCAGGTGACGCCGCTGGGCGGGATGACGCTGGCGCTGCTGGACGGGACCCGCGCCGGGAGCTGAACCCGCGGGCTGAACCCCCGCGCGCGTCGGCGGTCCGGGTGCGCGGGGCCCGGGGCGGGGCGACCATGGAGCACGGCGACCATGGTCGGGAGGACGGCGGTGAGCGAGCAGCCGAACGGGCAACCGGCGGGCCCGGGCGGCGACGACCGGGACGAGCACGCCACCCACGACGAGCGGCGGACCACCCGGTGGCGGCGCCGGTCGGCGGACCTGGCCGGATCCGCCCGCGGACTGCCCGACCAGGTCCCGGTGGTCGGCCGCGCGCTGCGCCAGCTGCTCCGGGTCAACCTGCTGGACTCCGCGACCCGGCTGGCCGCCCAGGCGTTCCTGAGCGCGCTGCCCGCCCTGTTCGTCGTCGCGGTCTTCGCCCCCGCGGCGATCCGCGACGGCGTGGTGCACTCGCTCCGCAAGGAACTGGGCCTGCAGGGCCAGGCGGCGCAGTCGGTGCAGCAGATGCTCGGGAACGGGCACGAGCAGGAGACCGGCTTCGGGATGGTCGGCGCGCTGGTGACCCTGCTGTCGGCGACGGCGCTGAGCCGGGCGATGCAGCGGGTCTGCGAACGCTGCTGGGAACTGCCCAGGTCAGGGACCAGGGTGGCGGCCTGGCGCTGGCTCGCCTGGCTGCTGGTCTGGCTGGTCTGCCTGGCGTTCCAGACCCCGGTGAAGGACGGCTTCGGCCTGGGCGCCTGGCTGGGCGTGCCGCTGACCTTCCTGCTCGCGACGGCGTTGTGGTGGTGGACCCAGCACCTGCTGCTGGGCGCCCGGGTGCGCTGGCTGCCCCTCCTGCCGGGCGCGTTGCTCTGCGGCGTGGGGGTGGTGGGGATCGGGGTGGCCTCGCGGGTCTACCTGCCGGCCGCGATGAACCGCAGCATCGGCAAGTTCGGCCCGTTCGGCGTGGTGTTCACCGGCCTGTCCTGGCTGATCGTGGTGTTCACCGGGCTGACCCTGGCCATCGCGCTGGGCCGGGTGGTCGCCGAGGAGGAGGCGGTCGCCCGGCTGCTGGGCTCGCGCACCGCACCGGGACAGTGGGGCGGCCCGCGGTTCTGAACCGCGGGCCGCCCCAAGCGGTCCTCAACGGGCGCGGCTCACAGCGCGCGGGTCAGCCGGGAGACGATGGACGGCGGGGCGAGGTCGGAGCGGAGCACGACCGGCACCTCCACCCGGCTGTCGCCCTCGCCCGCGCGCAGCACGCCGACCTTGGTGCCGGCCGCCGCCTGGTGGCCGACCTTCAGCGGGTCCAGCACCAGGGTGCCGGTGACGCCGGGGAAGCCGGCCACCGTGAGGTCCTGGGCGGCGACCACCGGGACGGAGCCGCCGAGGCCGTCCTCGATCCGGCCGACCACGTCGCCCTGCTTGGCCAGGGTCTGCCCGGTGAGCCCGTCCTGCGCGGCCTGGATCTGCTTGGCGCTGACGGTCTGCACCACCTTGAGGATGCTCGGCTCGGCGGTGGTCGCCGGCTGGCCCAGGGTGACGCCGAGGATCAGTCGCCGGACACCGGCGATCTCCTTGTAGGCGGCCCACATCAGGCAGCCGCCGGCCGGGGTGCTGGAGCCGGTCTTGACCCCGATGATGCCGTTCTTCGGGGAGATCAGGGTGTTGGTGTTGGAGATCTTCTGGTTGTTGAAGGTGGTGTCCGGAGTGGAGACGATCTGCCGGAAGATCTCGTCCTGCATCACCTGTCCGGCCAGCTTCAGCTGGTCCTTGGCGGTGCTCTTGGTCTCCGGGTTGAAGCCCGCCGGGTCGGTGTAGGTGGTGTTGGCCATGCCGAGCCTGGCGGCGGCGTCGTTCATCTTCTTGACGAACGCCTCCTCCGACCCGGCGTCCCAGCGGGCCAGCAGCCGGGCGACGTTGTTGGCGGAGGGCAGCATCAGCAGCTCCAGCGCCTGGTACTGGCTGATCTGCTGGCCCTCGGTCAGGGTGACCCGGGACTCGTCGACGTTGCCGGACTCCTGGGCGGCCTGCTTGTCGACGGTGATCTTCGGACCGGCCTCGCCCTTCTTCAGCGGGTGCGCCTGGAGGACGAGGTAGGCGTTCATGACCTTGGTGACGCTGGCGATCGAGGCCGGCGTCTCCGGGCCGGAGCTGCCCAGGCTGCCGATGCCGACCACCTCGGCGGCCGACTGCCCCTTGGCCGGCCAGGCCAGGTCGAGCGGGCCGCCGGGGAAGCCGAAGCCGTCGGCGGCGGTCATCCGCACCTTGCCGGCCGGCAGCGGGCGCAGTAGCTGGGCGGTGACCACGGCGCCGAGGACGACGGCGAGGAAGAGCGTCCAGATGGTGATCCGCTTGAGCGCGCGGCGCAGCGGCGAGACCGGCCGGCCGTTGAGCGCGGCCAGCACCTCCATCGCCTCGGAGGTGGATTCCGGGAAGGGCTGCGGCTCCGGCGCGGGCGCCGGCAGCGGCTCGGGGGTCGGCAGCGGCTCGGGCACGGGCAGCGGCTGCGGGGCCGGGGCGGGCTTCGGCTTCGGTTTCGGCGCGGGGGCGGGCAGCGGCTCCGGGCCGGGGACCGGCTCGGGTTCGGGCAGCGGCTTCGGCTCCGGCTCCGGCTCGGGAACCGGCTCCGGGACGGGGGCCGGCTCGGGCAGCGGGCCCGGGGCGGGCGGGGCCGGGACGGTGTCCGTGTCGGGGACGGCCGCGGCCGCGACGGCGGGGAGGCGCAGGACGCGGGTCCGTTCGGCGTTCTCCCGCTTCTCGAACTTCTCGGCACGCGCGGGCGGCTCGGTCTCCGTCCCGGAGGTCCCGGCGTCGACGTCGGAGGTGTCGGAGACGTCCGAGGCGTCCGAGGCGTCCGAGGCGTCGTGGACGTCGGCTTCGACGTCGGCCTCGGCGGCCGGACGGCCCTCCCGGCCGACCGCCGGGCCGGTCCGCATGGCGAGACGGGGGTCGGTGCCGACCGGGCGTTCCGGCGCATCGCCCCCGGCCGAGCCGGCCGGCTCGGCGCTGCCGCTCGCCGTGGCACCGGCGGGCTCGCGCAGCTCATCGGGCAGGCGCAGCGCGGTGGTCCGGTCGTCGGCGGGCATCCGCAGGGAGGTGGTGGCCTGGTCCGCGGGCAGTCGCAGGGAGGTCGTCCGGATGTCCGCATCCCGGACGCGCAGCTGCACCGTGGGGCCCGGCCGGACCGCCGGCGCCGCCTTGTCGGCCTCGGCCGCGTCGGCCTCCCCGCCACCGTCCGGGTCCGCGTCGGTGTCAGCGTCCGCGTCCGGGTCGGCGTCGGCGGAGGAGCCGGCGGCGGCGGAGGAGCCGGCGTCGGCGGCGGGGGCGTGATCGGCGTCGGCGGCCTCGGCGGACGCTTCCGGCCGCTCGGGCTCCCCCGCCGGGCCGGCCGTCGCCGCGGCCGTCCCCTCGGTCACCGCGTCGGAACCGGCCCGTTCGCCGTCCCGCTCCCGCGCCCGCTCGCCGTCCCGCAGCACCCTGTCGGGGGACTCGCCCACGTAACCCAGCCTCCTCAACGCCCGGCGGGGCGCCGGCAAGCCCGTATTTCGGGAAGCCGGCACCCCGCCCCGTGTACCTGTACAGTCTCCGCCACCGGCGCCCGAATCGGGTCGCCCACACCCCGCCCGACCGGCGCTTATTGCCGCGGCACGGCCGCGCTCCGGCCTGTTCAACGGTCAGACGCCGGGCCCGCCACGGCCGGTTCCCCCGCTCGATCGCAAGGTCACGATTCGGAGGCGTACTCGACAAGCCCGTGTGAGAGGCGTCACGCTGTTTCCCATCCACGCGGGGAGGCTTGGATGGGCAAGAGCCGCAGAACTGTTCCCGAGGAGCTCTTGCTGCTCGCTTTGGACCCGGCCACGGGTACCACTGCGCAGCCGCAGACCCTCGACCTCGGACTCGCCGGGGCCCAGCTCGTCGAGCTGTCCCTGGCCGGACGGATCATTCCGGAGGGCGACCGGATCGCCGTGGTGCTGCCACGGCCTACCGGCGACCCGACACTCGACCACGCGCTGGAACTGCTGCGCCGACGCGGCAGTCCGGTCCGCGCGGCGCACTGGATCGGCGGGCCACGGCTGGGGCTGCGGCAGACCTATCTGGCGCACCTGGAGCGGTGCGGCATGGTCACCGCCGTGCCCGGTCAGGTGTGCGGGGTGCTGCCGACGACCCGCTACCAGGCGTCGGACGACTGCACCAACGCCGCGATCAAGCAACGGCTGGACACCGCGATCCGCACCGGCGTGCCGCCGGACCCACGGACGGCGGCGCTCGCCGCGCTGGCGCACTCGGTCGGGCTGGGCAAGCACCTCTACCCGGGCAACGAGGGCCGTTCCTCGCGCTCCCGGCTGCGCGATCTGATCCGCTACGACCCGCTGGGCGGGATGGTCGCGCACGCCGTGATGGACGTGCAGAACGGCCTGCCGAGCCAGCAGAACCGTTCCGCCCAGGCCGGCCCGGCCGCGGCGGGCTCGGGCGGCCGGGCCGGCCAGCGCCCGGCGGCCGGGCGCGGCAGCGGCGGCGGACGGGTCGCGGCGTCCCGCGTCGGAGTCCGCTGACGCCTCCGCGGTGCCTCTGCGGCGCCTCCGCGGCCGCGGAACCGACCGGATCGCACGGCCCCACGGGACCACGCGGTGCGACGGTGCCCCGCGGCACCGGGTCCGGCCGCCGGACCCCCGGGGCCGTGCCCGGAGCCGGACGCGCCCCGCCGCACCACCTGGCGCGCCGGCCATCGACCGGCGCACGGAGCAGCGCACACCGCACCGCTCACGCCCTACGGCGGCGATGAGCAACCAGCAGCACCCGTACCGAGAAGGGGCGGTCGCCCCCGCCGGGAGTCGCCGGGCGCCCGCCCCGCCCGCCACCCCCCCGCCCGTCCGGCCCCCCCCCCGGCCCCACCCCCCGCCCGCCCCCCCCCGCCCCCCCCGTCCCGGTGGGGGGGGGGCCCCCCGGCTGGCCGGGCGGGGGCCCCCCGCCCCTCCGGCATCCCCCCGGCCGGTCCGGCCCCGACCCGGACCCCACCCGGACCTTCGGCCGCATACCGCCCCCGCACGTGCCACCAGCACCTGCGCAGCCCCAGGGGCCGCACCCGCACCACGCCCGTCACGCCGTCGCACCACCACCGGACCGGACCCCGGCGCCCCTACCACTCGGGGGTCCCCCTTGTCTCGCCGAAGCGCTTTTCCGATGATCTGTTCTACTGCGCTCCGGTCATTTCCCGGCGCCGAACTGATCCGGGGTGACATGCTGCTCACCGTCAGGGGGTTGATCCAGATTTCCACCGTGTTCCGAGGACTTCCGTTCCAACGATCACCAGAGGTCCGACCGGAGGCCGACGTGTCCGCGAACATCAATCCCACGGTGCGCCGCCGGCGCCTCGGCGCGGAACTGCGCAAGCTCCGGGACCAGGCCGGGATGACCGCCGAGGAGGTGGCCGGCCGGCTGATGGTCTCCCAGTCGAAGATCAGCCGCCTGGAGAACGGCCGCCGCAGCATCAGCCAGCGGGACGTCCGTGACCTCTGCGACGTCTACGACGTCACCGACGACGCGATGCGGGCCAGCCTGATGGAGATGGCCCGGGAGTCCCGGCAGCGCGGCTGGTGGCACGACTTCAACGACATGCCCACGCCCTACAGCGTGTACATCGGCCTGGAGGCCGAGGCCTCCTCGATCCGCGCCTACGAGTCCTCCTTCGTGCCCGGCCTGCTGCAGACCGAGCAGTACGCGCAGGCCGTGGTCGAGGGCACCCAGCCGGACACCGACGCGCTCGCCGTGCAGCGCCGGGTCCAGGTCCGGATGAAGCGCCAGGACCGGGTCAACGGCGAGAACCAGCTGGGCAGCCTGTGGACCGTGATAGACGAGGCGGTGCTGCGCCGGGAGGTCGGCAGCAAGGAGGTGATGGCCCACCAGCTGAAGCACATGCTGGAGCTGAGTCAGCGCCCCAACATCACCATCCAGGTCATCCCGTTCTCGCACGGTGCCCACCCCGGTATGACCGGGACATTCTCCCTGTTGGAGTTCCCCGAGTCAGCCGATTCCACAGTTGTCTACTTCGAAGGGGTGACGAGCGATCTCTACCTGGAGAAGGAGGCCGACGTGCGCCGCTATACCAGTCTCTACGACCACCTGCGGGCGGCCGCGCTCGGGGTGGCCGAGACCCGGACACTGATAGCCGACATTGAAGAGGGATACCACCGATGAGCACCACCTTCGAGAACGGCACGAGCTGGCGCAAGAGCAGTCACAGCGGCGGCAACGGCGCCTGTGTGGAGATCCGCGTACCGGCCACCGACCTGGTGGCGGTCCGTGACTCCAAGGACCCACAGGGTCCTCAACTGCGGTTCTCCGCCGAAGCCTGGAACGCGTTCGCCGCCGACGCGGGCGCCGGGGTGTTCGGCGGGTTCTGATCCGCTCCGTACCGCTTCTCGGCCAGGTGCCCGTAGCGGTGTCCACCGCCCTCCCCGGGGCGGCGGACACCGCTACGGGCATCTTCGCGTCCGGCAGGCATGACCTCGTCAAAGAATTCCCGGTGGAGAAGACCGCCCCCTCCTCCGGCGGCCGGGTCTCAGCCGAGCACCGGGTAGCGGGCCGCCCAGGCCGCGCCCTCCGGGGTGTCCGCGCTGTGCAGTTCGGGCCCGTGCATCAGCTCCAGGACGAAGTCGTCCGCCAGCTCCAGCAGCGCCCCGCGCCCCTCCAGCCCCGCCACCAGGCCCGGCGGCAGCGCCGTGTCACCGTGCAGCACCCCGAGCAGGTTGCCGCAGATCGCCCCCGTGGAGTCGCTGTCCCCGGAGTGGTTGACCGCCAGCAGCAGCCCGGACCGGACGTCGTGCGCGACCAGCGCGCAGTACACCCCGATCGCCAGCGCCTCCTCGGCGACCCAGCCCTCCCCCAGCGCCTCGACCCGCTCGGCGGACGGCTCCCCCGCCCGCACCGCGTCCAGCGCCGCCCGCAGCGCCGCCGTGGTCTCCTCGTGCGCCGGCCGCTCGGAGAGCAGCGCGAGCGCCAGGTGCACCCCCTCCTCCAGGGTGCCGCCGCGGGCCGCGGTCTGGACGATCACCGCCAGCGCGCCGGCCGAGAGGTAGCCGGTGGGGTGACCGTGGGTCAGCACCGAGCACTCCACCGCCAGCTGGAACACCAGGCTCGGCTCCCAGGTGGTCAGCAGCCCGAACGGGGCCGCCCGCATCACCGTGCCGCAGCCCTTGGAGTGCGGGTTCTTCGGCACCTCCAGGGTGCCCAGCCGCTCGGCGTCCGGACCGGAGAGGCCGGACAGGCAGGCCTGGCCCGGCGCGCGCTGCGCGTACAGCCACTCCTCGCGGCCCAGCCAGCCGAGGTCGGCGCGCCGCTCGTCCGGGCCCCAGTCCCGCTGGGTGGCGGCCCAGCGCAGGTAGGCGCGGTGGACGTCGGTGGGCGGGTGCCAGCTGCCGGTGTCCCGGCGGATGTGCGCGCGGATCAGCCCGTCCAGGGTGAACAGCACCATCTGGGTGTCGTCGGTGACCGCGCCGAGCCGCCCGTACGCCGGGACGTACCCCGTGACGCCGAGCGGCCCGTGCGCGGCCCGGATCTTCTCCAGCGACTCGAACTCGACGCCCGCGCCGAGGGCGTCCCCGACCGCCCCGCCCAGCAGGCACCCCCGCACCCGGCTGCGGAAGTCCTGCTGCTGGGCGCGGGACCACAGTGGCATCACGACGGGCGCCTTTCGTCCGGGTTCGGGCGGGGTCGCGCGACGCACGGCCGGTCGCGCGCCCTCGCACTGTATTCGAATGCCCGAACGGGACGGCAGGGTTCCCGCTCCACCGGATCGCCACCGGATGTTCGGCCGGCCGACGGGCTCCCCGGGTTGGAACGCGCCCTTCCGGGTGTGACGGCTCAGTCCACCAGCGGCAGCAGCTCCGGCAGGTGCCCGTCCGAGGCCAGCGCGGCGGCCAGCCGCTCGGCCGGCACCTCGCCGTAGGTGGTGGTGCGCTGCCGGTGCGGACGCCCGGCCGCCTCGGCGATCGCCCGCAGCTCCCGGACCGACTTGTAGCTCCCGTACGCCGACCCGGCCATCCGCGAGATGGTCTCCTCCATCAGCGTGCCGCCCAGGTCGTTGGCGCCCGAGCGGAGCATCTCGGCGGCCCCCTCGGCACCCAGCTTCACCCAGCTGGTCTGGATGTTGCGGATGTGCGGGTGGAGCAGCAGCCGGGCCATCGCGACCACCGCCCGGTTGTCCCGCGCGGTCGGGCCCGGCCGGGCGATCCCGGCCAGGTAGACCGGGGCGTTGGTGTGGATGAACGGCAGCGTCACGAACTCCGTGAAGCCGCCGGTGCGCTGCTGGATCCCGGCCAGCAGCCGCAGGTGGCCGACCCAGTGCTTCGGGGTGTCCACATGGCCGTACATCATCGTGGACGAGGAGCGGATGCCCAGCTCGTGCGCGGTGGTGACGACCTCCACCCAGGTCGCGGCCGGCAGCTTGCCCTTGGTGAGCACCCAGCGGACCTCGTCGTCGAGGATCTCGGCGGCGGTGCCCGGGATGGTGTCCAGCCCGGCCTCCTGGGCCCGCTGCAGCCAGTCCCGGATCGACAGCCCGGTCCGGGTGGCGCCGTTGACCACCTCCATCGGCGAGAAGGCGTGCACATGGATGCCGGGCACCCGCTCCTTCACCGCGCGCGCGATGTCGAAGTAGGCGGTGCCGGGCAGGTCGGGGTGGATGCCGCCCTGCATGCAGACCTCGGTGGCGCCGACCTCCCAGGCCTGCGCGGCCCGGTCGGCGACCTGCTCCAGCGAGAGGCTGTAGGCGTCCGCGTCGGTGCGGCGCTGGGCGAAGGCGCAGAACCGGCAGCCGGTGTAGCAGACATTGGTGAAGTTGATGTTGCGGGTGACGCAGTAGGTGACCTCGTCGCCGACCGCGTCGCGGCGCACCGCGTCGGCGATCCGGCAGAGCGCGTCCAGCGCCGGGCCGTCCGCCTGGAACAGCGCCAGCGCCTGCTCGTCGGTCAGCCGGACCGGGTCGTCGGCGGCCACCGCGAGGGCGGCCCGGACCTCGGCGTCCAGCCGCTCCGGCGCCCCGGCCGAGCCGCCGGGACCGCCGGAGGCGCCCGGTGCGGAGGCGGCCGAGGCGGCCGCCTGCTCGCGCAGCACCTCCCAGTCGCCGTAGACGTCCTCGAAGTCGGCCCGCCGGTCGCCGGTCCGGCCCTCGGTGTCGATGGTGCTGTGCAGGTCGGTGCGCCCGTACGAGTCCGGCAGGTCCTCGGGCTCCTGCCAGGGGTGCCCGGTGACCACCGCGTCGGGCCGGGCCAGGCCGGTCCGCGGGTCGGCCAGCGCCCGGACGTGCGGCAGCACCCGCGGGTCCAGCCAGGGCTCGCCGCGCAGGACGTACTCGGGGTAGACGGCGAGCCGCTCGCGCAGCTCGAAGCCGGCCGCGGCCGAGCGCTCCGCCAGCTTGTCGATCTGCGGCCAGGGGCGCTCGGGGTTGACGTGGTCGGGGGTCAGCGGGGAGACGCCGCCCCAGTCGTCGATGCCGGCCGCGATCAGCCGCTCGTACTCGCCGTCCACCAGGTTCGGCGGCGCCTGCAGGCAGGCCGACGGGCCCATGATGTGCCGGGCCACCGCGACGGTGGCGACCAGCTCGTCCAGCTCCGCGTCCGGCATGCCGCGCATCGCGGTGTCCGGCTTGGCGCGGAAGTTCTGCAGGATCAGCTCCTGCACGCCGTGGTAGGCCCGCGCGACCCGGCGCAGCGCGAACAGCGACTCGGCGCGCTCCTCGTAGGTCTCGCCGATGCCGATCAGCAGGCCGCTGGTGAACGGCACCGAGCTGCGGCCGGCGTCCTCCAGCACCCGCAGCCGGACGGCCGGCTCCTTGTCGGGCGAGCCGAAGTGCGGGCCGCCGGGCTCGCTCCACAGCCGGGTGGCGGTGGTCTCCAGCATCATGCCCATCGAGGCGGAGACCGGCTTGAGCCGCTGGAAGTCGGTCCAGCTCAGCACCCCGGGGTTGAGGTGCGGGAGCAGCCCGGTCTCCTCCAGGATGCGGATCGACATGGCGCGCACGTACGCGATGGTGTCGTCGTAGCCGTGCGCGTCCAGCCACTCGCGGGCCTCCGGCCAGCGGTCCTCGGGCTTGTCCCCGAGCGTGATGAGCGCTTCCTTGCAGCCGAGCTCCGCGCCCCGGCGGGCGACCTCCAGCACCTCGTCCGGGGACATGAACATTCCGTGTCCCTCCCGGCGCAGCTTGCCGGGGACGGTGACGAAGGTGCAGTAGTGGCACTTGTCCCGGCAGAGCCGGGTGAGCGGGATGAACACGCTCTTGGAGTAGGTGATGACGCCGGGCCGGCCGGCCGCGTCGAGGCCGGCGTCGCGGACCCGGGCGGCGCTCGCACAGAGGTCGCGCAGGTCATCGCCTCTGGCCCGGAGCAGTACCGCCGCCTCGGTCGCGTCCAGCGCGACGCCGTCCCGGGCCCGGCGCAGGGCGCGCCGCATCGCATTCGCGGTCGGGCTGTTGGTTGCGTCCATGCCGCGACCCTACGCCAGTTCACGTACGTTCCTCGTGCGTTCGGAGGACTCGACCCTGAGTCCCCCTCAGGGTCGGGTGCGCCGCGAGGCCGACCCGGAACCAACCCTGCAGGGCGATGACGCGAGCGCCCCGGGACCGTCTAATGGGTATCCAGGGAAAGTCGTTGACCGACGGAGGGGTTGGACGGATGACGGACGACAGGGCGACCGCGGGCGGCGGCCCGGCGGACGAATGGCAGGGCACGGCTCCCTACCGGTCGCGCCGGCGCACCCTGGTGCGGGTGGCCGTGCCGCTGGCGATCACGGCCACGATCGCCGCCGGGGTGGGGCTGGTGCCGGCGCTGGCGGACTCCTCGCCGCCGGAGCTGCCCGCGCTGACGGCGGAGCAGGTGGTGGCGAAGGTGCTCGGCTCGGAGGCGCAGACGCTCTCCGGCACGGTGTCGGTCTCGACCGACCTCGGTGTGCCGACCCAGCTGCTGGGCGCGGCGGGCGGCGGGCTCGCGGCGGCCGGTGGCGGGGAGCGCGGCGGGGACAAGCCGTCGGGCGCCGCGCCCACCGCGAAGCTCACCGGTCTGCTCGGCGGTGACCACACGCTGCGGGTCGCGGTGGACGGGCCGGACCGGCAGCGGATCGGCCTGCTGGAGCAGCTCTCCGGCTACGAGCTGATCCGCAACGGCGACCAGGCCTGGGCCTGGGACAGCAGCACCAACGAGGCCGTGCACCTGACCGGGACCGGGCGGGACGCGGCGGACGGCCACCGGGGCAAGGCTCCGCTGACCGGCGTGCCGACCACCCCGCAGGAGGCGGCCCGGCAGTTCCTGACCGCGAGCGCGCAGACCACCGCCGTCACCGTGGACGGCACCGCGACCGTGGCCGGGCAGAAGGCCTACCGGCTGAGCGTGAAGCCCACCGGATCCGGCTCGACGATCGGCGAGGTGCGGATCGCGGTGGCCGCCGACAACGGGGTGCCGCTGTCGGTCGTGGTCAAGGGCACGGACGGCGGCACGGTGCTGGACGTGCACTTCACCCAGGTCTCGTTCGCCCGGCCGGACGCGAAGACCTTCGAGTTCACCCTGCCCAAGGGCGCCAAGGTGACGGAGCAGAAGGCGTCCGACGCGCCGCGCGCCGAGGCGGCCCCGGAGGAGGCCAAGGCCGCCACCGAGGGCCTGAACGTGATCGGTGAGGGCTGGACGGCCGTGCTGTCCGCGAAGCTGCCGAGCGGCGACGTGTTCGTCCCGGCCGAGGGCAAGGGTCCGCGCGGCAAGGGCGGGCACGGTCCGGGCGGACGCCCGGGTGCCGGCGCGGGCACCACCCAGAACCCGCTGGCGCTGGTCAAGTCGCTGGGCAAGCCGGTCGCCGGCGGCTCGCTGATCAGCACCAAGGTGCTCAACGTCCTGGTCACCGACGACGGACGGGTCTTCGCGGGCGCGGTCACCCCGTCGGTGCTGCAGAGTGCGGCCGGGGTGAAGTAGTGACCCAGGCTCCCGTAACGGGGGACGTTACGGAGCCGGCCGGGGGGCCGGGCGCGGTGTCGCGCCCGGCCCCCGGTGCCGCTTCGCCCTCCCGCCCGTCCGACGACGTGATCAGCACCAGGGGTCTGACCAAGCGGTTCCGCGGCGGCCAGCTCGCCGTGGACGGGCTGGACCTGAGCGTCCCCCGGGGTTCGGTCTTCGGCTTCCTCGGCCCCAACGGCTCCGGCAAGACCACCACGATCCGGATGCTGATGGGCCTCATCGCCCCCAGCGCCGGGGTGGCGACGGTGCTCGGCGAGCCGATGCCGCAGTCGGTGGCCTCGGTGCTGCCCCGGGTCGGCGCCCTGATCGAGGGGCCGGCGCTGTACGGCTTCCTCTCCGGCCGGGACAACCTGGCCCGGTTCGACGCCGCCGACCCGACGTCCGATCCGCGCACCCGCAAGCTCCGGGTCGCCGAGGCGCTGGACCGGGTCGGTCTGGCCGCCGCGGCCGGCAAGAAGGCCCGGGCCTACTCGCTGGGCATGAAGCAGCGGCTGGGCCTGGCCTCGGCGCTGCTCCAGCCGCGCGAGCTGCTCGTCCTGGACGAGCCCACCAACGGCCTGGACCCGCAGGGCATGCGGGAGATCCGGGCGCTGGTCCGGGAGGTCGCGGCCGAGGGCACCACGGTCTTCCTCTCCTCGCACCTGCTGGACGAGATCGAGCAGGTCTGCACGCACGCCGCGGTGATGTCGCGCGGCCGGCTGGTGGTGCAGGGCACCGTCGCCGAGCTGGCCGCCCGGGCCCGCGGCCGGCTGGTGGTACGGACCCCGGACACCCACCGGGCCGGTGAGGTGCTGCTCGCCCACAAGGTCACCGAGGTCCGGATCGGCGAGGGCCGGGTGGACGGCGACATCGCCTCGCTCGCCGAGGACGCGCTGCCCGGGCTGGTCGCGGCGCTGGTCGCGGCGGACGTCCGGGTGCACGGCTTCGGCGTGGAGCGGGGCACATTGGAGGACGCCTTCGTGGCGCTGACCGGGGAGGGCTTCGATGTCGCGGGCTGAGGCGGTGCCGGCCCTCGCGGCCGTGGCGCCCGGGCGGCGGCCGCAGACGGCGGCCGGGTTCCTGGCGCTGTTCCGCAACGAGCTGCTGCTGACCTTCCGCCGGATGCGGACGATCGTGCTGCTCGGGATCCTGGCGGTGCTGCCGGTGCTGATCGGCGTGGTGGTCAAGATCAACACGGACGGGGCGCGCGGCGGCGAGGGCCCGGCGTTCATCGCCCAGGTCACCCAGAACGGCCTGTTCCTGGTGTTCACCGCGCTGGCGGTGGCGCTGCCGGTCTTCCTGCCGATGACGGTCGGCGTGGTCGCCGGGGACTCGGTGGCGGGCGAGGCGGCCACCGGCACCCTGCGCTACCTGCTGGTGGCGCCGGCCGGGCGGACCAGGCTGCTGGCCGCCAAGTTCACCGCCGGGCTGTCGTTCTGCCTGGCGGCGACGGTGACCGTCGCGCTCTCCGCGGTGATCGCCGGGACGGTGCTGTTCCCGGTCGGCGACGTCACGCTGATCTCCGGCGAGACCATCGGCCTGGGCCCGGCGCTGCTGCGGGCGGTGCTGGTGGCCGCCGTGGTGGCCGCCTCGCTGGCCGGGCTGGTCGCGATCGGGCTGTTCGTCTCGACGCTCACCGGCAGCGGCATCGCGGCGATGGCGGCCACCGTCGGTCTGGTGGTCACGGTGCAGATCCTGGACGCCTTCCCGCAGCTGCACGCCATCCAGCCGTTCCTCTTCACCCACCACTGGCTCACCTTCGGCGACCTGCTGCGGGAGCCGATGTACTGGGACGGGGTGCTGAAGAACCTCGGGCTGCAGGCCGCCTACGTGGCGGTGTTCGGCTCGGCGGCGTGGTCCCGGTTCACCTCGCGGGACATCACCGCCTGACCGGCACCGCGTCGGCGGGAGCGGTGCTCGAAGCGGCGGCCGTCCGGGCCCGGACGGCCGCCCGGTCGGCCCGGACCCGCCGCAGCGCGTCCCAGGTGAGCAGCGCGAGCGCCACCCACACCAGGGCGAAGCCGGCCCAGCGGGCGGGCGGCATCGACTCGTGGAAGACCGCGACGCCGATCAGGAACTGGAACACCGGCGCCAGGTACTGCAGCAGGCCGATCACGCTCAGCGGCACCCGGACGGCGGCGGCGCCGAAGAGGAGCAGCGGGACGGCGGTGATCACGCCGCTGAGCACCAGCAGCCCGGTGTGCCCCCAGCCGTACTCACCGGGCACGGTGTGCCCGAAGGTGCCGCGACCGGAGACCTGCAGGTAGACCAGGTAGCCGAGGGCGAAGGGGAACAGGAAGGCGGTCTCGGCGGCCAGGCTCTCCAGCCCGCTCAGTCCGACCGTCTTCTTCAGCAGCCCGTAGGTGGCGAAGGAGAACGCCAGGGTCAGCGCGATCCACGGCAGCCGCCCGTAGCCGATGGTCAGTACCACCACCGCGAGGACGCCGATGCCCACCGCCGCCCACTGGGCGGTGCGCAGCCGCTCCTTGAGCACCAGCACGCCGAAGGCGATGGTGACCAGCGGGTTGATGAAGTAGCCGAGGCTGGTCTCCACCACGTGCCCGGCGTTGACGCCCCAGATGTAGACGCCCCAGTTGACCGAGATCACGGTGGCGGCGGCGCCCAGCATGGCGAGCCGGCGGGGCTGGCGCAGCAGCGGGCGGATCCAGCCCCAGTGGCGCTGGACGACCAGCAGCAGGACGACCGCGACCAGCGACCAGACCATCCGGTTGGCCAGGATGTCGTCGGCGGCGCCGGGCTCCAGCAGCGGCCAGAAGAGCGGGAACAGGCCCCATATGCCGTAGGCCGCGAAGCCGTACCAGAGGCCGCGTCCGGCCTCGTGCTGGGTTGTCTCTGGCATGGCCCGTCCGCCCTCCGCGCGCGAGTGTCGAGCCGACGGTAGCGGGCACGGCCGGGCCTGTCATCTCCGTATTCGGTTTTTGGTCATGACATCGCCCGCGGCGGGTGCCGCGGGCGATGTCATGACCGGGTGCCCGACCGGGGCGGCTCAGGCGCCCAGGGCGGTCCGCACGCTCTGCGCCAGCGGAACGGTCGGGCGGCCGATCAGCCGGGCCAGGTCGCCCGGGGTGCCGGCCAGCTCGCCGCGCGCGATGCCGGCGTCGACGTCGACCAGGATCCCCGCGAAGCCCTCCGGCAGGCCCGCGCCGACCAGGATCCGCAGGTGCTCCTCCGGCGTCACCGGGTGGAACACGACCGGCTTGCCCGAGGCGAGGGCCAGCTCGGCGGCCAGCTCCGGCAGGCTCCAGGCGGCGTCGCCGCTCAGTTCGTACACCGCGCCCTCGTGGCCCTCGCCGGTGAGCACGGCCACCGCCGCGTCGGCGTAGTCCCGGCGCGGGGCGGTGGCGATCCGGCCGTCCTCGCCGGCGCTGCCGACCACCGCGCCGCGCTCGACCGTGCCGGCCGCGTCGCCCAGGTAGTTCTCGGTGTACCAGCCGTTGCGCAGCAGGGCGAAGGGCAGCCCGGACTCGCGGATGAGGGCCTCGGTGGCCTTGTGCTCGTCGGCCAGCTTGAAGGTGGCCACACCCGGCGCACTCGTGTAGGCGAGCAGCGCGACCCCGGCGGCGCGCGCCGCCTCGACCACGGCAGTGTGCTGCGGCATCCGGTTGCCGACCTCGCTGCCCGAGACGAACAGCACCCGGTCGCCGGCGGCGAAGGCACCCGCCAGGCTCTCCGGGCGGTCGTAGTCGGCCACCCGCACGGTCACGCCGCGCTCGGCGAGGTCGGCGGCCTTCTCCGCGGAGCGGACGACCACCGCCACCTCACTCGCGGGGACCTTGGCCAGCAGCCCCTCGACGACGAGGCGGCCGAGCTGTCCGGTGGCTCCGGTGACGACGTACATGGTGCTGCTCCCTGTTCCCTGAGGTGGCTGTCCATTGGACTTTCGGCTTCGGAACTCACCTTAGGGACGGCACTAACCTTTCGTAAGTACGCACTTCAAAGTAGGGTACTGATATGCAGGTAATGAACACCGCGACCCAGGTGCCCCCGGCCGGCGGCCCCGGCGCCCCGGCCGGCCCGCTGCCCCCGCCCGACGTCTTCGACCGGATGTGCCCGTCCCGGGGCGTCCTGGAACACGTCACCAGCCGCTGGGGCGTGCTGGTGCTCGGCGCGCTGCACGAGCGCGGCTACCGGTTCAGCGAGCTGCGCCGCCGGATCACCGGGGTGAGCGAGAAGATGCTCGCCCAGACGCTGCAGACGCTGGAGCGCGACGGCTTCGTCCTGCGCGAGGCCCATCCGGTCATCCCGCCCCGGGTCGACTACAGCCTGACCCCGCTCGGCCGGGAGGCCTCCCGGCTGGTCGCCGAGCTGGCGCACTGGACCGAGGAACGCGTCCCGGCCGTGCTGGCCGCCCGCGACGAGTACGACGCCCGGGGGCGCTAGACCGGCCCGCCCCCTTCCGTCCTCGGCCCGTCCCCCTCCCGTCCTCGGCCCGTCCTCGGCCCGGCGGCCGTGCCGGGCCCACGGGTACGGTCGGCTCCATGACCACCGCCGACCCCGACCCGCTGCCGGGCACCACCACCCCCGAGGCCGTCCGCCCCCGGGTGACCTGCCGCCGCTGCCACCGCCCCCTGCACGACCCGGAGTCGCGCATCCTGCGCCTCGGCCCGGAGTGCCGCGATCCGGCCGAGCGCGTCCCCCGCCACGAGGTCGACCAGGACCCGCTGCCCGGGCTGGGCTAGCCGCGGGCCGGAACGCGCGGCGGCGCCCCCGGGCCGGGAAGGGCCGGGGGCGCCGCCGCGCTCGTCGGCCGGGCTCAGTCGACCGTCCAGGTGTCGCCGCCCGCGAGCAGCGCGGCCAGCTCGCCCGGGCCGCGGTCGGCGGCGGCGGCGGCCAGCTGGTCGGCCATCAGCTCGTCGTACACCGGGCGCCGGACCTCGCGCAGCACGCCGATCGGGGTGTGGTGCAGGGTGTCCGCGTCGGCGATCCGGGAGAGCGCGAACGCCGTGGCCGGGCCGGCCGCGTGGGCGTCGTGGACCAGCAGCGCCGCCTCGTTCTCCGCCGTGACGGCGTCGACGAACAGCTCGCCGTCGGCGCCGCGGAAGACGCCCCGGGCGCCGTCCGCGCCGAAGCGGACCGGCTGCCCGTGCTCCAGCCGGATCAGCGCCTCGTCCCGGGTGCCGGCCTCCTTCAGCACCTCGAACGCGCCGTCGTTGAAGATGTTGCAGTTCTGGTAGATCTCGACCAGCGCGGTGCCCTCGTGCTCGGCCGCCGCCCGCAGCACCGACTGCAGGTGCTGACGGTCGGAGTCGATGGTCCGGGCGACGAAGGTGGCCTCCGCGCCGATGGCCAGCGAGAGCGGGTTGAACGGCGCGTCCAGCGAGCCCATCGGGGTGGACTTGGTGATCTTCCCGAGCTCACTGGTCGGCGAGTACTGGCCCTTGGTCAGGCCGTAGATACGGTTGTTGAACAGCAGGATCTTCAGATTCACATTGCGGCGCAGCGCGTGGATCAGATGGTTGCCGCCGATCGACAGCGCGTCGCCGTCACCGGTCACCACCCAGACGCTGAGGTCCCGCCGGGAGGTCGCCAGCCCGGTGGCGATCGCCGGGGCGCGACCGTGGATCGAGTGCACCCCGTAGGTGTTCATGTAGTAGGGGAACCGGGACGAGCAGCCGATGCCGGAGACGAAGACGGTGTTCTCCCGTCTGATCCCCAGCTCCGGCATGAACGCCTGCACCGCGGCCAGGATCGCGTAGTCACCGCAGCCGGGACACCAGCGCACCTCCTGGTCGGTCTTGAACTCCTTGGCGCTCTGCGGCGCCTCGGCCTTCGGGACCAGCTTCAACGAGGGGAACTTCTCGCTCATCGGTTGTCCTCCTCGTCCAGGGTGCCGATCGCCGCCCACAGCACGTCCGCCAACTGCGCCGCCTTGAACGGCAGTCCGCGCACCTGGTTGTAGGACTCGGCGTCCACCAGGTACTTGGCGCGCAGCAGCAGCGCCAGCTGGCCGAGGTTCATCTCGGGCACGATGACCTTGTCGTAACTCCGCAGCACCGTGCCGAGATCGGCCGGGAACGGGTTGAGGTTGCGCAGGTGCGCCTGCGCGATCCGGCCACCGTCCGCCCGGACCCGGCGGACCGCCGCGGTGATCGGTCCGTAGGTGGAGCCCCAGCCGAGCACCAGCACCCGGGCCTCGCCGTCGGGGTCGTCGACCCCCGTGTCGGGCACCGTGATGCCGTCCACCTTGGTCTGCCGGGTGCGGACCATGAAGTCGTGGTTGGCCGGGTCGTAGGAGATGTTGCCGGTGCCGTCCTGCTTCTCGATGCCGCCGATCCGGTGCTCCAGCCCCGGGGTGCCGGGCAGCGCCCACGGCCGGGCCAGCGTCCGGGGATCGCGCAGGTACGGCCAGAACGCGCCGTCCTCGCGGTTCGGCGCGGTGGCGAAGTCCGGGTCGATCACGGGCAGTTCGTCGACCTCCGGGATCCGCCAGGGCTCCGAGCCGTTGGCCAGGTAGCCGTCCGAGAGCAGGAAGACCGGGGTTCGGTAGGTGACCGCGATGCGGGCCGCCTCCAGGGCCGCGTCGAAGCACTCGGCCGGGGTGGCCGGCGCCACGATCGGCACCGGGGCCTCGCCGTTGCGGCCGAACATCGCCTGCAGCAGGTCGGCCTGCTCGGTCTTGGTCGGCAGTCCGGTGGACGGGCCGCCGCGCTGGATGTCCACCACCAGCAGCGGGAGTTCGAGCGAGACGGCCAGGCCGATGGTCTCGCTCTTGAGCGCCACGCCGGGGCCGGAGGTGGTGGTCACGCCGAGCGCGCCGCCGAAGGCCGCGCCGAGCGCCGCGCCGATGCCGGCGATCTCGTCCTCGGCCTGGAAGGTGCGCACGCCGAAGTTCTTGTGCCGGCTCAGCTCGTGCAGGATGTCCGAGGCCGGGGTGATCGGGTAGGAGCCCAGGTAGAGCGGCAGCCCCGAGCGCCGGGAGGCGGCGATCAGGCCGTAGGACAGCGCCAGGTTGCCGGAGATGTTGCGGTAGCGGCCCGGCGGCAGCTTGGCCGGCGGCACCTCGTAGGACACCGCGAAGGACTCGGTGGTCTCGCCGAAGTTCCAGCCGGCCCGGAAGGCGGTGATGTTGGCCTCGGCGATCTGCGGCTTCTTGGCGAACTTGGTGCGCAGGAAGGACTCGGTCCCGTGGGTCGGGCGGTGGTACATCCAGGACAGCAGGCCCAGCGCGAACATGTTCTTGGCGCGCTCGGCGTCCTTGCGGGCGAGCCCGCTCTCCTTGAGCGCCTCCAGGGTCAGCGTGGTGAGCGGCACCTTGTGCAGGTGGTAGCCCTGCAGCGAGCCGTCCGCCAGCGGGTCCGCGGCGTACCCGACCTTGGCCAGCGCGCGCTTGGTGAACTCGTCGGTGTTGACGATGATCTCCGCGCCGCGCGGGAGGTCGGGGAGGTTGGCCTTGAGGGCGGCCGGGTTCATCGCCACCAGGACGTTGGGCGCGTCACCCGGGGTCAGGATGTCGTGGTCGGCGAAGTGGAGTTGGAAGGACGAGACACCCGGCAGCGTTCCGGCGGGGGCGCGGATCTCGGCCGGGAAGTTGGGCAGGGTGGAGAGGTCGTTGCCGAAGGACGCCGTCTCCGAGGTGAAGCGGTCGCCGGTGAGCTGCATGCCGTCGCCGGAGTCCCCGGCGAATCTGATGATCACCCGGTCCAGCCTGCGGATCGGCTTGGTGCCCCGGGGCTGTGGACCGACCGGCGCGGCAGGGCCGGAGCGGCCCCCGTCGGGCCCGGAGCGGCCCTCGTCGCCGTCCGAGCCGTCCACTGCTTCTGACTGATCGACCTGACTGGTCACTGCCGCGGACCTCCTCGTGGGCACCAGCCGCGGGCGTGAGCCGTGTGCCCCCGTCCGCCTGGTGCACCTCTCGCATCCTATGCGGGTAAGGATTGCCTTGGACGGAACTCCCCGATGCGGCGGAAAATCACCGCCGAGCTCACGAAAAACGCCGTGGACGACCGATTTCGGACCACGGAGCGACAATTCGGTTCGAACGCGAACGCACCCCTGGAACGGCCCGTCGGCGAGCCGGTCAGGAATTCAGATAAGTCAGCACCGCAAGGACCCGGCGGTGGTCGCCCGGGCTCTGCGCGAACCCCAGCTTCAGGAAGATGTTGCTGACGTGCTTCTCCACCGCGCCCTCGGAGACCACCAGCTGCTTGGCCACCGCGGTGTTGGTCCGGCCCTCCGCCATCAGCCCCAGGACCTCCCGCTCGCGCGGGGTCAGCCCGGCCAGCACATCGCCCTTGCGACTGCGGCTCAGCAGCTGCTGGACGACCTCCGGGTCCAGCGCGGTGCCGCCCTCGGCCACCCGGACCACGGCGTCCACGAACTCGCGGACCTCGGCGACCCGGTCCTTCAGCAGGTAGCCCACACCACGGGTGGAACCGGCCAGCAGTTCGGAGGCGTAGCGCTCCTCGACGAACTGCGACAGCACCAGCACGCCGAGCTCCGGGAACAGGCCGCGCAGGGTGACGCAGGCGCGCAGGCCCTCGTCGGTGTGGGTGGGGGGCATCCGCACGTCGGAGACCACCACATCGGGCAGCGCGCCGTCGGCCGCCAGCTCGTGGATCGTCTTGACCAGCGCCTCGCCGTCCCCGACGCCGGCCACGACCTCCAGGCCGCGGTCGGTGAGCAGCCTGGTCAGACCCTCCCGCAGCAGTACGGAGTCCTCGGCGATGACGACGCGAAGCATGGCGGCCTTCCGGATGGGCGGAGGTGCGGACACGGTGCTGACGGGTGTCAGTCTCCCCCATCCGCGCGCCCCTCGGGACCGTGGACCCCATTTCGCCCGGCCCGCCCCGGACCGGGCCGCCGCACCGTCACATGGTGCGGATGGCCACCGAGTCGCAGAGCGCCTGGAGCGCCTCCTTGGCCGGGCCGTCGGGCAGCGGGTCCAGCAGGGTGCGGGCCTCCTCGGCGTGCCGCAGGGTCTCCCGGCGGGCGTGCTCCAGCGCCGGGTGGCGGCGCAGCAGCCGCAGGGCCTCGGCGTGCAGCTCGTCGTCGGCGAGGTCCTTGCGGAGCAGCTCGCGCAGCCGGGTGTCCTCCGGATCGGCCGGGTCGGCGGGCATCTGGCGCAGCAGCAGGGTCGGCAGGGTCTCCACGCCCTCGCGCAGGTCGGTGCCGGGGGTCTTGCCGGACTCGTGGCCGTCGCTGGCGATGTCCAGGACGTCGTCGGCCAGCTGGAAGGCGATGCCGATCCGCTCCCCGAACGCGCTGAGGATGTCGATCACCCACGGCTCGGCGCCGGCCGCCAGCGCTCCTATCCGGCAGGAGACGGCGATCAGCGAGCCGGTCTTGCCGGCCAGCACGTTCAGGTAGTGGTCGAGCGGGTCGTCCTCCGGGCCGGGGCCGGCGGTCTCCAGGATCTGTCCGGTGACCAGCCGCTCGAACGCGTCGGCCTGCAGCCGGACGGCCTCCGGGCCGAGGTCGGCGAGCACCTGGGAGGCGCGGGAGAAGAGGAAGTCGCCGGTCAGGATGGCGACCGAGTTGTCCCAGCGCGAGTTGGCGCTGGGCGCGCCGCGTCTCACCGGGGCCTCGTCCATGACGTCGTCGTGGTACAGCGTGGCCAGGTGGGTGAGCTCGACGACGACGGCCGCCGGGACCACCCCGGGCGCGCCGGCGTCACCGAACTGGGCGGCGAGCAGTACCAGCAGCGGGCGGAAGCGCTTGCCGCCGGCCTCGATCAGGTGGCTGGCGGTCACGGTGATGAACGGGACGTCACTCTTCACGGCGTCGGTGAGCGCGGTCTCCACCGCGTCCATCCCGGCCTGGACGTCGCGGGTGAGATCGCGGTCCTGCACGCTGAGCCCAAAGGGTCCCACGACGGTCACGAAGACCACTCCTCTGTCCCTGGTCGATCTAGCGGCCCGGTCCCTGAGTGCCGCCGCTGGCCATACAGGCAGGGTATCCGGTCGCGAGTGGATCACTGCACGGGCGTGCGGCTCTGTCGCGCCCGGGGCGTCCCCGCTGGCCAGCACGGATACCCGAACGGGGCGTCCGGGCCGCGCGCGGGGGCGCGACCCGGACGGTCGTCGGAGCGGTCGGCCCGGCCGCCGCCGGGGCGGTCGACCGGGCCGTCGGGGCGCGTTCCGCGAGCGGTCCGCAGACGGTCGGCGGACGGTCCGCGCGCGGCCCGTGCGCGGTCCGTGGGCGCTCAGCCGACGAAGAACACGGCCTTCGAGGCGAGGTCCAGGAAGTACTGCGGCAGCAGTCCGAGGCCCAGCGTCACCAGGACGCCGACGCCGATCGCGGTCGCCGTGAAGGCGCTCGGAATGGCGACGGTCGGGCCGCCCGGCTGCGGGTCGGAGAAGAACATCAGCACGATGACCCGGATGTAGAAGAACGCCGCCACCGCCGAGCTGAGCACGCCGACGATCACCAGCGGGGTCGCCCCACCGGCCGCCGCGGCCTGGAACACCGCGAACTTCCCGGTGAACCCGGAGGTCAGCGGGATGCCCGCGAAGGCCAGCAGGAAGAGCGCGAACACCGCCGCGACCAGCGGGGAGCGCCGGCCCAGGCCGGCCCAGCTGGACAGGTGGGTGGCCTCGCCCTTGGAGTCGCGCACCAGGGTGACCACGGCGAACGCGCCGAGCGTCACGAAGGAGTACGCCAGCAGGTAGAACAGCACCGAACCGACGCCCTGCCGGTTGCTGGCGATCACACCGGTGAGGATGAAGCCGGCGTGCGCGATCGAGGAGTAGGCGAGCAGCCGCTTGACGTCCTGCTGGGTGACGGCCAGGACCGCGCCGACCACCATGGTGAGGATCGCCACACCCCAGAGCACCGGCCGCCAGTCCAGCCGCAGTGCCGGGAAGGCCACGTAGAACAGCCGCAGCACGGCGCCGAACGCGGCCACCTTGGTCGCCGCCGCCATGAAACCGGTGACCGGGGTCGGCGCGCCCTGGTAGACGTCCGGGGTCCAGGCGTGGAACGGCACCGCGCCGACCTTGAAGAGCAGGCCGACCGCCAGCATCGCCAGGCCCACCAGCAGCAGGGCGTCGTTCTGGGTCGAGGAGACCAGCGCCGGGGTGAGCAGCGCGTTGCCGGAGATGACGTCGGCGATCTCGCCGAGCCGCACGGTGCCCGCGAAGCCGTACAGCAGCGCGGTGCCGAACAGGAAGAACGCCGAGGCGAAGGCGCCGAGCAGGAAGTACTTGACCGCCGCCTCCTGGGAGAGCAGCCGGCGGCGCCGGGCCAGCGCGCAGAGCAGGTAGAGCGGGAGGGAGAAGACCTCCAGCGCGACGAACATGGTCAGCAGGTCGTTGGCCGCCGGGAAGAGCAGCATGCCGCCGACCGCGAACATGGTGAGCGGGAAGACCTCGCTGGTGGTGAAGCCGGCCCGGATCGCGCCGCGCTCCTGCTCGCCCCCGGGCGTGGCGGAGGCCTGCGCGGCGAACGCGTCGGCCGGCGCTCCCCCGGCCTTGGGCTCCAGCCGGCGCTCGGCGTAGGTCAGCACCGCGACCACCGCGACCAGCAGGATCACGCCCTGGAGGAACAGCGTCGGACCGTCCAGGGCCACCGAGCCCATCGCCACCGCGTCGACCTTGGTCGTGCCGTAGCCCTGGGCGGCGAGCACCAGGACGGCGACGAAGGCGCCGGCCAGGCCGGTCAGCGCGGTCACCACCTGGGCCCAGTGCCGCAGCCGCCGGGGCAGGAAGGCCTCCAGCAGGATGCCGGTCACGGCGGCGCCGAACACCACCAGCATCGGCGAGAGTTGCCCGTACTCGATGTGCGGTACGGGGATGCTCTGGGTGCCGCCGGCGGCGGCGAGCCATCCGGTGCTGCTCACTTGTGCTCACCTCCTGAGCGGGCGGCCCCGTCCTGGCCGGACCCGTGGTCGGCGGCGACCGGGTGGGCCGGTGCCGGATCGGTCTGGTGGACCTGCGAGAGGGTCGCGTTCACCGCGGGGTTGACCAGGTCGGTGAGCGGCTTCGGGTAGACCCCGAGCAGCACGGTCAGCGCCACCAGCGGTGCCACCACGGCGAGTTCGCGGACCTTGAGGTCGGTGATGGCGCCGACGCCCTCCTTGACCGGGCCGGTCATGGTGCGCTGGTAGAGCAGCAGGGCGTACAGCGCGGCCAGCACGATGCCGAAGGTGGCGACGATGCCGACCGCCGGGTAGCGGGTGAAGGTGCCGACCAGGACCAGGAACTCGCTGACGAAGGGAGCGAGGCCGGGCAGCGAGAGGGTGGCCAGGCCGCCGATGAGGAAGGTGCCGGCGAGCACCGGGGCGACCTTCTGCACGCCGCCGTAGTCGGCGATCAGCCGGGAGCCGCGGCGGGAGATCAGGAAGCCGGCCACCAGCATCCACGCGGCGGTGGAGATGCCGTGGTTGACCATGTAGAGGGTGGCTCCGCTCTGGCCCTGGCTGGTCAGCGCGAAGATGCCCATGATGATGAAGCCGAAGTGCGAGATCGAGGCGTAGGCGACCAGCCGCTTGATGTCCTTCTGGCCGATGGCCAGCAGCGCGCCGTAGATGATCCCGATCACCGAGAGGACCAGGATCGCCGGGGCGAAGGTCTTCGAGGCGTCCGGGAAGAGCCCGAGGCAGAAGCGGAGCATCGCGAAGGTGCCGACCTTGTCGACCACGGCGGTGATCAGCACGGCGGTGCCGGCGGTGGCCTCGCCCATCGCGTTCGGCAGCCAGGTGTGCAGGGGCCAGAGCGGGGCCTTGACCGCGAAGGCGAAGAAGAAGCCGAGGAACAGCGCCTTCTCGGCGGTTCCGCTGAACCGCAGCCGGCCGTCGGCGACCGCGCCGGTGAGGGTCTGCAGGTCGAAGGTGGCCAGGCCCTGGTCCTGCGCGATCACGTACAGGCCGATCACGGCGGCCAGCATGACCAGGCCGCCGAGCAGGTTGTACAGCAGGAACTTGACCGCCGCGTAGGAGCGCTGACGGGCCGCGTCGGGGCCGCCCGCCCGGTCTCCGAAGCCGCCGATGAGGAAGTACATCGGGATCAGCATGGCTTCGAAGAAGACGTAGAAGACGAAGACGTCGGTGGCGTAGAAGGAGACGATCACCATCGCCTCCACCGCCAGGACCAGCGCGAAGAAGCCCTGGGTGCGGCGCCTGTTCTCGAAGGTCCCCTCGGGCGCGGGCGCGGGCGCGGGTGCGGGGGCGGCCGGGTCGGCGTCGTGCCAGGAGGCGAGCAGCACGACCGGCACCAGGACGGCGGTGAGCAGGGCGAGCACGGCGCCGATGCCGTCCACGCCGAGCGCGAAGGTGATGCCGAAGGAGCGGATCCAGCTGTAGGACTCGGTCAGCTGGTAGCGCGCGCCGTCCGGGTCGAACCGCACGGCGACCGCGCCGGCCAGGGCCAGGGTGACGGCGGAGAAGACCAGTGCCGCGGTCTTGGCGGTGCGCCGCCGGCCCTCGGTGGTCCCGGCCGGCAGGGCGGCGGTGACCACCGCACCGGCGGCCGGGACCGCGCAGGTGGCGGTGAGGAGGACGCTCATGCCTCGGCCTCCTGACGGCGTGTGTAATCCGAGTGCATCAGACGGACCTCATCAGGAGAGTCGTGGCGACCAGCACCAGCGTGCCGCCGAACATGGAGAGCGCGTAGGTGCGGACGTAGCCGTTCTGGATCCGCCGCAGCCGGCTGGAGGCGCCGCCGATGGCGGCGGCCAGGCCGTTGACGAAGCCGTCCAGGCCGCGGCTGTCGAAGTAGACCAGGGCGGCGGTGAGCGCCGAGCCGGGGCGGACCAGGACGGCGTGGTTGAAGTCGTCCTGGAGGAGGTCGCGGCGGGCGGCCCGGGTGAGCGGGGAGCCGTAGGGCGGCACCACCGGGACGGCGGAACGGCCGTACATCAGGTAGGAGAGCGCGACGCCGAGCACCATGCAGGCGCTGGTGAGCAGGGTGACCACCAGCGGGGCGAGCGGGGAGTTCCCCTCCTCGTGCCCGGTGACCGGCTCCAGCCAGGTGAGGAAGGAGCTGTTGAACGCGAACAGCCCGCCGGCGAACACCGAGCCGAACGCCAGCAGGATCATCGGGATCGTCATGGTCCGCGGCGACTCGTGCGGGTGCGGGTCGTTGCCCTGGGCGTCCGGCTGCCAGCGCTTCTCGCCGAAGAAGGTCAGGAGCATCACCCGGGTCATGTAGAACGCGGTGACCGCGGCGCCGGTCAGCGCGCACAGGCCGAGGATCCAGCCCTCGGTGCCGCCCTTCGCGAACGCGGCCTCGATGATCTTGTCCTTGGAGAAGAAGCCGGACAGGCCCGGGAAGCCGATGATGGCCAGGTATCCGAGGCCGAAGGTCACGAAGGTGACCGGCATGTACCTGCGCAGGCCGCCGTAGTGACGCATGTTCACCTCGTCGTTCATGCCGTGCATGACCGACCCGGCGCCGAGGAACAGCCCGGCCTTGAAGAAGCCGTGGGTCACCAGGTGCATGATCGCGAAGGCGTAGCCGATCGGGCCGAGGCCGGCCGCGAGGATCATGTAGCCGATCTGCGACATGGTCGAGCCGGCCAGGGCCTTCTTGATGTCGTCCTTGGCGCAACCGACGATCGCTCCGAAGAGCAGGGTGACCGTGCCGACCACCACGACGGCGGTCTGGGCGTCCGGCGCCAGGTTGAAGATCGCCCCGGAGCGGGTGATCAGGTAGACGCCGGCGGTGACCATGGTGGCCGCGTGGATCAGCGCGGAGACCGGGGTCGGGCCCTCCATCGCGTCCCCGAGCCAGGACTGCAGCGGCACCTGCGCGGACTTGCCGCAGGCGGCGAGCAGCAGCATCAGCCCGATCGCGGTCAGCTTGCCCTCGCTCGCGCTGCCGGCGGTGGCGAAGACCGGCTCGAAGGCGAAGGAGCCGAACTCGACGAACATCAGCATGATCGCGATGGACAGGCCCAGGTCACCGACGCGGTTGACGATGAACGCCTTCTTGGCGGCCGTCGCGGCGCTCGGCTTGTGCTGCCAGAAGCCGATCAGCAGGTACGAGGCGAGGCCCACGCCCTCCCAGCCGAAGTACAGCAGCAGGTAGTTGTCGGCGACCACCAGCAGCAGCATGGCCGCCAGGAAGAGGTTGAGGTAGGCGAAGAAGCGGCGCCGGCGCTCGTCGTGCTGCATGTAGCCCACCGAGTAGAGGTGGATCAGCGTGCCGACACCGGTGATCAGCAGGACGAAGGTCATCGAGAGCTGGTCGAGCCGGAACGAGACGTCGGCCTGGAAGCCGTTCACCGGGATCCAGCTGAACAGGTGTTCGGTGACGGCGCGTTCCTCGGCGTCCCGGCCCAGCATGGACGAGAACAGCGCGAGGCCGAAGCCGAAGGACAGTGCGGCGAGCGCGGTGGCCAGCCAGTGGCCGAACCGGTCGAAGGCGCGGCCACCGAGCAGCAGCAGGGCGGCGCCGGCCAGCGGGGCCGCGACCAGCAGCGGAATGAGAGAGTTCACCGAGGCCCTCCGCCTACAGCTTCATCAGGTTGCTGTCGTCGACCGAAGCGGAGTGCCTGGTCCGGAAGATCGAGACGATGATCGCGAGGCCGACCACGACCTCGGCCGCCGCGACCACCATGGTGAAGAACGCGATGATCTGGCCGTCCAGGTTGCCGTGCATCCGGGAGAAGGTGACCAGCGCCAGGTTGGAGGCGTTGAGCATCAGTTCGACACACATGAACAGGACGATCGCGTTCCGCCGGATCAGCACGCCGGAGGCGCCGATGGTGAACAACAGGGCGGAGAGATAGAGGTAGTTGACCGGATTCACTCCGCCCCCTCCTCGTCGTGGTCGGACGCCGGGCGGTTCGCCGGCGCCTGGTGGTTGGCGGCCACCGGCTCCAGCGCCTGGCGCGGGCCGGTCACCGGCGGGCGCTCGGACGGCGGGCGGCCCAGCCAGTCGGCGGTGCTGGACTCCAGCTCGGCCATCCGCGCCAGCATCTGCTGGCTGACGTCGCGGATCTGGCCGCGCTCACGCAGGGTCGCCATCACCGAGTCCTCGGCGATCGAGCCGTCCGGCAGCAGGCCGGGGATGTCCACCGCGTTGTGCCGGGCGTAGACGCCGGGCGCGGGCAGCGGCGGGACCTGCAGGTTGTCGGCGACCCGCTGGGCCGCCAACTCGCGCTGGGTCTTCGGGGCCTTCACGTGCTCGCGGTGGGTCAGCACCATGGCGCCGATCGCGGCCGTGATCAGCAGCGCGCCGGTGACCTCGAAGGCCCACACGTACTTGGTGAAGATCAGCCGGGCCAGGCCCTGGACGTTGCCCTCGGCGTTGGCCTCGCCGAGGCCGGCGAAGGTGTGCAGCTTGGCGTTGGCGATCCCGGCGACCAGCAGCACGCCGAAGCCGAGGCCGCAGACCACGGCGGCGAACCGCTGGCCCTTCAGCTGTTCCTTCAGCGAGTCCGCGCTGGTCACGCCGACCAGCATCACCACGAACAGGAAGAGCATCATGATCGCGCCGGTGTAGACGACGATCTGCACCACGCCCAGGAAGACCGCGCCCTGGGCCATGTAACAGACCGCCAGGGCGAGCATGGTGGCGGCCAGGCAGAGCGCGCTGTGCACCGCCTTCCTCATCAGCAGCATCCCGAGGGCGCCGCCGACGGCGATCACCGCGAGCACCCAGAACTGGACGGCCTCGCCGGTGGAGGTCGCGCCGGTGACGGCGGCGAGGGTGGCGGGGGCGGCGGTCACGACTGCGCCTCCTTCTCCCGGTCGGTGCGCTCCTGACGCTCGGTGCCCGGCGCCGCCGCGGTGATCTCGCCGCGGTAGTACGCGCCCTCGTCGGCGCCCGGGAAGATCGCGTGCGGGGTGTCGACCATGCCCTCGGAGAGGCCGACCAGCAGCTGCTCCTTGGTGAAGATGAGGTCCTTGCGGGAGGAGTCCGCGAGCTCGTACTCGTTGGTCATGGTGAGCGCCCGGGTCGGGCAGGCCTCGATGCACAGGCCGCACAGGATGCAGCGGGCGTAGTTGATCTGGTACACCGCGCCGTACCGCTCACCGGGCGAGTAGCGCTCCTCCTCCTGGTTGTCCGCGCCCTCGACGTAGATGGCGTCGGCCGGGCAGGCCCAGGCGCACAGCTCGCAGCCGACGCACTTCTCCAGGCCGTCCGGGTGCCGGTTGAGCTGGTGGCGGCCGTGGAAGCGCGGGGCGGTGGGCTTCTTCTGCTCCGGGTACTGCTCGGTGAGCCGCTTCTTGAACATGGCCTTGAAGGTCACGCCGAAGCCGGCGGCCGGTCCGAGGATGGACGGCTTCTCGGCCCGCTCGGGCCGGTCGGTCCGGCGGTTCTGGTCGGACGACATCTCGGTTCAGCTCCCTTCGGAATGGTCGGCCCCGTTGAGGGCGTCCTGGAGTTGCTTCGGGGCGCGGCTGGGCCTGCGCGGGACCTGCGGGAGCTGCTGGCCGGGCAGCGGCGGCACCGGGTAGCCGCCGGCCATCGGGTCGAACTCCCCGCTCGGCGCGCCGTCCACGGGTTCCGGCCGGCGCTTCACGGCGTCCCGGAGCAGGCCGAGCAGCAGCAGCGCGCCGACCGGGGCACCGACGTAGAGCACCACCTCGCCGAAGCCGTAGCCCTCGTTGCGCAGCGCCCGGACGGCGGCCACCATCACCAGCCAGACCAGCGAGACCGGGATCAGCACCTTCCAGCCGAGCTTCATGAACTGGTCGTAGCGGAACCGGGGCAGGGTGCCGCGTAGCCAGATGAAGAAGAACAGCAGCAGCTGGATCTTGAGGGTGATCCAGAGCAGCGGCCACCAGCCGTGGTTGGCGCCCTCCCAGAAGGTGGAGACCGGCCAGGGGGCCCGCCAGCCGCCCAGGAACAGGGTGGAGGCGACGGCCGAGACGGTGACCATGTTGATGTACTCGGCCAGCATGAACATCGCGAACTTCAGCGAGGAGTACTCGGTGTTGAAGCCGCCGACCAACTCGCCCTCGGCCTCCGGGAGGTCGAACGGCGCGCGGTTGGTCTCGCCGACCATCGCCACGATGTAGACGATGAACGACACCGGCAGCAGCACCGCGAACCAGGTCGGCTGCTGCGAGGAGACGATCTCCGAGGTGGACATCGAGCCGGAGTAGATGAACACCGCCGCGAAGGACAGGCCCATCGCGATCTCGTAGCTGATCATCTGGGCCGAGGAGCGCAGGCCGCCGAGCAGCGGGTAGGTCGAACCGGAGGACCAGCCGGCCAGCACGATGCCGTAGATGCCGACCGAGGCGGTGGCCAGGATGTAGAGCAGCGCCACCGGGAAGTCGGTCAGCTGCATCGGCGTCCGGGTACCGAAGATCGAGATCTCGTTGCCGGCCGGGCCGAACGGGATCACCGCGAAGGCCATGAACGCCGGGATGGCGCAGACGATCGGGGCCAGGACGTAGACCGCCTTGTCAGCGCCCTTGACCACCAGGTCTTCCTTGAGCGCCAGCTTCACGCCGTCGGCGAGCGACTGCAGCATGCCCCAGGGGCCGTGCCGGTTGGGCCCGATGCGCAGCTGCATCCAGGCCACCACCTTGCGCTCCCAGACGATCGCCACGAGGACCGTGCCGACCAGGAAGGCGAAGCAGAACACCGCCTTGAGCAGGACCAGCCACCAGGGGTCGCGGCCGAAGAAGCCCAGCGTCTCGTACGCGGCGAGGTCGTACCCGGCGAGCGGGTGCGCGGTGGGGTTCACTTCTCCTCCTCCTCGGACTCGACGCCCTGCGCCGGGGCGATGGTGACCAGGTGGCCGGTGGTGGTGCCGAGCGCGCGGTGGGCGCCGCCCGGGGTGGAGTTGAGCGGGATCCAGACCGTGCGGTCCGGCATCTCCTTGCCGATCTCCAGCGGCAGGGTGACCGAGCCGGACGGGCCGGTCAGCCGCAGCGCGGGGGCTCCCACCGCGCCGATCTCCTCGGCGGTGGTCGGCGAGATCCGGGCGACGGCCGGGTGCCGGGTGCCGGCCAGGTGCGGGTCGCCCTGCTGGAGCGAGCCGCGGTCGAGCAGCAGGCGCCAACCGGCCAGCACCGCCTGGCCGGTGGCCGGGCGGGGCAGCACACCGGGGTGGGCGGCCGGGGCGGCCGGGCGCTCGCCGGTCCAGGGTGTGAACCGGTCCAGCTCCAGCCGGGCGGCGCGGACGTCGGGCAGGCCGAGCCGGTGGCCCAGCGCGTCGGCGAGCATGTTCAGCACCCGCAGGTCCGGGTGCAGATGACGGCCCATCTGCTGGTCCGGCTTGAGCGCGGCCTCGAACATCCGCACCCGGCCCTCCCAGTCCAGGAAGGTGCCGGACTTCTCGGCGACCGCGGCCACCGGCAGCACCACGTCGGCGTGCGCGGTGACGGCGGACGGACGCAGCTCCAGCGAGACCACGAACGGGACGGCGGCCAGGGCCAGCTCGGCCTGCGCCGGATCGGCGAGGTCCTCCGGATCGAGGCCGCCGACCAGCAGCGCGCCGAGTTCGCCGCCGACGGCCGCGCCGAGGATGTCCTCGGTGTCCCGGCCGGGCCGCTCGGGGAGCCCGGGCAGGCCCCAGACGGCGGCGGCCTCGGCCCGGGCGGCCGGGACGCCGACCGGGCGGCCGCCCGGCAGCAGGCCGGGCAGCGCGCCCGCCTCGACCGCGCCGCGCTCGCCGGCCCGCCGGGGGATCCAGGCGAGCCGGGCACCGGTGGCGTGCGCCAGCCGCAGCACGGCGGTGAGCGCGCCCGGTGCGGCGGCGGCCCGCTCGCCGACCAGGATCACCGCGCCGGGGGTGCGCAGCAGTTCGGCGGCGCGGCCGGCCTCGTCGTTGAGCGGCTCGTCGGCGGCGAGCGCGGCCAGCCACTCGGCCTCGGTGCCGGGGGCGGCGGGCAGCAGCGCCCCGTGCAGCTTGGCCAGGCCCCGGGAGGCGTGCGCGGCGATCGAGAAGACCGCGAGCCCGCGGTTGCGGTTGGCCTTGCGCAGCCGCAGGAAGACGATCGGCGACTCCTCCTCGGGCTCCAGGGCCACCAGCAGCGCCACCGGCGCGGCCTCCAGATCCTGGTAGGTCACGCCCTCACCGGTGAGGTCCACTCCCTGTCCCGCGACCGCGGCGGCCAGGAACTGCGCCTCCTCGCCGCTGTGCGGGCGGGCCCGGAAGTCCACGTCGTTGGTGCCGAGCACCACCCGGGCGAACTTGGCGTAGGCGTAGGCGTCCTCGACGGTGACCCGGCCACCGGTGAGCACGCCGGTGCTGGCCCCGCGCAGTCCCTCGGCGGCCCGGGCCAGCGCCTCCGGCCAGGAGGCGGCGACGAGTTCGCCGTCCCGGCGGACCAGCGGGGCGGTGATCCGGTCGCGCTGCTGGGCGTAGCGGAAGGCGAACCGGCCCTTGTCGCAGTTCCACTCCTCGTTGACCGCCGGGTCCTCGCCGGCCAGCCGGCGCAGCACCTTGCCGCGCCGGTGGTCGGTGCGCTGGGCGCAGCCGGAGGAGCAGTGCTCGCAGACGCTCGGCGAGGAGACCAGGTCGAACGGGCGGGAGCGGAAGCGGTAGGCCGCCGAGGTGAGGGCGCCGACGGGGCAGATCTGGATGGTGTTGCCGGAGAAGTACGACTCGAAGTCGTCGCCCTCGCCGGTACCGACCTGCTGCAGGGCACCGCGCTCGACCAGGTCGATGAACGGGTCCCCGGCGATCTGCTGGGAGAACCGGGTGCAGCGGGCGCAGAGCACGCAGCGCTCCCGGTCCAACAGCACCTGGCTGCTGATCGGCACCGGCTTCTCGTAGGTGCGCTTCATCCCCTCGAAGCGGGAGTCCGCGTCGCCGGTGGACATCGCCTGGTTCTGCAGCGGGCACTCGCCGCCCTTGTCGCAGACCGGGCAGTCCAGCGGGTGGTTGATCAGCAGCAGCTCCATCACGCCGCGCTGGGCCTTCTCGGCGACCGGCGAGCTGAGCTGGGTGCGGACCACCATGCCCTCGGCGACCGGGACGGTGCAGGAGGCGACCGGCTTGCGCTGGCCCTCGATCTCGACGATGCACTGCCGACAGGCGCCGGCCGGGTCGAGCAGCGGGTGGTCGCAGAAGCGCGGGACCTGGGTGCCGATCTGCTCGGCGGCCCGGATCACCAGGGTCCCCTTGGGGACCCGCACTTCGACGCCGTCGATGGTGAGCGTGACCAGCTCGACCGCGGCCTGGCCGCCCTGGGAGGTGGACGGTTCTGTGATCGTCACGCGTGCACCTCCCTTTCGGTGGCGGACTGGTGGCCGGGGCGGGGGCCGTCGGCCCAGACGGTGGAGGCGGCCGGGTCGAACGGGCAGCGGCGCTCCGCGAGGTGCTGCTCGTACTCGGCCCGGAAGTGCTGGAGCGAGGAGACGATCGGGCTGGCCGCGCCGTCGCCCAGGGCGCAGAAGGACTTGCCGTTGATGTTGTCGGCGATGTCGAGGAGCTTCTCCAGGTCGCCCTCGGCGCCCTGGCCGGCCTCGATCCGCTTGAGCAGCTGGACCAGCCAGTAGGTGCCCTCGCGGCAGGGGGTGCACTTGCCGCAGGACTCGTGGGCGTAGAACTCCGTCCAGCGGGTGACCGCGCGCACCACGCAGGTCGTCTCGTCGAAGACCTGCAGGGCCTTGGTGCCGAGCATCGAGCCGGCCGCGCCGACGCCCTCGTAGTCGAGCGGGACGTCGAGGTGCTGGTCGGTGAACATCGGGGTGGAGGAGCCGCCCGGGGTCCAGAACTTGAGCCGGTGGCCGGGGCGGACGCCGCCGCTGATGTCGAGCAGCTGGCGCAGCGTGATGCCGAGCGGGGCCTCGTACTGGCCGGGGTTGGTGACGTGGCCGGAGAGCGAGTAGAGCGTGAAGCCGGGGGACTTCTCGGTGCCCAGGCCCTTGAACCAGGCCTTGCCGCGGGCCAGGATCGGCGGCACCGAGGCGATCGACTCGACGTTGTTGACCACGGTCGGGCAGGCGTAGAGGCCGGCGATGGCCGGGAACGGCGGGCGCAGCCTCGGCTGGCCGCGGCGCCCCTCCAGCGAGTCGAGCAGGGCCGTCTCCTCGCCGCAGATGTACGCGCCGGCGCCGGCGTGCACGGTGATGTCCAGGTCGAGGCCGGAGCCGAGGATGTCCCGGCCGAGCAGCCCGGCCTCGTAGGCCTCGGCCACGGCCGCCTGGAGCCGGCGCAGCACCGGGACGACCTCACCGCGCAGGTAGATGAAGGCGTGGTCGCAGCGGATCGCGTAGGACGCGATGATCATGCCCTCGATCAGCGAGTGCGGGTTGGCGAACAGCAGCGGGATGTCCTTGCAGGTGCCCGGCTCGGACTCGTCCGCGTTGACCACCAGGTAGTGCGGCTTGCCGTCGTTCTGCGGGATGAACTGCCACTTCATGCCGGTGGGGAAGCCGGCGCCGCCGCGGCCGCGCAGTCCGGCGTCCTTGACCAGGGCGATCACGTCGTCCGGGGGCATGGCGAGGGCGGTCCGCAGTCCCTCGTACCCGGCGTGGCGGCGGTAGGTGGCCAGGCTCCAGGGCCGGGTGTCGTCCCAGGAGGCGGACAGCACGGGGGTGAGCAGCTTCTCGGCCGGCTCGGCGGAGGTCATCACGCTTCACTCCCTTCCTGGCCGGTGCCCGCGTGGCGGGGGGAGACGACGCGGGTGCCGCCGGTGCCGGGCAGGGCCTCGCCGCGGGCCAGCCGCAGGCCGGCCAGCGAGGGGGCACCGCCGGCGCCGGACTCGTCGACGGCGCCGGGGCGCTCGTCGGGGAAGCCGGCCAGGATCCGGGCGGTCTCCTTGAAGGAGCAGAGCCGGGCACCGCGGGTGGGGACGGCCTCGCGGCCCGCGCGCAGGTCGTCGACCAGCCGCTTGGCGCTCTCCGGCGTCTGGTTGTCGAAGAACTCCCAGTTGACCATCACCACGGGTGCGTAGTCGCAGGCAGCGTTGCACTCGATGTGCTCGATCGAGATCCGGCCGTCCTCGGTGGTCTCGTTGTTCGCGATCCCGAGGTGCTCCTGGAGCTCGGCGAAGATCTGGTCGCCGCCGAGCACCGCGCACAGGGTGTTGGTGCAGACCCCGACGTGGTACTCGCCGGCGGGCCGGCGCCGGTACATGGTGTAGAAGGTGGCGACGGCGGTGACCTCGGCGGTGGTCAGGTCGAGCTGCTCCGCGCAGAACCGGATGCCGGTCGGGCTGACGAAGCCCTCCTCGGCCTGCACCAGGTGCAGCAGCGGCAGCAGGGCGGACCGGGCCACCGGGTAGCGGCCGATCAGCTCCGCGGCGTCGGCGGCCAGCCGGGCGTGCACCTCCTCGGGGTACGGCCCGGCCGGCAGCGCCGGCATCCCCAGTTGGACGTCTGTCACCGGTCCACGCCTCCCATCACCGGGTCGATCCCGGCCACCGAGACGATGACGTCGGCCACCTGGCCGCCCTCGCACATCGCCGCCATCGTCTGCAGATTGGTGAACGACGGGTCCCGGAAGTGGACCCGGTACGGGCGGGTCCCGCCGTCGCTGACCACGTGCACGCCCAGCTCGCCCTTGGGCGACTCGACCGCCGCGTAGGCCTGGCCGACCGGGACCCGGAAGCCCTCGGTGACCAGCTTGAAGTGGTGGATCAGGGCCTCCATCGAGGTGCCCATGATCTTCCGGATGTGGTCCAGGGAGTTGCCCATCCCGTCCGGGCCGACGGCGAGCTGGGCCGGCCAGGCGATCTTCTTGTCGGCCACCATGACCGGGCCGGGGCGCAGCCGGTCCAGGCACTGCTCGACGATCCGCAGCGACTGCTTCATCTCCTCCAGCCGGATCAGGAAGCGGCCGTAGGAGTCGGCGCTGTCGGCGATCGCGACCTCGAAGTCGTAGTTCTCGTAGCCGCAGTACGGGTCGGTCTTGCGCAGGTCGTGCGGCAGGCCGGTGGCGCGCAGGATCGGGCCGGTGGCGCCGAGGGCGAGGCAGCCGGGCAGGTCGAGGAAGCCGACGTCGACCAGGCGGGCCTTGAACACCGGGTTGCCGGTGGCGAGTTTGTCGTACTCGTGCATCCGGGAGCGGATGGTCTTCACGGCCTCGCGGATCTGGTCGACCGCGCCGGGCGGGAGGTCCTGGGCGAGGCCGCCGGGGCGGACGTACGCGTGGTTCATCCGCAGGCCGGTGACCAGCTCGAAGACGTCCAGGATCAGCTCGCGGTCGCGGAATCCGTAGATCATCAGGGTGGTGGAGCCGATCTCCATGCCGCCGGTGGCCAGGCAGACCAGGTGGGAGGAGATCCGGTTGAGCTCCATCATCAGCACCCGGATGACGTCGGCCCGCTCGGGGACGTCGTCGGTGATGCCGAGCAGCTTCTCGACCGCCAGGCAGTAGGCGGTCTCGTTGAACAGCGGGGTCAGGTAGTCCATGCGGGTCACGAAGGTGGTGCCCTGGACCCAGCTGCGGAACTCCATGTTCTTCTCGATGCCGGTGTGCAGGTAGCCGATGCCGCAGCGGGCCTCCGTCACCGTCTCGCCGTCGATCTCCAGGATCAGCCGCAACACCCCGTGGGTGGAGGGGTGCTGGGGGCCCATGTTGACGATGATGCGCTCGTCGTCGGCCCGGCCGACGGCCTCGACCACCTCGCCCCAGTCGCCGCCGGTGACCGTGAAGACCCGGCCCTCGGTGGTGTCCCGGGCACCCGCCTCGGCGGTGCCGTCCCGGTGCGTCTCCTCGTAGTGCTGGGTGTTCATCAGCTGTACGACCTCCGCTGGTCGGGCGCCGGGATCTGGGCGCCCTTGTACTCGACGGGGATGCCGCCGAGCGGGTAGTCCTTGCGCTGCGGGTGACCCAGCCAGTCGTCCGGCATCATGATCCGGGTGAGCGCCGGGTGGCCCTCGAAGACCAGGCCGAAGAAGTCGTAGGCCTCGCGCTCGTGCCAGTCGTTGGTCGGGTAGACGCTGACCACCGACGGGACGCGCGGGTCGGCGTCCGGCGCGGTGACCTCCAGCCGGATCAGCCGGCCGTGGGTGATCGAGCGCAGGTGGTAGACCGCGTGCAGTTCGCGGCCCTGGTCGCCCGGGTAGTGCACTCCGCTCACCCCGAGGCAGAGCTCGAAGCGGAGCGCCGGGTCGTCGCGCAGGGTGCGGGCGGTGCGCAGCAGGTGCTCGCGGGCGATGTGGAAGGTGAGTTCGGCGCGGTCGACGACGGTCTTCTCGATCACCTCGGCGGGGTCCAGGCCCTGTTCCTCCAGGGCGCCCTCCAACTCGTCCGCGACCTCGTCGAACCAGCCGCCGTAGGGGCGTTCGCTGGCCGGGGGCAGGGCGATCGGGGCCACCAGCCCGCCGAAGCCCGAGGTGTCGCCGGTGCCCTGGGCGCCGAACATGCCCTGCCGGCGGCCGACCACCTCGACCGGGATCTCGCGGTGCGGCTGCTCGCGGCGGGTCTCGGGTACCTGGTCGTTCATCGCAGCAGCCCCCGCATCTCGCTCACCGGGGTCGCCTGCAGCGCGAGCGCCTCGCCCAGCTCCTCGGCGCGGCGCTTGTTCACGCCGAGCGGCTCGTGCTGGATCTTGTCGTGCAGCTTCAGGATCGCGTCCATCAGCATCTCCGGGCGGGGCGGACAGCCGGGCAGGTAGATGTCCACCGGGACGATGTGGTCGACGCCCTGCACGATCGCGTAGTTGTTGAACATCCCGCCCGAGGAGGCGCAGACGCCCATGGAGATGACCCACTTCGGATTGGCCATCTGGTCGTAGACCTGGCGCAACACGGGCGCCATCTTCTGGCTCACCCGACCGGCCACGATCATCAGGTCGGCCTGCCGGGGGGAGCCCCGGAACACCTCCATGCCGAACCTGGCCAGGTCGTAGCGGCCCGCGCCGGTGGTCATCATCTCGATCGCGCAGCAGGCCAGCCCGAAGGTGGCCGGGAAGAGCGACGCCTTGCGCACCCAGCCGGCGGCCGTCTCCACGGTCGTGAGCAGAAAGCCGCTCGGCAGCTTCTCCTCGATTCCCATCAGATCCCTCTCAATGCCCTCAAGTCCGTTGGCTTGTCCGCACGTTCACAAAGTCAGCGGTCAGTCCCACTCCAGACCGCCGCGGCGCCAGACGTAGGCGTAGGCGACGAAGACGGTGGCGATGAACAGGAGCATCTCGACCAGCCCGAAGATCCCCAGGGCGTCGAAGCTCACGGCCCACGGGTAGAGGAAGACGATCTCGATGTCGAAGACGATGAAGAGCATCGCCGTCAGGTAGTACTTGATCGGGAACCGACCGCCGCCCACGGGCTGCGGGGTCGGCTCGATGCCGCACTCGTACGCCTCCAGCTTGGCCCGGTTGTAGCGCTTGGGGCCGGTCAGTGAGGCCATCACGACGGAGCCGACCGCGAACGCCGCCGCGATGGCACCGAGTACGAGGATCGGCGCGTAGGCATTCATAGCCCCCGCTCCCTCCGTCCAGTCGTCCTTGACTGCAGATCGGAACCGACGGGTCACACTGGGGTGAACCCGGCGCTCCAGTTCCCGGATCCACCCCATGTGAGGCAGTTCACAAAGCCTGGAACGAGCGCATCCTATGCCCGTCGGCTTGTGATCTGCGACACGCAGTTCAGGATGATCTTTGTGATCTACGACACCTCGCGAATGATGGCGAAGGTGAGCATGACGATATTTGTCAACGCAAAGAAGTCAAATGGTCACAAGCTGTCGCTTTTATCTGCGAAGCGGCTGGTCAGAGCCGCACGCCTATATCAACTATGCATCGCTGAGAGCAAATTTCCGGGCGTCATGTTGACGTGTTATAGCGTCTCACCCGCAGGGGTGGCGGCTCCGCGAACGCCCGCTTGACCCTTCGTTCACAAGCGCGCGAGCCGTGCTCAGGCCCCGCTCTCCCAGGCCCAGGCGGCGATGCCCACCCGGTTCCGGACACCGAGCTTCCGCTGGACCGAGGCCAGGTGGTTCTTCACCGTCCCGGCGCTGATGAACAGCTCCGCCGCGATCTCCGCATTGGTCGCACCGTCCGCGACCAGCCGCGCGATCTCCTTCTCCCGTGCGGTGAGTTCCTCGACCGGGCCGACCTGCGGGCGCTCCGTTCTCCCACCGGCCGCCGGCCGCTGCACTGTGCCGCCCGACCATCGACGGAGCAGCCGGACGGTGATCTGCGGACTGATCAACGCGTCACCCGCGACGGCGGACCGCACCGCCTCCGCCAGCAGCGCCGGTCCCGAGCGCTTGAGCAGGAAGCCCGCCGCACCCGCACGGATCGCCTCGTGCACATACTCGTCCAGGTCGAAGGTGGTCACCACGACCACCCGGAACTCCCCGCCCAGGCGCCTGGTCAGCTCCAGCCCGTCCAGCCGGGGCATCCGGATGTCGGCAAGGATCACGTCCGGCCGCAGCCGCTGGGCCAGGGCGACCGCCGCCTCGCCGTCCGCGGCCTCGTTCACCACCTCGATGTCCGGCTGGGCGTCGAGGATGATCCGGTACGCGCTGCGGATCGCCTCGTCGTCGTCGGCGAGAAGCACCCTGATCGTCATCGGCCCACGCCTCCGTCCTTGTGCCGGTACCGTCCCGGCGCCGTTCTTGCCGTTCCCGTCGTTCGTTCCGTTCGCACCGGTCACGCCGTTCTCGCCGGTCGTGCCGTTCCCCCGGCGCACACCGCCGGGCCCGTCACCGCGCCTTCAGCGGCATGGTCACCGCCACCTGCCAGCCGCCACCCTCCCGGCCGGCGGCGAGCGTGCCGCCGAGCGCCTCCACCCGGGCGGCCAGCCCCGCCAGCCCACTGCCTCCCCGGCGCGGCCCGGACGGTTGCGCCGCCGCACCGCCGTCGTCCCGCACCCGCACCGACAGCCGCCGCCCCTCGCGGCGCACCCGGACCTCGACCACGCGGGCGGCCGGTGCGTGCCGCCGCACATTGGTCAGGGCCTCCACCACGACCCGGTAGGCGGTGGCCGCCACCTCCCGAGGCACTCCCGGCTCCTCCGCCGGGGCATCCAGCCGCACCGCCACTCCGCCCGAGTCAGCGAACCGCTGGGTGAGCTGTGTGAGTTCGGCCAGGCCGGGCTGCGGACCGCGCTCCGGACCGTCGGCGTCCTCGCTGCGCAGCAGTTGGACCGTCCGGTCGAGCGAGGCCAGGGCCTGCAGCCCGGCCTGCTCTATCCGCTCGAACAGGGCGGCCGCCCGCACCGGGTCGGAGGCCGCCAGCACCATGCCCGCCTGCGCCTGGGCGACCATCCCGCTGACGTCATGGGCGACGAAGTCGTGCAGGTCGTGGGCGAGTTCGAGCCGTTGGGAGCGGCGGGCGGCGGACACCGAGCGGCGCCGGGCCTCGTCCAGCCCGCGCAGGTAGAGCCCGACCAGGACCGCCGGCAGCGCGAACGCCGAGCCGAACCCGAAGAGCGTCAGCGCGTCCTGCGGACCCTCGATCGCCTGGAACCGGGAGGGCCAGAGCGCGACCGCGCCGCCGACCGTCCAGACCGCCACCGCCCCGCGCCGACCGCCCTCGGCCCGCAGCGCCACGACCACCAGGAGCAGCAGCAGGGCGAGTTCGAGCAGACCGACCAGGGCCGGACGGCGATCGGCTTCGGTCCACCGCCCGGCGGCCCAGACACCGGCCGACGCCCCGGCCGACACCGCACCGGCCGCGCCGGCCACCGCCGCCACCCCGAACCGGGAGCGCAGCAACCACCCGCAGAGCACCGCCACCGGGGCGGCCAGCGAAAGCATCTGACTCATCGTCGCCTCCTTCCTGCCGGGAAGCCTACGGATCGCCGGAGCGCTCCGCCTGTGCCGATCGGCACATTTCCGCACCCGTTCCGAGAAGCCAAGACAGCCCGATCGACACTGATGGAAGGCCCCCTCCGGCAGCCACTCTTGATCCTGTCGGACCGGCCGCCGCGGCCGGTCCCGGAGGGGAGTCCGCCATCATGTCCGCCACCGCACCCGCCACACCCACCGCCGCCGGGTTCGCCGCCCGTACCACCTCTACCGCCCGCACCACTCACACCGCCCGCGCCGCCCGTAGCACCCGCTCCACCCACGCCGTCCGCCCCGCCGGCACCCCGCGCTGGGCCGAGCGGGCCGCCCTCGCCACCGTCTGGACGGCCGTCCCGTCCGGGCTCTGGCGGCTCGCCCTCGGGGTGGGGGTCCCGGTCGGCTTCAGCGGGGAGCTGGCCGCGGCCTTCGACCCCTACGTCCCGGGCTGGGGCACCGTGTACGTCCTCGCGCTCAGCGGGCTGGCCGAGCTGCTGGCCTTCCTCACCCTGGGGCTGGTCCGCCCCTGGGGCGAGGTGCTCCCGCGCCGGATCCCGCTGATCGGCGGCCGGGCCGTCCGGCCGTGGGCCGCGATCGTTCCGGCGGCCCTCGGCTCAGCCGTCCTGACCGTGCTCGGCATGTCGGCGCTGTTCGGCGGCTGGGCCTCGGCGATGAGCGGTCCCGGCGCTCCACGGGGCCTCGCCGGGGTGATCATGACCCTCTGCTACCTGCCGCTGGTCGCCTGGGGTCCGCTGCTCGCCGCGGTCACCTTCGCCTACGCCCGCCGCACCCTGGGGCGGCGCCGGTGAGCACCGCGCCCGGCCGTCACACCGCCGCCGGCTCCCGCTCCGCCGGCACCACCTCCGGTCGCGGCGCCGAGGCGGTCCGCCGGCCCCACTCGGTGCCGACCAGAACGAGGGCGCCACCCAGCAGGGCCAAGGGCCCGAGGTGGTTGCCGGCCAGGGTGATGCCGAACACCGCGGCCCAGAGCGGTTCGGTGCCCAGCAGCAGGCTGACCCGTGAGGGCGAGGTGGTGCGGACGGCCCACATCTGCACGAAGAACGCGAACAGCGTGCAGAGCAGGGACAGGTGCAGCAGCCAGCCCCACTGGGCCGGCCCGTAGGCGGCCGCGACGGTCCAGGGCAGCGGGCCGGCGAACGGCGCGACGATCGCGAACACCAGCGTCGCGGCCGCGAGCTGGACCCAGGTGACGGCCAGCGTGTCGCTCTCCCGGATCGCCCGGGCCCGGGCGGTGGCCAGCACGTTGACCGTCCGCACGACGGCGGCGCCGAGCACCAGCAGGTCCCCCGAGGCCGGGGCCCGCAGGCCGCCGTCCCCGGTGAGCAGCGCGATGCCCGCCACCGCCAGACCGGCCGCCGCGAGGAAGGAGCGCGGCAGCGGCGTCCGGGCCAACGCGCTCTCCGCGAGCGGGGTGAACACGATCGTGAGGCTGATGATCAGGCCCGCGTTGGTCGCCGAGGTATGCACCGCGCCGAACGTCTCAAGGAGGAAGATCCCACCGAGCACCAGTCCCAGCCCGGCCCCGCCCAGCCACTCGGCGCGCCGCAGTCGTCGCAGCGAGGGCCAGGCCGCCAGCCCCAGGACGGGCAGCACCAGACCGAACCGCAGCACCAGCATCGCCACCACCGTGCCCGGTTCGGCCACCCGCTGCACCGCCAGGAAGCTCGATCCCCACACCACCGCCACCAGCAGTACCGGCAGATCGCGCAACAGAGCGGAGGACGGAGCACGCACGGCGAAGCCTCTCGAAGCGTTCGAGGCCCGAGACCTCGAAGGGGCCGGACCGGCACACGAGAGTCGCGCACGTCGTCGGACGGATCCCGGAGCGGAGCGGGGCCCGCCATCCTCGCGCACCGGACCACTCGCGATCAACGGATTCCCGCCCCCTACCGGATCCCCACCCCGCCGTGAATGATGTCGCCATGCCAACGCAGCCGTCCCCCACACACCGGAAGGCCCGTCACATGAGGCGCAAGCACTGGGCGTTGTTCGCCGCCGCCACCGTCCTCCCGCTCGTCGCGAGCACCGGCACCGCCGTCGCGGACACCCCGTCGACCGGTGCCGGCGCGGCCGGTACCACCTGCACCTACACGCCGGCCGTCCCGGCCGACAACTTCAAGGGCATCCCGGTCTTCGACGCCCGGAAGGCGGCCAAGCCGTACAAGGCGACCCTGAGGACCTCCCAGGGCTCGATCACTTTCCAGGCGCTCACCGACAAGGCCCCCTGCACGACCTTCTCGTTCCGCTTCCTCGCCGAGCGCGACTACTTCGACCGCAGCCACTGCCACCGGCTGACCACCCAGCGGCTCTACGTCCTGCAGTGCGGCGACCCGACCGGGACCGGCAGCGGCGGCCCGGGTTACTCCTTCCCCGACGAGAACCTGGCGGGCGCCACCTACCCGGCCGGCACGGTCGCCATGGCCAACGCGGGACCCAACACCAATGGCAGCCAGTTCTTCTTCGTCTGGAAGGACACCAAGCTCTCCCCCGCCTACACCCCGTTCGGCCGGGTCACCGAGGGCCTGGACGTGCTGCAGAAGATCGCCGCCGGAGGTGAGGACGACCAGAACAACCCCGGTGACGGCTTCCCCACCCTGCCGGTGAACATCCGCAACGTGAAGATCTCCGCCCGCTGAGCCACCCGGTGAACTCCCGTACGGTGGAGCAGAACGTCGACGGCCACCGAACGGCCGCACGAATCCGGCCACCCGACCGGCCACCCCGACCGGCCGCGGACACCGTACGGGAGCAGCACCGCATGGACAGCAGGATCTGGGAGAGCGTCGACCACCTGGTCGCCTGGCTCGACGAGGAGAGCCCGCTCCCCCCGCAGGAGGAGCGGCTCGCCCGCATCCTCAAACTCTCCGAGGAGATCGGCGAGGTCAGTGCCGCCGTGATCGGCGCCACCGGTCAGAACCCGCGCAAGGGAGTCACCCACAGCTGGGAGGACGTCCAGCACGAGCTGTGCGACGTGGTCTTCTCCGCGCTGGTCGCGCTGCGCACGCTCACCCCGGACGCCGCCCAGGTGTTCGCCGACCGCCTCGCCTACGTCGAGCAGCGCTCCGCGGCCAGCCGCAACCCGGACCGCTGACCCGGCCGCCGCCCGGATCGGCCGGGGCCACCGACCGAGGTTGCCGAACGCCTGACCGACCGGACCGCCGGCGGGAGCGAGCACCCGACCGCCGACGGCCCCGCCGGTCAGGCGTTCGGCGCGACCTTGGCCAGGCCGTTGATGATGCGGTCCATGGCGTCGCCGCCCTGCGGGTCGGTGAGGTTGGCGAGGAGCTTGAGCACGAACTTCATCAGCATCGGGTGGGTCAGCCCGCGCTGGGTGGCGAGCTGCATGACCTTCGGGTTGCCGATGAGCTTCACGAAGGCCCGGCCGAGCGTGTAGTAGCCGCCGTAGACGTCCTTGAGGATGCGTGGGTAGGCCTGCAGTGCGCGCTCCCGGCCGCCGTCGGTCACCCGCGCGAGGGCCTGGACGATGACCCCGGCGGCGATCTGGCCGGATTCCATCGCGTAGGCGATGCCCTCGCCGTTGAACGGGTTGACCATGCCGCCGGCGTCGCCGACCAGCAGCAGGCCGCGGGTGTAGTGCGGCTGCCGGTTGAAGGCCATCGGCAGCGCGGCCCCCCGGATCGGGTCGGTCATGTTCTCCGGCGTGTAGCCCCACTCCTCCGGCATGCTGGCGCACCAGGCCTTCAGGACCTCGCGCCAGTCCAGCTCGCCGAAGGCCGGCGAGGAGTTGAGGATGCCGAGGCCGACGTTGGAGGTGCCGTCGCCCATGCCGAAGACCCAGCCGTAGCCGGGCAGCAGCTTGCGTTCCCCGCCGCGGGTGTCCCACAGCTCCAGCCAGGACTCCAGGTAGTCGTCGTCGTGGCGCGGGGAGGTGAAGTAGGTGCGGTAGGCGACGCCCATCGGGCGGTCCTCCCGGCGGTGCAGACCCATCGCGAGCGACAGCCGGGTGGAGTTGCCGTCGGCGGCCACGACCAGCGGGGCGCGGAAGGTCACCGGGCGCTTCTCGTCGCCGAGCTTGGCGGTGACCCCGACGATCCGGCCGGTCCGCTCGTCCAGCACCGGGCCGCTGACGTTGCAGCGCTCGTAGAGCCGGGCCCCGGCCTTCTCGGCCTGACGGGCGAGCAGCTCGTCGAAGTCGGCACGCTTGCGGACCAGGCCGTAGTCCGGGAAGGCCGACAGCTCGGGCCAGTCCAGCTCCAGCCGGACCCCGCCGCCGATGATCCGCAGGCCCTTGTTGTGCAGCCAGCCGTTCTCGGTGGACACGTCGATGCCCATGTCCACCAGCTGCTTGGTGGCCCGCGGGGTGAGGCCGTCGCCGCAGACCTTCTCCCGGGGGAAGCTGGTCTTCTCCAGCAGCAGCACGTCCAGGCCGGCCTGCGCGAGGTGGTAGGCGGTGGTGGACCCGGCCGGGCCGGCGCCGACCACGATGACGTCCGCGGTGCTCTCCACAACGCCTGCGCTCAGGTCAACAGCGGTCTCGGACACGGTGGGCACACTCCTGCTGGGGGGTCGGCCGGCCTGTGGGGGCCGGCGCGGCTGGGCTTGGACGAGTCTATGAGCTGCGGACGGCGTCGCGGCCGGTCACGGCGCCGCGGCCGGCCACGCGACTCGCCCGCGCAACCGGCCACGCGGGCCGGTCAGACCTTGTAGGCCCGGTGCAGGGCGACGATCCCGCCGGTCAGGTTGCGCCAGGCCACCTTGGACCAGCCGGCCTCCTGCAGCCGGGCGGCCAGCGCCGGCTGGTCGGGCCACTCGCGGATCGACTCGGCGAGGTAGACGTAGGCGTCCGGGTTGCTGCTGACCGCGGTGGCGACCGGCGGCAGCGCGCGCATCAGGTACTCGGTGTAGACGGTCCGGAACGGCGTCCAGGTCGGCGTGGAGAACTCGCAGATGACCAGCTTGCCGCCGGGCTTGGTGACCCGCAGCAGCTCGCTCAGCGCCTCGTCGGTGTCCTGGACGTTGCGCAGCGCGAAGGAGATCGTCACCGAGTCGAAGGTGTCGTCGGCGAACGGCAGCCTGGTGGCGTCACCCGCGGTCAGCGCCAGCTCGGGGTGGCGGCGCTTGCCCTCGGCGAGCATGCCGACCGAGAAGTCGCACGGGACGACCCGCGCCCCGGCCTCCGCGAAGGGCAGCGAGGAGGTGCCGGTCCCGGCCCCGAGGTCGAGCACGACGTCCCCCGGCCCGGCGGCCACCGCCTCGGCCACCGCACGGCGCCAGGCACGGGCCTGGCCGAGCGAGAGAACGTCGTTGGTGCGGTCGTACTTGGCCGCGACGTCGTCGAACATGGCGGCGACTTCGTGCGGCTGCTTGTCCAGAGAGGCTCGGGTCACGCCCCCATTGTTCACCCTGGCTCCGGCGATCCGGGCAAGGGGGCGTCTTCCGGGCACCCCGGGCACCCCGGCCGGGCGCCTCGGGAACACCCGGGACGACGGTCGCGGGCCTGCCGGGCCCGCCGGAGCAGCCGCCCGCCGCCTCAGTGCTGGGCGCGCCGCCCGCCCGCGCGGCGCCGCCGGCGCGAGCGCTTGCCCTGCGTTATCGCCGGCATCCCGTCGGCCAGCGCCTCGGTCGCCATGGCGACGGTGGTGGCGAACCGGTTCTGCCCGCTACGGACGGCCACCGCCCGCCGGTGCCGCCGGATCCGCAGCATGCAGACGGCGAACAGCAGCACCGCCACCGGCACGCTGAACCGCGCCAGCCCGACGCCCACCGGCTGCGGGTAGGTGTCGCCGCAGATCCGCACCGCCTTCGGCTCGTCGGCCGCGTGCTCCAGGCAGACGGCGTCCCCCACCTTGGTGCCGTCGGCCAGCGGCAGCGCGGTGGCGGTGTGGTGCTGGCCGGCCGCCTGGTAGCTGACGGTGCTGTAGGAGCCGCCACCGGTCGGCAGCTGCGTCACCACGCCCTCGACCCGCACCGGGTGGGCCCCGATCCGGTCGGCCTGCTCGGCCTGGCGCCACCCCAGCAGGCACATCCCGACGGCCAGCACGGCGCTGAGCACGGCGGTGAGGTACCAGCCACGGCCCAACCGCGGGGATCGCTGCGGGGGGACGGTCGCGGATCGCATGGTTCCTGTCCTGGCTTGCTTCCGGGGCCTGGGACGGGGCCCCGTCGCCCGCGGGCACGGGCGGAGGTGAGGTGGGACGGTACGGACTGAGCTGAGCCGGATGCTATCCGCTGGCGGGCCCTCAGGTCACGGTGAAGGGACAATCAGGCCACCCCGACGAAGCCGCAGTTCAGTGGCGCACGAAGCAAGTCCCGGCCGTCGCAAGGGAGTACGAGGAAGTGGGGGCGACCCTCGGGCGAACCGCACGACTACCGACGAGTAGGGTGCGACCGGGGCCCGGGCGGCGACGCCCTCAGCGCCGCCGGAACACCAGCCGGCCGGCCAGCACCGTAGCCCGGCAACCCCCGACCCGCGGACCGTCCGCACCCACCGGACTGCCCACTCCCGTCGGCCCGTCCGCACCCACCGGACCGGCCCCGTGTCCCTCGACGCCCTCCGCCCCGGGCGCGAACACCGCGAAGTCCGCCCGGACACCGGCGGCCACCCGCCCGTACAGGGCCCCGGCGAGCGGCAGCACCGCCAGCGGGTCCAGCGGCCCGGTCACCCCCGCGCCGGCTCCGTCCCCAGCGCCCCTCGCCTCTGCGCCGCCCCCGCCCCCCGGCAGCACGGTCAGCCCCGACCGGGCCACCGCCGTCCGCACCGCGGCACGCTCGAACGGCCCGGCCACCGCCGTCACGCCGAAGCCGAGCATCCGCTGCAGCCCGCGCCGGGCACTCGCCCCGCAGCGGGCCTCGTCCTGCTCCCCCGCCAGCCCGTCCGGCACCGGCTCGTCCCCGACCCCTTCGCGCGGGTCCGGGTGGTACGCCCGCTCCAGCAGCCAGTGCCCGTACGGGTTGCGCAGCCCCGGCGTGAGCAGCGCGTCGCCCCAGTCCCGGACCCGGGCCGCCGGGTGCGCCGCCGCCAGCCCGGCGTACGGGCCGACCGCCTCGACCAGCTCGCCACGCACCAGCACCGCCCCGTCCGGGTAGGACGGGGCGGCGGGATCGGCCGGGTCGGGCAGCACGAGGGCGGCCCGGTGCAGGGTCAGCACGGTGGGACGGGACCTCAGGCGTTGTCGAGGATCTTCAGCTCGGGGTGCGCGGTGCCGCCCTCGATCGCGGTGGAGGCGATGTGCGAGGCGACCCGCGGGTCGACCGGGTCGTTGGCCGGGTCGTCCAGCACCCGCAGGTGCTCGTACGTGGTCGAGCGCTGCGCGGGGACGCGGCCGGCGGTCCGGATCAGGTGGATCAGCTCGGTGAGGTTGGAGCGGTGCTTGGCGCCCGCCGCCGAGACCACGTTCTCCTCCAGCATGACCGAGCCGAGGTCGTCCGCGCCGTAGTGCAGCGACAGCTGGCCGGCCTCCTTGCCGGTGGTCAGCCAGGAGCCCTGGATGTGGGCGACGTTGTCGAGGAACAGGCGGGCGATGGCGATCATCCGCAGGTACTCGAAGACGGTCGCCTGGGTCGAGCCCTTCAGGTGGTTGTTCTGCGGCTGGTAGGTGTAGGGGATGAAGGCGCGGAAGCCGCCGGTGCGGTCCTGCACGTCGCGGATCATCCGCAGGTGCTCGATCCGCTCGGCGTTGGTCTCGCCGGTGCCCATCAGCATGGTGGAGGTGGACTCCACACCCAGGCCGTGGGCGGCCTCCATGATCTCCAGCCAGCGCTCGCCGGACTCCTTGAGCGGCGCGATCGCCTTGCGCGGGCGCTCCGGCAGCAGTTCGGCACCGGCCCCGGCGAAGGAGTCCAGGCCCGCCCGGTGGATCCGGGTGATCGCCTCCTCGATCGGGACGCCGGAGATCCGCGCCATGTGGTCGACCTCGGACGCGCCCAGCGAGTGGATCACCAGCTGCGGGAACTCCGCCTTGATCGCCGAGAAGGCGCGCTCGTAGTACTCGACGCCGTAGTCCGGGTGGTGGCCGCCCTGGAACATGATCTGGGTGCCGCCCAGCTCGACGGTCTCGGCGCAGCGGCGCAGGATCTCGTCCAGCTCGCGGGACCAGCCCTTGTCGCTCTTCGGCGGCACGTAGAAGGCGCAGAACTTGCACGCCGTCACGCAGACGTTGGTGTAGTTGATGTTGCGCTCGATGATGTACGTCGCGATGTGCTCGGTACCCGCGTAGCGGCGGCGGCGCACCGCGTCGGCGGCCGAGCCGAGCGCGTGCAGCGGGGCGGAGCGGTAGAGCTCCAGCGCCTCCTGCGGGCTGATCCGGCCACCGCCGGCCGCCCGGTCGAGGACGGCCTGCAGGTCGGTGCTGGGCGCATCGAAGGTGGTCGCTGCGAGCTCGGACACCTGGCGGCCTTCTCTCTCTCGGGACTTCACGTGCGACACGTGCGGCGGGTGCGACGGGTGCGACGACGCCTTGCCGGGGCACCGCTTCCGCATCCGGTTCAGCCTACGCCAGGGCTTCGCGGCCCCCGCGTCAGCCCGCTCGCCGGAACGTCCCGGACGGGTTCCCGGCGCTGGGATCGGCGGAGGTGAAGCGGATGGTGCCGTCCTTCTGCAGCGCGAGGGTCTCCGCGTAGGAACCGCCGGTGCACGCCCCGGGCAGCGAGGAGCGGACCAGCCGGGAGGTGAAGACCAGCTTCTCCGGCTCGATCGAGGTGAGCGTCCAGGCGCCCTCGCAGGTGAGCGAGAGGATCCCGCTCAGCTCGTTGCGGCTGCTGACCGCGTCCTGCCCGATCCCCGCGCGGCCGATGACCAGCGTGGTGGTCCCGGCGGGCACGCCCTTCTGCGTCGTCATCTCCCCGCGCCAGGTGCCGAGGAACGACTCCGGTACGGCGTTCGGACCGGGCGCCGCGGTGCCGGCGGGCGCAGTCGTACCGGGCGCCGACGACGGCTGCGGCGGCTGCGACGACGGCTGCCGCGACGACGAAGGCGACGAGGGCGACGAAGGCGACGAGGGCAACACCGCGCTCGGCCCGGACGGCACCGGCGGCGGCTGCGAGGGGCCCTCCCCCGTGGCGGTGGGCTCCGGCCCCGGCTCGCCCTTCCCCCACACCTGGTACGCCCCGTACCCGCCGCCCGCGAGCGCCAGCAGCACCGCCCCGACCACCAGCCCGGCCACACCCCGCCGCCGGGAGGCGCTCGCGTCCACCGCCGCACCCCCACCGGCCGCGCCGCCCTCGCCGCCCCCGCCGACGCCGCCGACGCCGCCCGGTACGAACGTCGGCGTCCACTCCCCCTCCACCGGCCCCGCCCCGGCCTCCGCCTCCAGGTCCAGCAACTGCACCGCACTGCGCCCCACCGCCGCGGACAGCACCGGCGGCAGCCAGCCGCCCTGCCCCAGCCGCCCGACGGCCGCGCCGTCCGGGTCCAGCCACTCCCCCAGCCGTCGCGGCGTCGGCCGGGCCGCCGGGTCCTTCGCCAGGCATTCGAGCACGATCGAACGCAGCGGCCCGCCGCCGAGCCCGGCCAGGTCCGGTTCCTCGTGCACCACCCGGTACAGCAGGACCGCGGCGCTCACCCCCTCCCCGAACGGGTGCACCCCGGTGGCCGCGTACGCGAGCACCGCGCCGAGCGAGAAGACGTCACCGGGCGGCCCGGCCGGCCGGCCGTTCGCCTGTTCGGGCGACATGAAGCCGGGCGACCCCACCACGAACCCGGACTGGGTGAGCCCGGTGGCCGCGTCGAGGGCCCGGGCGATGCCGAAGTCGATCAGCCGCGGCCCGTCCAGGGTGAGCAGCACGTTGGACGGCTTGACGTCGCGGTGCACCAGCCCGAGTCCGTGCACGTGCTCCAGCGCCTGCGCCAGGCCCGCTCCGAGGGTGCGAACGGCGGGCTCGGGCAGCGGCCCGTACTGCCGGACGGCGGCGGCCAGCGCGGGGCCGGCGACGTAGCCGGTGGCCACCCAGGGGTGTGCGCCCTCGGTGTCGGCGTCCAGGACGGGGGCCGTCCAGTCCCCGCCGACCCGGCGGGCGGCGGCCACCTCCTGCCGGAACCGGGCGCGGAACTCGGTGTCCTCGGCGAGTTCGCCGCGCACCACCTTGACCGCCACCGTGCGGCCGCCCGCCGTCCGGCCGAGGTAGACCCGGCCCATGCCGCCCGCCCCGAGCCGCCGCAGCAGCCGGTACGCGCCCACCTGACGCGGGTCGTCCGATCCCAGTGGCTGCATCCCGCGCACGCTCCCGTCGCCCGCCCGCTCGCCCCGCCGCCGGGGCCGTCTCGCGTGCAGACGCTATCGGGCGGCGGCGGCGCGAACCATCACGATCGCGACCACCACCCGTTCAGGCCCCGCTCAGGCCACCGGCTCCGGCGCCGGCTCCAGCAGCCGGACGGCCACGTCGGGGGCGAAGCCGCTGTCGTGCGCGACCCGCCGCGCGAACTCGGCGACGCCGGCCAGCTGCCGCTCGCCGAGCGAGAAGTCCAGCGCCTCGCTGAAGTACCGCTCCAGCACCGCCGCGTCGAAGGACTCCCAGCGGGCCGCCTGCTCGGCCACCTCACGGGCCTCGACCAGCGACAGGTCCCGGGACTCCAGGAAGGCCCGGTGGACGGCCGCGGTCAGCTCGGGGCGCCGCTCGGCGAAGTCGCGGCGGGCGGCCCAGACGGCGAAGACGAACGGCAGCCCGGTCCACTCCTTCCACATCTCGCCCAGGTCGTGCACGGCCAGGCCCTGCTCGGCCGCCTGCCCGAGGTAGGCACGCAGCGCCGGGTCGCCGATCAGCACGGCCGCGTCGGCCTCGGCGAGCATCGCGTCCAGGTCGGGCGGGCAGCTGAAGTACTCCGGCCGCACCCCCTCACGCTCCTCCAGCAGCAGCCGGGCGAGCCGGACCGAGGTGCGGCTGGTGGAGCCGAGCGCGACCCGCCGGCCGTCCAGCTCGGACAGCGGCAGCTTGCTGACGATCACGCAGGACATCACCGGGCCGTCGCTTCCCACCGCGATGTCCGGCAGCACCAGCAGTTCGTCCGCGTGCCGCAGGTACTCCACGCAGGTGATCGGACCGATGTCCAGGGAACCGCCGACCAGCTGGTCGCTCAGCTTCTCCGGGGTGTCCTTGGTGAGGTCCAGATCGAGCAGATTGCCGGTCCTGGCCAGGCCCCAGTAGAGGGGTACGCAGTTCAGGAACTGAATATGCCCGACCCGGGGCCGGACCGGGGTGTTGTCCTGGGGCTCCCGCGTTTCCGCATCCGGTACTGCCACTGCGCCGCTCCCTTGCTGTTCGTGCGCCTCCCCGCAGCGTATGCCTGCCGCTGCGGAAGCCCCGCACCGCCCTTCCGGGAGGCACCGCGACGCGCCGCGCCGAGGGTCACAACAGCCTTACGACACGCGCTGTCCAGCCCGCAAGTCACCCCTGGTCGTCACAGCAGCCGCATGCTAGCGTTGCCCTCAGTTGCAGTTTGATTCCCCTTGCAGTACTTGAAGCCTGCGGAGCATGTAACCGCAGGCTTTTTGTAGTTTTTCAGCAATATCGAAAAACTCCGGACCCGTCCGGAGGCAGGGCGATCAGCGCAGCGGACCGGGTGCCACACGGTGTGGCCCCGACACGTCCCTCGCAAGGAGAACGGCATGGCTCAGGGAACCGTCAAGTGGTTCAACGCTGAGAAGGGCTTCGGCTTCATCGCCCAGGATGGCGGCGGCCCCGACGTCTTCGTCCACTACTCCGCCATCAACGCGAGCGGCTTCCGCTCGCTGGAGGAGAACCAGGCGGTCAGCTTCGACGTCACCCAGGGCCCGAAGGGCCCGCAGGCGGAGAACGTCACCCTTATCTGATCATCCTCAAATGATGGTCTGATCGCTCGGGACCCCGTCGGGTCCGCCGACGGCCTCCGGTCGTCACGGTGAGCACAAGAGCTGCAGTACCCAAGGGGGCCCGCCGTCCGGTGGGCCCCCTGCCTTGTGCCCGGCTCCCCCTCGGCGGCATGCCGGGCACGGACGCGCGCACGCGGAAGGGCCCTCCTCCCCGTTTCCGGGAAGGAGGGCCCTTCGTCCTGCCGGCCCGAAGGGGCGTCAGGCCGTCGCGACAGCGGCGGCCTGGGCCGGGGCCGGGGCCGGGCCCTCGTCGTAGAGGTCACCCGTGGGGTTGTTGTAGGCGGCCAGGTCGAGGGTCTTCTCCCGGGCCGCGACCACGATCGGCACCAGGGCCTGACCGGCGACGTTGGTCGCGGTCCGCATCATGTCGAGGATCGGGTCGATGGCCAGCAGCAGACCGACGCCCTCCAGCGGCAGACCCAGGGTGGAGAGGGTCAGCGTCAGCATGACGATCGCACCGGTGAGGCCGGCGGTGGCCGCCGAGCCGATCACCGAGACGAAGGCGATCAGCAGGTAGTCCTTGATGCCGAGGTCGATGCCGTACACCTGGGCCACGAAGATCGCGGCCAGCGACGGGTAGATCGCGGCGCAACCGTCCATCTTGGTGGTGGCGCCGAACGGGACGGCGAACGAGGCGTACTCGCCCGGGACACCGAGGCGCTCGGTGACCCGCCGGGTGACCGGCAGGGTGCCGACCGAGGAGCGCGAGACGAAGGCCAGCTGGATGGCGGGCCAGGCGCCCTTGAAGAAATTGACCGGGTTGAGGCCGGCGGCGAACTTCAGCAGCAGCGAGTAGACGACGAACAGCACCAGCGCGCAACCGATGTAGACGTCGAGGGTCAGCGTCGCGAACGGCTCCAGCAGGTCCCAGCCGTACTTGGCCACGGACTTGCCGATGAGGCCGAGGGTGCCCAGCGGGGAGAGCCGGATGACCCACCAGAGGGCGGTCTGGACCAGTTCCAGCACCGACTCGCTGAGCTTGAGGACCGGCTCCGCCTTGGCGCCGAGCTTGATCACGGCGGCGCCGGCCACGATCGCCAGGAAGACGATCTGCAGGACCTCGACCTCGGTGAACGCGGAGACGATGTTGGTCGGGAAGATCCCGGTCAGGAAGTCGATCCAGCTGCCGGTGGACTTCGGCGCCTTGAGGCCCTCGGTCTTGAGGTCGGTGCCCGAGCCCGGGTTGGTCAGCAGGCCGAGGCCGAGGCCGATGGCCACCGCGATCAGCGAGGTGATCGCGAACCAGAGCAGGGTGCGGACGGCCAGCCGGGCCGCGTTGGTGACGTTCCGCAGGTTCGCCACGCTCACCAGGATCGCGGTGAACACCAGCGGCGGGACGGCGAGCTTCAGCAGCTGGACGAAGATCCGGCCGATCGTCTCCAGGGTGGTGGCCAGCCAGGATATGTCGGCCGCGCGGGCCAGGTAGCCGAGGGCCACGCCGAGCACGAGGCCGGCGACGATCTGGGCCCAGAAGGGGGTCTTACGGATTCTGCCGAGCACGGACGGCGACGAAGTCGCCTCGGGCGCTGTGGACATGACGGTGCGGCTCCGGGGGAGGTGTTGCTGGTGATGAGGAGAAGAGGGGGGACGGCGGCACGGCGCGCGGGCCGGAGGGGGAGGAACCGGCCCCGGTCAGGGGCGTGCCGCCTGAATACAGCTCATGGCGCGACAACGGCGCGGGCTGTCCACAGCACCAGTCGGACGACACGCGCGGGCGGCACCGGGCAGCGGGCCCGGGCCGAGCGGCGAACGTGCGTCTGAGGTGGTCACGGCCGACACATTAGCAGTAAAGCTTTGAGATGTTCAAAGTAGTTGTTTGAGTTCTGGATACGGTCCAATTGACCGGTTGACAGTTATACGTATAACTTGAGGGCATCCCCGCCCGCTCTGCCCGCCCCGACCGGAGATCCCGCCCATGGGCTACCTCGCCCTGCTCCGCGCCCCGCACGTCGGCCGCCTCCTCTTCGGCACCCTGCTCGGCCGCCTCCCGGCCGGCATGACCGCCCTGGTGATCGCCCTCGCGCTGCGCGAGGTCCACGCGCCGTACAGCCGGATCGGCCTGGCCACCGCCGCGTACGCGATCGCGGCGGCCGTCGGCGGACCGGTGCTCGGCCGGATCGTGGACCGCACCGGGCAGCCCCGCGTCCTGCTGGTCTCCGCGGTGGTCGCCGGCGGCGGCTACGCCCTGCTGGCGCTGGCCCCCGGCTCCGCGGTCGCCGCCCCGCTCGGCGCCGCCATCGCCGGGCTGGCCATGCCCCCGCTCGAACCCTGCCTGCGCTCGCTCTGGCCGGACGTCGTCGAGGAGGACCAGCTCGACACCGCCTACGCCTTCGACTCCGCCTCCCAGCAGACCCTCTACGTCGCCGGCCCGCTCGCGGTCGCCGGCATCGCGGGCACGGTCGGCGCGGTCGCCGCGCTCTGGGTGGCCGCGGCCCTCGGCCTGATCGGGGCGGCCGTCGTCGCCACCACCGCGCCGGCCCGGGCCTGGCAGGCCCCGCCGCGCGCGCACTCCTCCGGCCTGCTCGGACCGCTGCACTCCCCGGGCCTGGTCCTGCTGCTGCTCGGCCTGGCCGGCGCCGGCTGGGCGGTCGGCGCGCAGAACGTGCTGTTCATCGCCTACGCCGAGGCCCACGCGGCGGACGGCCTGCCCGGCGGCGCCGGCACCCTGCTGGCCCTCGCGGCGCTCGGCGGACTGCTCGGCGCACTCGCCTACGGCGCGGTGCCGTGGCGCAGCTCGACGGCCACCCGCACCTGGCTGATGGCGCTCGGCATGGCCGTCAGCTACCTGCCGCTGATCCTGCTCCCCGGACCGGTCGCGATGGCCTGGCTCGCCTTCGTCTCCGGGATCGCGCTGGCCCCGCTGCTGGCGGCGGCGTTCGTCCTGGTCGCCGAGCTGGCCCCGACCGGCACCGTGACCGAGGCCTTCGCCTGGCTGGTCACCCTCTTCGCGACCGGCAACTCGCTCGGCTACGCCGTCTCGGGCCACCTCGCGGAGGGCTCGCTGCGCCCGGTGGCGCTGTGCGCGGCGGGCGGGATCGGCCTGGGCGCACTGCTGCTGTTCGGCGCCCGCCGCTGGTTCCGGCCGGCCGCCGAGCCGGCCGCGGCGCCGTCGCTGCCCTCCGAACCGGTGCCGGCGGGCTGACGCCCGCCGCATCCCCCAACGTGGCTGTGCCCGTCGGACCGGGTGGTCTGGACGACGGGCGCAGCCACTTCTTCGGCGCGGACGAGCGCACGGACCACGGCGCGGTCCGAACGGACGGTCAGCCGGCGTCCGGCGCCGCGGCGGTGGAGGAGCGCCGCACCAGCGAGGTGGCGAGCGGCGGCACCGGCGCGACCGGCTCACCGCGGAGCAGCCCGGCGAGCGCGGCCACCCCGACCCGGCCCAGCTCCTCCCCGGGCAGGTCGACGGTGGTCAGCGGCGGGGCGAGCAGCGCGGCCACCGGGACGTTGTCGATGCCGATCACCGAGAGGTCGCCGGGCACCCGCAGCCCGCGCTCGGCGGCGGCCTGGTAGACGCCGGAGGCGACCACGTCGTCGTCGCAGATCACCGCGTGCGGCCGGTCCGGGCGGGCGAGCAGCCGGTGGGCGGCCTCGCGCGCCGCCGGGTGGCCCTCGTTCAGGCTGACGCCGAGTTCGACCACGTCCAGGCCGAGCGCCCGAACCGTCTCCTCGAAGGCGGCCTGGCGGACCCGGAAGGTGTACGCGGAGTGGGTGGAGCGCAGCCGGCCGAGCCGGCGGTGGCCGAGCGCGGCCAGGTGCTCGACCGCGGCCCGCATGCCGCCGGCCACGTCCAGCTCGATGGTCGGCCGGGCCCGGTCGGTGCCCGGGTCGGCGTCCAGGAAGACGGCGGGGGTGTCGGCGGGCAGCTCACCGAGCTGGCTGTCGTCCGGGGAGCAGATCAGCAGGCCGTCGAAGCGGCTGGTGGTGGCGGCCTCGGCGAGCGTGGCGCTGCCCCAGCCGGAGCTGACCACCACGGCCAGGCCGTACTTGCCGGCCTCCTCGTGGACGCCCTCCAGGACCCGGCCGAAGAACGGGCCGAGGATGTTCGGCACGGCCAGCAGGATCATGCCGCTGCGGCCCAGCCGCAGTTGCCGGCCGGCCGCCTGCGGGCGGTAGCCGAGGCCGCGGGCGGCCTCCCGGACCCGCTCGCGGGTGGCGTCGGAGACCCGGCGGCCGGCCTCGGAGCCGGAGAACACCAGCGAGACGGTGGCCTGCGAGACCCCGGCGAGCCGGGCGACGTCCCGGCCGGTGGGGCGGCGGACCGGGGCCGGCCAGGTTCCGGCCACGGGCCCACCGGTGTCCCCGGCCCCGGCACTGTCCGGTGCGGCGCTGTCCGGCGCGGCGTTCTCCGGTGCGGCGCTGCCCGGTGCGGCGTTCTCCGGCACGGCGGCGCGGGTCAGTTCTGCGGGGCCGAGGCGGCGGGGCCGGAGGCGGCCTTCTTGGCGGCCGCCGCGCGGGCGGCCTCGTCGGCGGCGTCCTCCTCGGCGTTCTGCGCGGCGATCTTGGAGGCGGTCCGGGTCCGGATGCCGTCCACCTTGCCGGAGATCTCCGCCGACATCTCGTCGCGCTGGCGGCTCAGCAGGACGTAGCTGAGCGGGGCCGAGGCGACCGCCGCTAGCAGGAAGAGGAAGACCACGCCGGCCTCGCCGGAGACCGGGATGACCTGGAAGTGCCCGAGGAGCAGCGCGATCAGCAGGCAGCCGAGGAAGATCGAGACCCGCATCGAGGTGTAGCGGAGCGTGGCGTGCGACTTCTTGCTGACATTGCTGCCCACCGGGGACACATCCTTACTGCGCTGGGGACCGGGCCGGTCTCCCAGTGAAGCATGCCCGACACCCCCGGCGGGGAACGGGTCCCATCGGGCAGCGCCCGGGCGACCGCGCGATCAGCGCAGGTCGAGCCACATGATGACGTCGTCCCGGTCGTCACCGGGCGCGACCCGGATGGTGGCCGGCACCCGGCCGACCTCGACGTAACCGCTGCGGGCGTAGAACGACTCCAGGCCGAGCCCGCCCCGCACCTGGAGCTTCAGCCCCTCCAGGCCCCAGCCGCGGGCGATCCGCTCGGCCTCGGCCATCAGCGCGACGCCGTACCCGCGCCCCTGGAGTTCGGGGTGGACCATGACCTTCACCACCAGCCGCCAGTGGTCCATCGGCCCGAACCGCATCGACTCGAAGACCAGCATCGCGGCGAGCCGGCCGGTCCCGGGCTCCCTGGCGATCAGCAGCCGGTCCGGTCCGGCCGGTGCCGTCCCGGCGAACTGCCGCTCCCCGGCGGCCCGGACCTCCTCCTCGGTCACCCGGTGCACGAAGCCGACGGCCCCGCCGGCGTTGCTCGCGGCCGTCCACAGGCCGGTGATCTCGGCGCGCAGCGCGGGGTCGAGTGCGGGATCGAGGGTGAAGCTCAGCGTCATGACTCCGGAGCCTAGTCGCCCCTTACGACACGACGGCGGCGGTCCGTTCCCGCCCGCCTTCCGGTCCGCGCTCCCGCAGCGCCAGGCAGAGCAGCACCGCGACCGCGCAGAGCCCGCCGGCCGTGTACCAGGCGAGGTCGTAGTCGCCGAGCGCGTCCCGGGCGAATCCGGCCAGGCCGGCCACCACGGCGGCGCCGATCTGGTGGCAGGCCAGCGCCCAGCCGAAGACGATCGGCGCGTCCTCCCCGAAGTGGCGGCGGCAGAGCGCGACGGTCGGCGGCACGGTGGCCACCCAGTCCAGCCCGTAGAAGATGACGAACGCCAGGATCGGCGGTTCCAGCGAGCCCGCGAACAGCTGCGGCAGCACCAGCAGCGAGAGCCCGCGCAGCGCGTAGTAGACGATCAGCAGCAGCCCGGCGTCGAGGCGGTCGGTGAACCAGCCGCTGGCGACGGTGCCGATCACGTCGAACACACCGATCAGCGCGAGCAGGCTCGCCGCCGTGGTGACCGGCATGCCGTGATCGTGGGCGGCCGGGATGAAGTGGGTGCCGACCAGTCCGGCGGTGGTCGCGCCGCAGATCGCGAAGGAGCCGGCCAGCAGCCAGAACGCCCGGGTGCGGGCGGCCTCCCGGAGCACCCGCAGCGAGCGGGCCAGCGCCCGGTCCCCGCCGACGGGCGCCGGCGGCGGCTCGGTCGCGCCGTACGGGAGCAGGCCGAGGTCGGCGGGCCGTTCGCGCATCAGCAGCAGCACCGGGACGGCCACCGCGCTGGCCGCCAGCGAGACCACCACGACCGCCGTGCGCCAGCCGTGCTGTTCGACCAGCCAGGCACCGAGCGGGAGGAAGACCAGGTTGCCCGCCGCGCCGGCGGCCGTCAGCACGCCGGTGACCAGCCCCTGCCGGGCCCGGAACCAGCGCCCGGTGATCGTGGTGGCGAACGCGCCGGCCATCGAGCCGCTGCCGAGGCCGACCAGCACGCCCCAACAGAGCATCAGCTGCCAGGGCTGGCGCATCAGCATGGTGAGTCCGGCGCCGACCGAGATCGTCAGCAGCGCGCAGACCACCACCAGTCGCACGCCGAACCGGTCCATCAGCGCGGCGGCGAACGGCGCGGTGAGGCCGTAGAGGGTGAGGTTGACCGAGGTGGCGGCGGAAATCGTGCCCATCGACCAGCCGAACTCGGTGTGCAGCGCGTCCATCATCAGGCTGGGCGTGGAACGGAATCCGGCCGAGCCGAGCAGCACCAGCAGGGCGACGCCGGCCACCACCCAGGCGTAGTGCACCCGGGGCGCGCGGACGGGCGTGGGCGCTGAGGGTCCGGCGGACGCTGACGGTCCGGCGGGTGTTGGGCGTCCGGTGGGTGTTGGGCGTCCGGTGGGGGCGTCGGTCTCGTTCACCCGGCAGAGTCTCCCGACGGCGCGGACGGACCACGAGGGGCGGGACTGCCGACTTCCGCCGGAATCGGGCCAACCGGGGGCGGGAACCGGCCCGACCGGAATCCGAGGTTCGGCGCGCGGGCCGGGTGGCCGAAAAGGACCACCCGCGGCGGGCGGATCGGATGGCGGCGGGCCGCACGCACCCCGAGCACGGCACGGCCGGCCGCCATCCAACCTCGGCACACGGGCCCTGAACCCGTGCCACGCCCTCCGCACTCGCCAAGGAGCCAACGTACGGCCGACCCGCGGCCCCCCTTGCTGACGTGGTCCCCCTGGACAGCAGCACCGCAGTGGCGTTCGGGTGTTCCCTCGGCGTCCCCTCGCGACGGAGAGCTGCACCCAAGCGTGATCAGTCGGATACGTCACGTCAATGGTTTGTCCGAAATTCGGAATGGTTGCGTCAGCTTTCGGCCCCGGGGCCCATGGGACGTCAGAGCCGCGCGGGCGGGGCCCGTCAGGGCTGCGCCAGCGCCGCCCAGTCGACGGCGGTGAGCGGATCCGCGGGCCGGGCGTCCGGGCTGATCTCGCACCAGACCCGCTTGCCCGTGCCGTCGGGGTACCAGCCCCAGCGGTCGCAGAGCAGCTCGACCAGTTCCAGGCCTCGCCCGTTGGTGGCGTCGACGTCCGCCCCGGCGTGCCGGGGGGCGGGGGCGACCTGGCTGGCGTCGGCGACCTCGACCCGCAGCGGACCGACCGTCGCCGACTCGCGCACCCCGTCGCGTCCGGCCGTGCCCGGGGCGGCGTCCGGTACGGCGCCGGGGAGGTCGCCCAGCGGGAAGCAGAGCCGCAGCACGGCCGGACAGCCGGTGTGCACCACGGCGTTGGTGACCAGTTCGGAGACCACCAGGACCACCGTCTCGGCGATCGGAGCGTCCGGGTCCACCCCGTGGTTGAGCAGCCGCGAGCGGACCCACCGACGGGCCCGGCCGACCTCGGCGGGGTCCGCCTGCACCGCAAGCTGTACCTGAAGAACCTGCACCGCTCCACCACCCGCACTCGCAGTTCGGCCACCGTCTCGGCCGGGCCCTGGTCGCCCGCCCGGCCAGGGCGCGCACCGGGCCGGCCGTCCGTCGGGCCGCCGCCCGGCGGGGTGACCGCACGCCGCACCCGCCGCGGCGCGCCCGCGCCACCTCGTCCGCCGCCGCACCGGCCGCGACACGAATACGCCTCAGGATGAGTCGGCGGGCGGACCGCAGCAAGCGCTTCGGGCATATTCCAGCGATCGGGGGACGGGGCAGGGCATACTGTCCCGCTCACTCTGGCGAGCCCCGGACCGGCGATCGCCCGGCCCGGACCGACCGGCCCGGCCCGCCCGGCCCACGACGCAGAGGCGAACCTACCGCCGTCCGCCCCTCCCGCCGCACCCGCCACTCGCGAACCACCCGTGCGACATATGTCCAGCCCCCTTCGAACAGCTCAACCGCAGGATCGACGGCAGATCCCACGATCTGACGATCCGAAGCCCCGGCCTCCGTTCTCCGCCGAATCCGCGCGCCGCCCGAACCGCGCGGGTTACCGTGGGACCGTCAGCGGTCGGTCCGGCAGGAGGGGTGGTGACCGGTGGCCACCACCGACGGCGCCCCGCGCCGGGACGAGCAGCTGCAGCGACGCCTGGCCCGCGGCGAAGAGACCGCCCTCGGCGAGCTGTACGACCAACTCGCGCCGATGGTCCACGGGTTGGCCGGGCGGATACTGGCCGACCAGACCGCGGCGGCGCAACTCACCCGGGAGATATTCGCCCACGTCTGGGAGCACCCCGAGGCCTTCGACCCGGCCCGCGGCTCGCTCCGCGCCTGGCTCGGCGCGCTGACCCACCGTCGCGCGGTGGACCGGCTGCGGGCGCGCCGCGCCGCGGAGGCGGGTTTCGCGGGCGACGAGGCGCAGGACGGGTTCCACGACGAGATCCGCGCGGTGGCCGCCGCCGCCCGGGTCCAGTACGCGGTCGCCGCCCTGCCGCAACCGCTGCGTGAGACCATCGCGGAGTCCTACTACGACGGCCGCACCTACCAGGAGACGGCCCGCCGGCTGGGGATCAGCGAGCAGGCCGCCAAGCAGCGGATGCGACAGGGACTGGAACTGCTCGCCACCGAGTTGGAGCAGGAGCGCGCCCGGCACCGGGGCCCCGCCCCGGCCGACCCGGGACGAGCCGACGCGCAACGAGCCGGCACGGACGGCGCGGACCCGTCGGCCACGGAACGAGCGGACGGGAGCGCGCGGTGGAAGGAGGGCGGGGGGACGTGACGATCACCGACGAGCAGCACGAGGCCCTGCGCTCGCTGCTCGGCGCCTGGGCGCTGGGCGCCGTCCAGCCCCGCGAGGGCGCCGAGGTCGAAGCCCACCTGGCCGGCTGCCCGGAGTGCGCCGAGCAGGCCGAGCGACTGCGCGAGGCGGCCGGCTGGCTCTCCGTCGAGGAGCCGCTGGACCAGCCCGCCGCACTGCGCAAGCAGGTGCTCGACTGGTGCCTGGCCCGCCGCCCGGCCGATCTGCCGGTCCCCGCCTGGGGCATGCCGTACGCCGCCGAGACCGCCAAGTTCGACGCGCTGCTGCGCGACCTCGGCCCGGAGGAGTGGCAGGAGGTCGCCGAACTGCCCTGGCACGGCGGCACCGAGTACCTGCGCCCGGCCGAGGTGCTCTGCCACCTCGCCGCCGTGGACGGCTACCTGGCCGTCGCCCTCGGGCTGCCCGACCCCGTCCCGTCCGGCACCGGTCCCGTCGGCACCGCCGCGTCCGGCGCCGGGCCGGTGGCCGAGCGCCGGGTCCCGCCGCAGGAGGCCGTCCTCCCGTCGGTGCCCCGGGTTCCGCAGCAGGCCGGCCGGCCCTGGGCCCGGATCGCCGAGCGCACCGCCCGGCTCACCGCCGAACAGGCCGGCCAGCCGCCGCAGCGGATCCGCGCCCGGTGGCGCCGGCACTGCCACCAACTGGTCCGCTCGGCCGCGCTCGCCCCGCAGGGCAACACCCCGGTGGACTTCGGCTTCGCGACCGTCCCGCTCCGGGACGCCTTCGTCGACCGGGCCTTCGAGTGCTACGTGCACGGCGAGGACGTCGCCCGCGCGGTCGCCTACCCGTACGACCCGCCGGCCCCGCGGCACCTGCGGCAGATGATCGACCTGGCCGTGCGGATGCTGCCGCCGGCGCTGGCCGGACAGCGGGCGGCGCACCCCGAGCTCACCGGAGCGGCGGTCGGCGCGCCGGACGGCGGCCCCGGGCGCGCGGACGGGGCCCGGACCGGCCGCCGGGTCCGGCTGGTGATCGACGGCCCGGCCGCCGGGGAGTGGCTGATACCGCTGGACGGTCCGGAGGCGGGCCCGCCGGTCGGCGAACCGGTGGCCGTGATGGTGCTGGACGGACTGGAGTTCTGCCAGCTGGCCGCCGCGCACCGCGACCCGGACCGGCTGCCGGTCGGCGAGCACGGCGACCGGGCCGCGATCCGCGAGGTGCTGCGCGCGACGCCGCTGCTCTCCCGGCCCTAGGGTCCCGGCCCGAAGCCTGCTCGCTCAGGCGAAGACGACCGTCCGGGTGCCGTTCAGCAGCACCCGGTGCTCGCTGTGCCACTTCACCGCGCGGGCCAGCGCCTGGCACTCGACGTCCCGGCCGAGCGCGACCAGCTGGTCCGGGGTGATGTCGTGGGTCACCCGGGCCACCTCCTGCTCGATGATCGGGCCCTCGTCCAGGTCGGCGGTGACGTAGTGCGCGGTGGCGCCGATCAGCTTCACGCCCCGGGCGTGCGCCTGGTGGTACGGCTTGGCGCCCTTGAAGCTCGGCAGGAAGGAGTGGTGGATGTTGATCACCTTGCCGGAGAGCTCGGTGCACAGCCGGTCCGACAGCACCTGCATGTAGCGGGCCAGCACGACGAGCTCGACGTTCTCCTTGGCGACCAGGTCCAGCAGCTGCTGCTCGGCCTCGGCCTTGGTCTCCCGGGTCACCGGGATGTGGTGGAACGGGATGCCGTAGCCCTCGGTGAGGTCGCGGAAGTCGGTGTGGTTGGAGACCACCGCGGCGATCTCGACCGGCAGCGCGCCGATCCGGGTGCGGAACAGCAGGTCGTTCAGGCAGTGCCCGAACTTGCTCACCAGGAGGACGATCCGCAGCTTCTCCTCGCTCGGGTGGATCTGCCAGTCCATCCCGAACGAGGCGCCGATCGCGGCGAAGCTCGCCCGCAGCTTGTCGACGGTCACCGGCTCGGCGGCGGAGAAGTGCACCCGCATGAAGAACAGACCGCTGTCCCCGTCACCGAACTGCTGGCTGTCGATGATGTTGCACCCGGTCATGAAGAGGTAGCTGGAGACCGCGTGCACGATGCCCTGCTTGTCCGGGCAGGACAGCGTGAGGACGTACTGGGCGCTGGCCGGCTGCTGTTCCACGGTGGGGGTATCCCGTCCTGGGCTCGTACTGGTGTGAATGCTCCAGCGTGTCACACTCCGGGACGACCCCCGCCCGGCTGCCCGCACTGCGGACGGGCCCGCCCGGCGCCGGGCCGCCGGGCCCCTTCCGGTCCGGGTCCCACCCGGTTCGGACCCGGGTCGGACCCGGACCGGACCCGGGTCAGACCTGGGTCAGGATCCGCAGCACGTCCAGCGAGCGCGGCGGGACGTCCGGGTCCTCGCCGTCGTTGACCGCCAGCTTGACGTGCGCCTCGCGGGCCGCCCGGACCGCCTCCGGCCAGCCGTGGTGCTCCAGGTAGGCGGAGGCGGGGGCGTCCGCGCCGACCTCGTGCAGGATCCGCACCACCCGCAGCACCGCGACGTCCACCAGCGTGGCCTCGGCGGAGTCCCGGAAGATCGTGCCGACGTACTTCTCGGCCGACCAGCGGTCCAGCCAGGTGTCCTCCACCAGGCGGTAGACGGCGTCGGTGACGTCGCCGTACCCCTCGCGGCCGGACAGCCAGGCCTCCCGCTGGAACCCGGGGTCGGAGAGCATGTGCAGCGCCGAGCGGAGTCGGGCCCGCCAGCGCCACCAGGGAAGGTCGTTGAGCGGCATGCCGCCCATCGTGCTGGAGCGGTGACCCGGACGAGAAGGGTTTCGGGCAGACCGATACGAAGATTCTGTGCTGGCGGACATGGGAATCGATCGTACGTTCCCCCACCGTTGGTGCTCCACTCCCGATCTACACGCGTTCCCCCTCGGATTTCCACCCCCGTTTGCCGGCTGTTGGCTGGACGGCCCTCTCGGCTTGCTCCACCGGGGATTGGCTGGAACCAGTGCGCAGCACACTGCGCCCAGGGAGGGAAAGACCGATGACCAGCCGCAGGGGCTCGTCCCAGGCCATGCACCCGATCGCGGGACGGCGCCGCCGGCGCCCGATCGCTGCCGTCGCGACCGCCGCGGCGGTGCTCCCAACCCTCTTCTCGGCCTCCGCGTGCGGCGGACCGGCCGATGCCGCCACCGGCAGCGGCGACCTCACCGTGATGACCTGGGCACCGTCCGACACCGGATCGGCCGACCGCCCCGGGATGACCGCCCTCGCCGAGGCGATCGGGCGGGACATCAACGTCAAGGGCGGCCTGCACGGCCGCCGACTGCGGGTCATCACCTGCAACGAGCACAACACCTCCGACGGTTCCAAGGCCTGCGCCCAGCAGGCGGTGGACGCCAAGGCGGTCGCGGTGCTCGGCTCCTACAGCCAGTTCGGCGACGACTTCATGCCCGTCCTGGAACGGGCCGGCATCCCGCTGATCGGCGGCTACGGGCTGTCCCAGCCGGAGTTCAGCAGCCCGCTGTCCTACCCGGTGGGCGGCGGCATGCCGGCGCTGATCGGCGGCAGCGGCCGGCAGTTGGTGGAGGCCGGCTGCAAGACGGTCTCGCTGATCCGCCCGGACACCCCGGCCGGCGACAACCTGCTCGGCTACCTGGGCAACGCGCTCAAGCCGTCCGGGATGAAGCTGCTGGACGTCAAGGCGCCGGAGAAGTCCAACGACTACTCGCCGGAGGTCCGCAAGGCGATCGGCGGCGACCAGCCGGGCAGCTGCGTCACCAGCGCGCTGGGCGCCGAGCCGACCGGCAACCTGCTCGACGCCTTCCGCCGGACCGGTGCCAAGAACACCCGGATCGCCTCGGTGATCGGCAGTGTGCAGCAGTCGGTGGTCGACTCCACCGGCGGCGACTCCGGCCCGCTCGCCGGCGCCTTCGTGACCGGCTGGTACCCGCCGGAGTCGGCCAAGATCTGGGACGGCCTGCGTGCGGTGATCCGCTCCGACAGCGCCGGCCGGCACATCGACGCCGCCGACCCCGGGGTGCAGACCACCTGGGTGGCCTACGAGGTGTTCCGGCAGATCTCCGACCGGCTGGCCGCGGCCGGACGCGCGGTCTCCAGCAAGGCGGTCACCGGCCTGCTGGACGGTGGCGAGCAGATCGACGTGGGGCTCACCCCGCCGCTGAACTGGGCGACCACCAACATGCTGCCGAGCACCGAGTCGCCCCGGCTGGTGAACACCTGGGTCACCTACCAGGTGGTCAAGGGCGGGCAGCTGACGCTGCAGCGGCCCGGCTTCGTCGACGTGCGCTGGGTGCTCACCGGGGGCAAGCCGCCGGCCTGATCCGCCCGTTCCACCCCGCGGTTCCCGGGGCCCGGCCGTCCACCGGTCGGGCCCTTCGCGTTTCCGGCGCCGGCCGGCCGCGGTCCGGTGCGGGACGGTGCGGGACGGTGCGGGACGGTGCCGCCGTACCGTCCGGCCGGGGTCAGAGGTCGCCGTCGGTGCGGGTGGGCAGACCGGTCTGGCCGGCGACGGTGTTCCAGAGCCCGGCCGCCTGCTTCTTCGCCGTGGTGGCGGTACCGCTCGCGGCGACGGCGTTCTTGTAGTGCTGGTTGTCGTTCTTCTTCGGGTCGCAGCCGCCCTGGGCGTCCGCGGCCCAGGCCGCGTACTCGTCGTCGGCGGTCGCCGAGGCCGTCCACGCCGCGTTCAGCTGCTCGACCAGCTGCGGGCCGCCGGGCAGCTTGTCGGTCTTCAGCCCGGCCAGCTTGGTCTGCAGCTCCCGGCGCTGCCCGGCCGCGGCGGTCAGCGCCTGCTGAGACTCCGGCAGCTTGTCGCACTTCTGCACCGCGGCGACCGCGCCGATGACCGCCTGCCGGCTGTCGTTGGCGGTGCCGAGCAGGTCGGAGAGCGACTGGGCCTGCGCCTTGACCTCCGGGTTGACCGAGGCGGTCGTCGGGCCCGCGCTCTGGGCCGTGGCGGCGGCCGTACCGCTGCCGGTCACCGGGGGGACGGCCGTCTTCGCCGTACCGGCCGTGTCGTCGCCGCCGTTCAGCAGCACCGCGACCAGGACGGCCGCCGCGACACCGCCCGCCACCACGCCGCCGATCAGCAGCTTGGACGAGGGACGGCCGCCGCGGCCGCCGTCCCGTCCGCCCGGGGCCTCGCCCGGGTGGTCCGGGTAGCCCGGCGCGGGCCGGTCGGCGTACCCCGGCTGCGCGGGCGGGTAGCCGCCCGCCGCTTGCGGGTCCCCGGCCGGGTACGGCGGCAGGTACTGGGTCGCCTGGGCCGGGTCGGCCGGGTAGCCCGGCTGCGGGGCGCCGCCCCAGCCCGGCTGCTGGACCGGGATGGCCTGGGTCGGCAGCGCGCTGTCGCCGAGGTACTCCGGCTGCCCAGCCGGCTGCCCCGGGTACGGCCCGTACGGCTGTCCCTGCGCCGGCTGGCCGGGGTGCTGTCCCTGCGGCGGCCCGTACGGCTGCCCCGGCGACGGCGGGCCGGGCTGCTGCCCCGACTGCTGCCCCGACTGCTGCCCCGGCTGCGGGCCCTGTGGCGGACCCGGCTGCTGCGCGGGCTGCTGACCGGGCTCCGGCCGGAACAGGTCGTCCAGGTTGAAGTCACCCGAGTTGGGGTACGAGCGGCGCTGGCTCAACGCGATTCCTCACCTGTGCACGACCGCGCGCTGACGGCGGACCACATCTCGTCGGTTCTTGGGGGCATCACAGTTCCTTGGACGTCGCGCCCACGCTACCGGTTCACGGAACCGGCCGACCACGTGGGCGGTCCATCCCTCACCGACCCTGCACGCTCCCCGCCGTCCTCCTTGACGGCCCCCGGATCAGGCGGCCTCCGCCTCGGCCCGGGCCTGGAACTCGCGCACCACCCGCTGCTCGCGGTAGGGCTCCAGACGGCGCCGGAACTCGTCCAGGTACTCCACGCCCCGGTTGGATCGCAGCCCGCTCAGCAGCCGGACCGCCTGGGCGCCCGTCTCGCAGGCCCGCTCGACGTCCCGCTGCTGGAGCTGCGCCGTCGCCAGCAGCACGAGGTCCACCGCGCGGCGCCGCACCCGGGTCGGCGGGTGCAGGTCGAGCGCCCGGCGGGCGTAGTGCTCGGCCGGGCCGGCCTGTTCGAGGTCCCGGTGGCAGTGGGCCAGTTCGTCGGCGAGGTAGGCGTCGTCGAAGTGCACGATCCAGTCCGGGTCGTCCTCCGGGCGGCGCTTCTCCATCATCTCCAGCGCCTTGGCGGCCACCGCCTCGCAGGCCTTGGCGTCGCCGAGCAGGGCGTGCCCGCGCGCCTCGGCCGCGTAGAACATCGCCATCGCGGTCGGGGTGGCCACCGTCCGGGCGCCCTCCTGGGCGGCCCGGGCGAGCTGGGCGATCTCCCGCGGGTTGCCCAGGGTCGCCGCCAGGTGGCTCATCGAGGCCGCCAGCACGTAGCCGCCGTAGCCCCGGTCGTCGGCGGCCTGGGCCAGCCGCAGCGCCTGGATGTAGTACCGCTGGGCCAGGCCCGGCTGGCCGGTGTCCACCGCCATGTAGCCCGCCAGCTCGGTCAACCGCGCGACGGCCGCGAACAGTTGGCGGCCGGTCTCGTCCCGGTAGGAGCCGCCGAGCAGCCCGGAGACCACGCTGTTGAGGTAGTGCACCACCACCGGGCGCACGTGCCCGCTGCCGAAGCGGTGGTCCAGGTCGACCAGCATCGCGGTGGTCGCCTTGACGGCCGCCACGTCCGTCGGACCGACCCTGGTGCCGCCGGTGCGGGCCACCACCGGGTCGGGCGGGGTGATCAGCCAGTCCCGGCTGGGCTCCACCAGGGCGGAGGCCGCCACCGTCGCCCCGGTCAGGAAGTCCCGGCGGCCGACGTCGCTGCGCCACAGCTCGCACACCTGCTCCAGTGCGGCGCCCAGCGTCGGCGCGAACTGCAGACCGATGCCGGAGCTGAGGTTCTTGCCGTCGGCCATGCCGATCTCCTCGACCGACACGCTGCGCCCCAGCTTGCGGCCGAGCGCCTCGGCGATCACCGCCGGGGCCTGCCCGCGCGGCTGCTGGCCGCGGAGCCAGCGCGCGACGGAGGTCTTGTCGTACCGCAGGTCAAGACCGTGCTCGGCACCGCAGAGGTTGACTCTCCGTGCCAGACCGGCGTTGGAGCAGCTGGCCTCCTGGATCAGCTGCTGGAGACGCTCGTTGGGCTGTCGTGCGACAAGTGGTCTCGCGGCCATTGGCTTCGCCTCCCCACACCCTCCGGTCCCGGCCGGCGGGCGACGCTTTCTGCTGATCTCGGTTGCCGAGTTGCCGACTGTCCGACCGTTCAAGGAAACTGACACAAGGTTAGCGATCAGCAACGCCACCGGGATACCCACGGTGACGATCCCCACCCCCCGCGCGCCCGGGAGAATGCTCCTGTGCGCCCCCACTGCGCCCACCCCGCCTCCCCCCGGCGCGCTCCCGCACGGTCCGCCTCACCGGTTCGGGTGAAGAGCCCCCGCATGGCGCAGCGACCGGGATCCCCCCGTAACTCGTCTCACGCACGGTAGTTGAGTACCCCGTGGACGCCATCGCCGACTTCCCCCGGGCCCCCGCCGCCGCGCGGCCGGCCCTCCCGGCGGCGGTGGACTGACCGCCTCCCGAACTGCCGCCCCTGCGCCGATCGGGTGAGGGCGCGCGACGCGCGAGACCCCGCGCACAAGTGACGGGCCTTGTCTCCCACCGGAGTCGGGGCCCGTCATACGCATGTGCGGATAAGGCTTCGGTGTACCCGCTGATCAGGGAGGAAAGCCCCTCGTACGAGTGACAGCACTCAAGGATTGCCTTGATCGTCCGAGTGGGAGAACTTCCAACGTGAGGGGCCGCCGGACGGGGCGCTCGGTCGGGGAAGCCGGGCGAGGCGGACGGGAGGGACGGAGGGGAGACCGGAGGGGACGGGAGGGAAACGGGAGGGGCAGGGCGGGGCCGTGGCACCGGCCGGGTTCGGGGAGGCCGGTGCCACGGAAACGGGTGGGGACGGGGAGGGCCGAACGGGGCCGGGAGCGCGGGGAGCGCCCGGCCCCGTTCGGCGTTGCCCGGTCGTTCTCGTTCGGCCGCCCGCGGCGACGGCCGCGCCGTCCCGCCGCCGCCCGTACGGTCAGGCCTGCGCGACGAAGACGTGCGCGGCGATCTCCTTGCCCAGCTCGGCGGCGTTGTCGCCGGTGCCCACCAGCACCCCGCCGACCCCGGCGCTCACCCGCACCGTCGACCCCGGACGGACCCCGGCCCGGCGCAGCGTGCGCATGAGGTCGCCGTCGGTCTGGATCGGCTCGCCGATCCGGCGGACCACCACGTCGGCGCCGTCGGCGCCCGGCGCCACGGAGTCCAGCGGGACGAGCCCGGCGTCGAAGCCCTCGCCCTCGGCCTTGGCGTCGCCCAGCTCGTCCAGCCCCGGGATCGGGTTGCCGTACGGCGACTGGGTGGGGTGGCCGAGCATGGCGAGCACCTTGCGCTCGACCGTCTCGCTCATCACGTGTTCCCAGCGGCAGGCCTCCTCGTGCACCTGCTCCCACTCCAGGCCGATCACGTCGACCAGCAGGCACTCGGCGATGCGGTGCTTGCGCATCACCCGCACCGCGAGCCGGCGCCCCTCCTCGGTCAGCTCCAGGTGCCGGTCACCCGCGACGCGCAGCAGTCCGTCGCGTTCCATCCGGCCGACCGTCTGGCTGACCGTGGGGCCGCTCTGCTCCAGGCGCTCGGCGATCCGGGCGCGCATCGGGGTGATGCCCTCCTCCTCCAGCTCCAGGATGGTGCGAAGGTACATCTCAGTGGTGTCGATCAGCCCAGACATCGCCGCTGGCTCCGTTCCTCGGTGTCCTCATCGCCAATTCTGACCTACCGCACCGACTGCCGGGCCCGTCCCGGGGTGCGGGGGGCCGCATTCCGTGCCTGTTGACAGCGGCACCGGTGAGGCAGCACGGTGCTCGCCATAGCTTTCTCCCCCGCGGTCCGGACCATCACGGACCGCCCCCCACCCGGCCGGATCCCCCACCGGCAGAGAGCGAAGGCAGCAGATGAGCGAGCTGGTCGGCCGGTACTTCGACGCCGCGATCGCCCACCTCCGGCGGGTCCGCGAGGAGGAGGCGGAGAACATCGAGGCGGCCGCCGCCCTGCTGGCCGACGCGATCACCGAGGGGCGCAGGGTCTTCACCTTCGGCGCCGGCCACTCCTCGCTGGCCGCCCAGGACGTGGTCTACCGGGCCGGCGGGCTGGTCCCGATCAACCTGCTGGAGGTCCCCGGGATGGCCGGGGTCACGGTGATGCCGGCGCCGCTGTCCAGTGCCCTGGAGCGGGTCTCCGGCCTGGCCACCACCACCCTGGACCTCACCCCCGCCACCAGCGGCGACCTGCTGTTCGTGATCTCGCTCTCCGGCCGCCAGGTGATGCCGGTCGAGCTGGCCCAGCACGCCCGCGACCGGGGCCTGAAGGTGATCGGGCTGACCTCGCTCGCCTACCCCGGCGAGGTCAGCTCCGGCCACCCCTCCGGCACGTATCTCAAGGACCACTGCGACGTCGTCCTGGACAACAAGATCGCGGTCGGTGACGGCGAGCTGACCCACCCCGGAGCCGAGACCACCTTCGGCCCCGTCTCCACCATCGTCACCAGCGCGCTGATGCAGGCCGTGGTCGCCACCGCGGTGGAGCGGCTCGCCGACGCCGCACTCGCCGGCACCGGCCCCACCCCGCCGCTGTTCCGCTCCGGCAACGTGCCCGGCGGCACCGAGTGGAACGCCAAGCAGATGTCCGACAACGCGGAGCGGATCTTCTACACCTTCTGATCGCACCGGTCCGTTTGTCGTACGGCTGGTCGGCCGTCGGCGCCGGGTCGCCTACGCCGACCGGCCGACCGGCCGACCGCCCGCCGTGGACAACCCCGCCCACGGCGGGCCCGTCCGCCCGCACCACAGGGCCCGTTCCACCACTGCGGCCCCACCCGGACCACCCCTCCCGAGGCGTACCGGGCCTCCCGCCGGGGCAGGTAATGCCGGGCGGAGGAGCGGCGAGTGGGGGATGGGATGACGTCGGGCGCGGGCGCGGGCGGAATGGACCGGGTGCGGGAGCAGGAGCTGATGCCGGAGCTCTTCTGGGCGGCCGACTCGGCCTCCCAGCAGGGGCAGCACCGGGCGGTCCGGCTGTCCGCCACCGAGCTGGTGCTGCTGGTCGTGGCCGCCACGGCCGGCTCCGCCGACGGCACGCCGTGGGCCTGGCTCGCCGCCGTCGCCTACCTCGGCGCGATCGGCCTCTCCGCCGTGACCAGCCGGCAGAACCCCCAGGGCCTCTGGTACGAGGGCCGGGCCGCCGCCGAGTCGGTGAAGACGCTCGCCTGGAAGTTCGCCGTCCGCGCCGACGCCGTCCAGCCGCCCCCGCGCCCGCTGCCGGACGCCGAGGGCCTGTACGGCCTCCAGCTCGGCCGGGTGCTGCACGCCTTCCGGGGCAGCCGCGCGGTCGGCCCCGGGCTGGCCGGCCGGCCCGCCGAGAGCCAGGTCACGGCGGCGATGCGCGGTCTGCGCGAGCAGCCGCTGGCCGTCCGCCGGGACGTCTACCTGCGCGAACGCATCCAGGTCCAGCACGACTGGTACCGGTCCAAGGCCCGCTACTGCGCCCGCGCCGGCTTCTGGACCGGGGTGGCGGGGGTGGGGCTGCCGCTGCTCGGCCTGGTGCTCGCGGTGATGCGGGCGATGGGCGAGTTCTCCTTCGACGCGCTCGGCGCGGTCTCCGCCGTGGCCGCGTCCGTCACCGCCTGGGCCCAGCTGCGCCAGTACCGCCCGCTGGCCGCCGCCTACGGACTGGCCGCCGACGAGCTGGCCCAGATACGCGCCCAGCTCGCCCGGCTGGACGTCGGTTCCCCCGACGCCGAGGAAGTCTGGGCCCGGCTGTCCCGCGACGCCGAGGACGCCGTCTCCCGCGAGCACACCACCTGGCAGGCCCGTCGCGAGGTCAACAGCTCCGCCGAGCGCGAGTAGCGCGGGGGGAATGTTCACCCGTTCGGCCCAACCGAGTTGCGGGGCGAAGGGCGGGCGACGTGGCCTGGAAGCAGTAGCCGTCTCACCGCGTAAGCAAGGATGTGACTGCTGTGACCACCAGCGAGACCCAGACCGCCCCGGCCGAGGCACGGCAACGGGAAGGGGAGTTCGACCGGCGCTACCAAGCGCTGCACGGGGTCGCCGCCGGCTATCTCCCCCGACGTCGCGGCGCCGTGGACGAGTGGCACGAGGAGCTCACCCGGACGATCGAGGACATCGGCCTGGATCCGAAGGACTGGCCGCCGTCCGTCAAAGCCCTCGACGACCTGCTCAAGACGGACGAGCCGCTGCGCAAACTCGTGAACGGAATGATCTCCGACGTACCGGAGGAGCATCAGCACGGCATCAAGGAGATCAAGGACCTGCTCGACCGGCTCGCCCACATCGTCACCAGCCCGGTCGCCTACAACTGGGACCCCGCCAAGCGGAACTTCTTCCCGCTGTCGACCCTGTTCGTGTACATGATGTTCACCGAGTGGGGCTGGGACGCCTTCCGGGACCAGGAGTTCAACAACGCGCTCAGGAAGATCCTCCAGGCCTGGTACGACTTCCTGAACTCGGAGAAGAGCGCCGAGTACCTCAACGACAAGCTGCCCGACGGCTGGCTGTCCCAGCCCGCCTACGAGCAGCTCAAGCTGTACGAGTTCGATATCACGCCGACCCCCTCCTCCTTCAACGCCTTCTTCCACCGGCAGATCAAGCGCGAGCAGTTCCGTCCGGTCAGTGGCCCCACCGACCCGCAGGTGATCGTCTCGTCCAACGACGGGACCGTCGTCCGGTGGGCGCAGGTGACGCAGGCATCCGACGAGTACTACCTGAAGGGCCAGCCCTACTCGCTCACGGACATGCTCACCGATCCCAGCGACCCCGACTGGAAACCCGGCGACTACGTGCAGCGGTTCGTCGGCGGGCACGTGTACCAGTCGTTCCTGTCCGGCGCCGACTACCACCGCTGGTGGACCCCGATCGCCGGCACCGTCGTCGAGGCGCCGCGGGTCATTCCCGGCCTGATGTTCAGCGAGCTGCGGTCGGCGGGCATGGACCCGAGCGCGGGCACCCAGTCCCAGTGCTACCAGGCGTCGGTGAACACCCGCGGACTGCTCCTCGTCGAGAGCGACTTCCGCCTCGACGACGGGAGGAGGATGCTGGTCGGCTTCCTGCCCATCGGCATCACCGAGATCTCCTCGGTCGCCTTCCTCGACGCCGCCGGCAAGCCGATCACCAAGGGCCAACGGCTCGCGAAGGGAGAGGAGATCGGGCGGTTCAGCTACGGCGGCTCCAGCGTGTGCCTGATCTTCAGCAAGGGCGTCATCAAGCAGTTCGACACCCCGCCGAACAACAGCGGCGACATGGACGCCGGCCCGCCCATCTTCGCCGGCATGCGGATCGCCACCACCAACCACCTCACCGGGCCGTAACCGCACGCCTGCCTCCGGCGCAGGAAGTCGGCGGGTCCGACTTCCTGCGCCAGGGTCCATGCCTCAGCGGCCGACCGGCGTCACCGGCTCCTTGCCGTCGAGGACGGCGAGGACGTTGTCGACGGCGAGGTCGCCCATGGCCTGGCGGGTGCGGACGGTGGCGCTGCCGAGGTGCGGCGCGAGGACGGCGCGGTCCTGGGCGAGCAGGGCGGAGGGAACGGCCGGCTCGTGCTCGAAGTTGTCGACGGCGGCGGCGAACAGCGCACCGGACTCCAGGGCGGCGGCCAGCGCATCCTCGTCGACGACGCCGGCGGTCATCGAGACCACCACCGCACCGCGCGGCAGCAGGGCGAGCCGGCGGGCGTCCAGCAGGTGGCGGGTGGCGTCGCTGAGCGGGCAGGTGACGACGAGGACAGTGGAGGTGGAGAGCAACTGCTCCAGCGGCAGCCACTCGGCGCCCTCGGCCTGCTCGGGCGGCAGCGGGTTGCGGTTGTGGTAGCTGACCGGCATGTCGAAGCCGCGCGCACGGCGGGCCACCGCCCGGCCGATCCGGCCCATGCCGAGCACGCCCAGCCGGGTGCCGGTCAGTTCGAGGCCGAGCAGGAAGTTCGGCGCCCAGGCCCAGGCCTCGCCGGAGCGCAGCAGGCGCTCGCCCTCGCCGAGGCGGCGGGTGGCGGCCAGGAGCAGGGCCCAGGCCATGTCGGCGGTGGCGGCGGTCAGCACGCCGGGGGTGTTGGTGACCGGAATGCCGCGCTCGGCGCAGGCGGCGAGGTCGACGTTGTGGTACCCGACCGCGTGGTTGGCCACCACCCTGAGACCGGGCCCCGCCGCGTCGAGGAGTTCGGCGTCCACCCGGTCGTCCAGCGTGGTGATCAGCGCCCGCCGACCGCGGACAGCGGCGAGGAGGTCGGCGCGCGCCATCGGCAGGTCCGAGTCGTGCACGGTGGCCGGGAGGTTCGCGGTGAGCCGTTCGACGACACCGGGTGCGAGACGGCGGGTGACCAGGACCGGGGGCTGCTCGTTCATGAGGTTTGAGGGTACGCTCCGCCCCCTCGCCAGGGCAGGGCGAGGGGGCGGGTGCCATCTATGGCACCTGCTTTCGCCCGGCCTCGTCGACACGGTCCCGTAGTGACCTCGTCAGCACCTCGCCAACCGCTCCAAAGCATGCGGAGACGAGGACGAGGAGGCCGAAGAAGATCGTCACGTGGCCGAGTCCAGCTCGAACCAGACGAGCTTGCCCCTCTTTTGGGGGTCCGCGCCCCAGCGGTGGGTGAGCCCTTCGACGAGCTGGAGGCCCCGCCCGCACTCGGCGAGTTCGAGGGGTCCCCGCTGGTCGGGGAGGTCGTGGCTCTCATCACCGACCGAGACGCGGACGGTGTTGTCGACGATGACGACCAGGACGACGGGCGCAACCGTGAGGCCGTGCCGCCAGGCGTTGACGATCAGCTCGGCGAGCGCGAGCTCCGCGTCGAAGATGCGGTCGTCCTCCCACCCGGCGCGCGCCATCGCGTCGCGCAACGACTGCCGGGCGAGGGTGAGGGTGGGGGAGTTGAGGTTGGGGGTACACACGGGGAATCTCCCTGCGGTGTAGAGGGGGCACACCTTGGGGTCTGTCGCCGTGAACAAGCCCGTAGCGGGACTGGAGGCGCCGCATGCGAGTGCTCTTCGGTGCCCGGGCAGCCGGTACCAACTGCCGCAAGGATGAGCATTACTGACAAACCGTTCGGCGAGCGGTCGGTAGCAACTTTAGGGGAACGCTCCTCAATTGTGCAACACCCTCTGTGTCCACCCCCATACTGTCAGTAGGCTTCGACTCGTCCATACAGGGAGGCACGTACGTGGGGTTCAGGACCGACATCAGCGAACGGCAGCGTCGATTCGGCGATGAGCTGAGACGTCTGCGCAACTCCGCAGGCTTGTCCTCCGCCGAGATCGGCGACGTACTCGGAATGAAGAGCCCCGCTGTCAGCCACACCGAGGCTGGCCGACTCGGCCTCAATCTTGAGCGACTCGACCTCTGGCTCGACACCTGCGGCGCCCATGACCCCGAGTACCGGGCCGGCCTCATCGCCATGTGCAAGAGCAACGGCAAGGGCTGGTGGACCGAGTACCGGCCCCACGTTGTGCCTGAAGCTCTCGATCTGGCCGAGTTCGAGGCGACGTCCACGTCGTTCATCAACTACCAGACCCATCTGATCCCCGGCTTCCTGCAGACGAAGGCGTACATCGAGGTGATCCACGAGTACGCCGAGAAGAAGGTCGAGTTCAGGCTTCGTCGCCAGCAGATGATCACGGCCGAGAGCTCCTCGCCCTTCCACGCCGTGATCCACGAAGCCGCCCTGCACATGATGTACGGCGGTCCGGCCGTCATGCGGGAGCAGTTGAACCACCTCATCGAGATGGCTCGCCTGCCTCATGTGACGATCCAGATCCTCCCGTTCGACTCCACGGTCTACGCGTCGACCGACACAGCGTTCCTGCTGATGCACGGGGCACACACTCGCTTGGACACTGTTCTGCTGGAGAACCCACATGGCCCGACGTTCGTCGGAGATCCTGAGGGAGTGGCCGCGTTCCGACGGAAGTTCGACCGCCTCAAGGGCATGGCGCTCCCGCCCCTGAATGCCAGTGTGGACGGGCCATCGCCTGCCTTTCGAGACTCGTGGGGCATGATCCAGCACGTCCGTTACAAACTCCTGGGGAGGTAGCCATGGAGCAGTTCAACTGGCAGAAGTCGACGTTCAGCGGGGACGCCGCCGAGTGTGTCGAGATCGCATCCGCCGGAAACGCCATCCACATCCGCGAGTCCGACGACCCCGCCGCCGTCATAACGATCACCAAGGCCAACCTCGCCGCCTGGCTCCAGAGCGCCAAGGCCGGCGAGTTCGACCACCTCACCCACTGACCCCCAACTCCCCCGGGCTGCTCCCGCGACGCGCGGGAGCAGCCCGGAAGCCCACCTGACCCTCCACAAGGTGTCGGCTTCGAATCCGCAACGTCAGCTTGCCCTGAGACGGTCCACCAGGTCCGCCACGCCGTCGACCTGGCGGTATGGCTTGAACGCCGGGGCGAGTTCGCGCACCAGGGTGACGCACCGTTCGGCGCCGATGCGGGTCGCGAGGTCGAGGGACTGGTTCGTCACCGCGAGGGCCTGTTCCACGTCGCGGGCCCGGAGGAGGCTGCGGGCCTCATAAGTCATGAAGATTCCACGCGTCTTGTCGCGGGAGCGCGGTAGCAGGCTCATGCCCTCGTCGATCCGTGCGTGGGCTTCGCCGATGCGGCCGAGGTCGAGCATGCACTGACCGGAGTCGACGGCCAGGTCCGCGGTGCTCATCCACCGGCACCAAGCCGGAGCCTGGTCGGGGCTGTCGGTCAGCAGGGCGGCCTCGGCAGCGGCCAGGTCACGGTGGCAGTCGGAGGCGGCTCCGAGAGCGGCGTGCGCGCGAGCCCGACGGAGATGGAGAAGGGAACGGGCGGTGGGATGCCGGGTGTGGATGAGGGCCTGGCTGAGTGGTTCGACGGCGGCGCCGGGCTGGGTGCGCCAGATCGACTGGTAGGCGAAGTCGGAGAGGATGCCGGCGCCGAGGTCCCGGTCACGAGCGACGTGCGCGTTGGCCAGAGCCGCGTTCCAGAGCTTGCCCGCCGCGAAGTGCTCACCCTGGTCGAAGCGGTGCCAGCCGCAGGTGCTGGCCAGGGAGGCGGCCAGCAGGTGGAGTCGCCGGCCGATGGGTTCGGTGTAGCGGCCGTGTTCCAGCAGGTCGGTGACAGTGTCCAGTTGGGCGTCCATCAGCTTGGCGGTGTGCTGGCGTTGTTCGGTGGGCAGGGCAGTCAGCTCGGCGCTGGTGTCCTCCAGCCAGTCGACCAGTTCGCCGTCGACGTGCTTGCCGTTCAGTGCGGTGGTGAGCCGGTCGGGTTCGAGGGCGGCCCACTGGGTGGCGAGCCCGGCCAGCGCGAGCGCGCTGAAGGTCATGAAGGTGCGACGGCGGTGGTCCATGGCGGCTCTCTGTGCGTCTCGAAGTGCGTGGACGGTGAACGCCGACCCGAGCGGAAGCGGCTGCTCCTGGCCGGGCAGCCAGTGCGGCCACTCGAAGGTCTCCAAGTCGGAGATCGGGACGTCGAAGGCTTCGGCGATCAGGAGCTGGGACTCAATGCTGGGCGTCTTTCGCCAGTTTTCCCACTTGCTGACGGCAGCCTTGTCGGTGCCGGAGCGCAGGCCCTCGGGCCTGTGCCTGGCGGCCTGGTGGATGCGGGCCGCGAGGTCGGTCTGGGACCAGCCGCGAAGCGCGCGGGCGTACGCGAGGGGGTGCCGGATCTGGTCGTCCACGGGGCAGATCCCATCATCGACGGTGACCGCGAGCGTACTGCGCGTACAGGCGGGACCACCCCGGGACTACGGACAATGCCTGGTTGGTGACCGTGAGTTGGGCTCTACTCGTCGTGTACCGAGAAGTTCCTTCACGAAACGGAAGGAGTCCACGCATGAAACGGCGCGCTGCGATCATCGGCCTCGGCCACCAGGCGATCGGAGACCACCTGCCCGGCCTGCTCGCCTCCACCCGGGCCGAACTGGTCGCCGTCTGCGACAGCGACCCCGCCACCCTGCGGCAGCGGCAGGGCGCCCTCCAAGTCCCCGGATTCGCCCACGCCGCTGAACTCCTGGACGCAGCGGCCCCGGACTTCGTGGTCGTCGCCGTCCCGCACCACGCCGGCCGCGAGGTCGTCCAGGAGTGCGCCGCCCGAGGCGTCCACGTCCTCAAGGAAAAGCCGTTCGCCACATCCGTGCCGGAGGCCCGGGACCTTGCCGAGATCTGCCGGGCCGGGCAGGTCGAGCTGATGGTCGCCCTGCAGCGGCGTTTCAACCCGATCTACACCAGCGTCGCCGGGCTGCTGGACCAGATCGGCACCCCGTTCCTCATCGACGGCCAGTACACCTTCCACACCGACGACCCCGGCGGCGGCTGGCGTGGAGACGTCCGCCAGGCCGGGGGTGGCTGCATCATCGACATGGGCTACCACCTCATCGACCTGCTGCTGTGGTACTTCGGCCTGCCCAGCCGGGTCATCGCCGAGTTCTCCACCACCGCCGTCCCCGGCGGCGGCTACGACGCGGAGGACACCGCCGTCATCCAGCTCGGCTACGACTCCGACCTGTACGGCTCGGTGCTGCTGTCCAGGTGGGTGGCCCCCAAGACCGAGCGCCTGCACGTCGTCGGTACCCGCGGCTCGGTGCTGCTGACCAAGGGCCAGGTCCAGCGATTCGACCTGCACGGCGCCGTAGTGGAAGAGCTGACCCGCCCCCACGCCCCGGCCTCGGCCGCGACCGCGCAGATCGAGTACTTCTGCCGGGTCCTGGACGGCGAGCGGCCCAATGCCTCTGGCCCCGACCAGCACCTCGCACACGCCGCGTTCATCGCCTCCTGCTACCGGTCCAAGGCAGCGGGGCGCTACATCGACCCGAAGGAGCTGCTGTGACCAGCCCCCTCGCCCTGCTCGGCGGCAAGCCCGCCGTCACCACCACCGGCCCGCACTTCGCCTGGCCGCCGATCGACGACACCACCCGCACGAAAGTCGCCGCCCAACTGGAGGAGTCGATCTCCATTCCCGGGCGGTCCGGCATCGTCGCCGAACTGGAGGACGGCCTGCAGGACTACTTCGGCGTCCGGCACGCGATCACCACCAGTTCCGGCACCGCCGCCCTGCACGCCACCTACTGGGCCGCCCGCATCAAGCCCGGCGACGAAGTCATCGTCCCCGCCTGGACCTTCCACGCCACCGCCTCCCCGCTGTTCCACCTGCGCGCGGTGCCGGTGCTGTGCGAGACCCGGCCGGACGGCAACATCGACCCGAACCGGATCAACGAGCTGATCACGTCCCGGACCCAGGCGGTGATGGTCACCCACCTGTGGGGCAAGCCCGCCGACATGACCAACATCGTCGCCGTCGCCAGTGCCCACAACCTGGCAGTGCTGGAGGACGGTTCCCACGCGCATGGTGCGAGCATCGCCGGGGAGAAGGTCGGCACGTTCGGCCTCGCCTCGGCCTTCTCCCTCAACGGCCCCAAGCCGCTGTCCGGCGGCGAGGGTGGCTTCGTCCTCACGGACGACGACGACACCTACCACCGCGTCATCACGCTGGCGCACTACAACAAGCGGGCCAAGAGCGAGATCCCGGAAGGCCATCCGCTCGCGCGGTACGCGGCCACCGGGGCCGGCCTCAAGCTCCGCATCCACCCCCTCGCCGCCGCCATCGCCTACGACCAGCTCGCCCGCCTCGACGGCTACCTCGCCGGCCGCGCGGAGATCGCCCGCTATCTCACCGGCCAACTCGCCGGGATACCCGGCCTGGAGGTCACCGAGATGCCCGATGGGGTGATCCCGTCCTGGTACGGATTGACGCTCATCTACCGGCCCGAGGCACTCGGCGGTCTGTCGATCGAGCGCTTCCACCAGGCGCTGATCGCCGAGGGCGCCGCCGAGTTCGACCGGCCCGGCTCCACCTGCCCCATGAATCAGCTCCCGCTGTACCAGCACCCCGACTCGCTCTTCCCCGGCCACCCGCACTCCCACCGTCGATACAGGCCGGGGGACTTCCCCATCGCCGAGCACGCCCACGCCCACACGATCAAGCTCCCGGTCTGGCATCGTGAGGAGGATCTCGAACTGGCCGCGCAGTACGTTCGCGCGGCCATCAAGATCAGCGACCATCACAAGGAGCTGCGGTGACTGTCACCTCCCCCGAGTTCGTGGCCGATCTGGCGGCCGACGCCAACGCTGCCGGCATCACCGGCTTCGTCGCCGCGGCCGTGATCAACCACGACGGCCGGGTCCTGCTCGTACGGCGCAACCCCGACGACTACATGGGCGGGCTGTGGGAAATTCCCTCCGGGACGGTCGAGTTGGAGAAGGGAGAGACCATCCTCGATGCCCTGTACCGCGAGACCGTCGAGGAAACCGGGCTGGCCATCAGGGAGGTCACCGGCTACATCGGCCACTTCGACTACCAGAACAGCCGCGGCGGCACGACCCGCCAGTTCAACTTCGCCGTCACCGTGGAGAAGACCGAACCGGTCGTCCTCACCGAACACGACGCCCACCAATGGGCGCTCCCCAGTGAGCTGCCCCCGGTGAGCGACGCGGTTCGCGAGCTGATCGCACGCTGAGGTAGTGCGAGTGCGGTGGGGTCCTCGGAAAGGCCGGGGAGTTCGATCACCTCGCCCACTGACCACAGGCGCCTCCGGGCTGCTCCCGCGACGCGCGGGAGCAGCCCGGAACACCAACGGCAGGTGGGGCCCGGTCAGACGGTCTCACCGCCGGTCGTCGAGGATGTCACGTCCGGCTCGGCGACCAGGGCTTCGGCGAATTGGGCCTGCTGGGTCCGGTCGATGATGACCTTGCCCAGGTTTCCGACGCCCCGGATGGTGCTCAGATCGTTTCCGCGCAGATCGAGGTCCTGGTACTTCCCTCGGCCGAACTCGGCCGACCGCAGGGCGCAGGCCTCTACAACGGCCCGGCCGAGGTCGCAGCCGGTGAACGTCGCCTTGCTACCGGAAATCCTGGACGATGCCCCGCGTCGAGTCGAGCGTGCTGACGTTGGACAGGTAGAGGCCGGGTTCGCGGTGCGGGACCGGCCGGCGCTACTTGGCCTTGTTCCTGGTCGACCAACCCGGGGGCTCAGGCCGTGATCCTGAGCCAGGCGTCCACCGAGTGCCTCGCTCCGGTGGCGAAGCGGTGGCCGAGTGGGGTCAGCGCGCCGCTGGTGGCGAGCAGGTCCACTGCCTCGTCGGTGAGGGCGCGCCAGTGGGTGAAGCGGGGCTGCGCGGACGGGTCCGTGCGGGCGCGGGTGCCCCAGAAGGCGGTGACCGCGAGATGGGCGTAGACCGCCTGGAAGAGGGAGCCGATCGGGCGCGGGGAGAGGTTGAAGGGCTCAAACAAGCGGGTGTCGGCGCGGTCGTACAGCTCCCAGCGGTCGAGCACCGCCCCCAGCTTCACGTGCTGGAACTCATGGGCCAGCAGCAGCGCCAGCGTCGGCGCCGTTCGCGGGCGGGCGATGCCGACCGCGCCGAAGGCCTGCCGGGCCGCCGAGCTGACGTCGTGCCTGTCCGGCCTCGGCCGCAGTGGGGTGACGGTGCTCAGGCCCGCCCAGAGGCCGGCCGCGTACTCGGGCAGGTCGCGGTCCAGCAGGTCGGCGGCATCGGTCAAGTCCCTCGTCCAGCGGGCGTACTCGGCGTCGTCCAGCCGGTCCGCCAGCGGCCAGCGGTGGACGGCCCGCTGCGGGTCCACGTCCTCCAGGGCGAGCGTCCGGCCGCCGGTCAGCCCGATCCGGCGGACCGGCTGCCAGCGCGGATCACCCGGACCGGTGAGCGTGCCGTCGTCCGCGCGCGCCGTCCAGCCCGTCCGCCCGCCGGTGACCCGCACCTCCCGGACACCCACGCCGAGCACCGAGCGGCCGAGGGTCGGAAGGTGGAGGACACCGTCCTGGACCGGCACCGCCACCGCGTCCCCGCGACCCGCCAACACCGCGGCCGAGGCGGCCAGTTCGGCGAGCGGGCCGAGACCGGCACCCGGGTCGCCGGCCAGCCGTCGCGCGGCCCAGGCTCGGACGTACGGGTGGGCCAGCACCGTGTCCACGGCGGCGGGTTCGGCGGCGTCGAGCTCGGTGAGCAGTTCCCAGGCCGCCGAGCGGGCCAACCCGGAGGAGCCGTGCACGGCGGCCAGCATCGCCCGGGTGAGGGCGAGTTGGGAGCGGGCCAGCGCGCGGACGGTATCCGGCCCACCCAATCCGGCAGCCAGCTCGCCGAGCTGCTCATCGGTGAGCTCGGGCCCGGCGACGTTCACCGGTGGAGCGGGGCGCCGCACGCCCCCGGCGCGGTCGGCCAGGCCGTCGATCAGCGCCCGCAGGTCCGCGCAGTACACCGAGGGGTGGTCGAAGGAGCCGTCCCGGTAGCGGTGCGCGTACAGCCCCCCGCCGCAGGAGCGCACCACCGGGCAGGCCCGGCAGGTGGCGTTCAGCCCGGCCAGGCCCGACTGCCGGGCGGCCGTCCCCGGATGCCGGGCGACGTCGTCGAGGCTGTGCCGGAAGACGTCCATCCCGGTGGCGGGCGCGCCGTCGTACGCCGTCCGCAGGCTGTCCGCCTGCTCGTACGTCCCGTCCGTCTCCACCACCACCAGGTCGACCGGCTCCAGCCCGAGCGCCTCGCTCAGGCCGGGCAGCCCCGACAGGGTGCGGTGCACCGAGTCGAAGGTCCGGACGGCGAACGGGCGGCCGTCCGCCTCCCAGCGCGCGTGGACGGCCAGCAGCCAGTCGGCGTACGGCGTCGCGCCCGCACCGGCGGGGCGCCGCGGCGGCCGCTCCCAAGTGGCGTGCGGAAGCAGGAAGTCCACGGCCGGGGGCTCAAGTTCGGCCAGCGCCCGGTGGACGGCCACCGGGTCGTTCGCCACGTCGACGGTGCAGAGCAGCCCCGCGTACAGGTGCCGGAACCGGGGCTCGCGCAGCAGCCCGACGGCCCGCAGCACCCGCGAGTGGCTGGAGCGGCCGTCGGCGAACCGGCGGTGACGGTCGTTGGCGGTCCGGTCGCCGTCCAGCGAGAGGCCGACCCGGATGCCGAGTTCGTCGAACAGCTCGCAGTGCTCCCGGTCCAGCCGCACTCCGTTGGTGTGCAGCCGCAGGTCCAGGTCGCAGACCTCGGGCAGCGCGGCCCGCAGCAGCTCCGCCGCCCGCCGGATCACCGCCGGGCCGGCGAGCAGCGGTTCACCCCCGTGCAGGACGACCCGTACGACGGTCAGCCCGTGCGCGGCGGCGTGCTCCCCGATCCGCTCGGCGGCCCCCGCCAGCACCGCGTCCCCGATCACCCGCGGCCGGGAGCGCCAGCCGGTGTCGGCGTGCTCGTAGACGTAGCAGTGGTCGCAGGCGAGGTCGCACCGGCTGTGGACCTTCAGGACGACCTGCGTGAGCGGCTGCGGAGGAGGCGTCATGTCGGCACGTTTCCAGGGCCGGACGCCCGCTAATCATCTTTTCAAATAGCCGAGTCGAAAGGAGAGACCGGTCGGACCCCCGCACCGGCCAGGGCCAGTTCGAGCCGGCCGGCCAGCTCACCCGCGTCGAGTCTGGCCAGGTCGGCGAGGGCGGGGCGGTCCCCGGTGCCGCACGGCCCCGCTTGCCCGGGCACAGCCTCCCCGGACACAGCCGGCCCGGGCACCGCACCCGGCTCCGCGGTCCGCTCCACGGACGACTCCCCTCTCCCGCCGGCCCGGCCCGCCGTCACGTCGGCGGCATCTCGATCAAGGTGTCCAGCCACTCCCCCACCCGGATGGCCTCGGTGAGCGGGTGCCCTTCGGGCAGGATCGCCCGGACCCGGGTCAGCGTCCGCGCCCCCAGCTCCGCCGCCCGCCCCGGCTCGCCGACGGCGGCGAGCGCCAGCGCGAGGTTCGCCGAGGCCGCCAGCGTGTCCGGGTGGTCCGGGCCGAGGCGGTCGTCCAGCAGGACGGCGGCCTCGTCGGCCAGCGCGAGCGCCTCGTCGTACGCACCCGTTCGGGCCACGTCGTTCGCCCGGTTGAGCCGGGCGAAGGCGACCCACGGATGGTGCTCGCCGAGCACCCCGCGCAGGCCGGCGAGGACCTCGCCGGAGATCGGCCGGGCCTCCTCGACCCGGCCGGAGCGGCGGAAGGCCACCGCGAGGTTGCCCGCCGCGATGAGCTCCGCCGGGTGCCCCGCGGCGAGGTGGTCCCGGTAGTACCGGTGCGCGTCCTCGGCGAGCTCGACCGACTGCTCGCCGTCGCCGAGCACGCCGAGCACCGCCGACAGCGTCCCGGCGGCGGCCGCGCTCGCCGGGTGGTCCGCCCCGTAGCGTCCGCACAACCGCTGGTGGACGTCCTCGGCCTCGACCAGGGCCTCCGGGAGCCGGCCCAGCCGGCGCAGGGTGGCACTGCGGTACCGCCTGGCGCGCAGGGTGTCGTCGTGGTCCTCCCCCAACACGTCCCGGCTCCGGCGGACGGCCTTGTCCAGCCGGGGCAGTGCCTCGTTCAGACGCCCCACCTCGGACAGCGCGTGACCGTAGGTGACCGACCCGCCGAGGGTGTACGGGCTGTGCTTGCCGAACACCTCCAGCTTCCGCGGATACAGCCGCACGTGCATGGCCACCGCCTCGATGAAGTCCCCGGCCAGGGCGATCGAGATGGCCAGGTTGTTCTCCGCCATCAGCGTGCGCCGGTCGTCGTGGCCCAGCACCCGGCGGGCGCCCGCCAGCGTCTCCTCGTCCAGCTCCCGTGCCGCCGCGTAGCGGCCGAGGTGCCGGAGGTCCGCGCCGAGGCTGGTGGCGGCCGGGAACACGTCCCGGTGGTCCCGGCCCCGCAGCGAGGTCAGCCGCTCGAAGGCGTCCCGGTCGTTCTCGTACGCCTCCCGGGCCAGCCCCAGGGTCCGCTGGATGTTGCCGAGCTGGACGCGCAGCAGCTGCACCCTGACGTCGCGCTCGGTGTCCAGCGGGCCGACCTGGCGCCAGCGGGCGAGGACCCACTCGGCCAGCTCCCGGCCCGCCTCGTGGAGGCTGCGCTGCCACAGGTAGCGGACCGAGTTGACGATCCACTGCCGGACCGCCGGGTCGGTGGACTCCTCCGCGCCGGACGGGCGCAGGTGGGGCAGCAGTTCGGCGTACCGGGGCCAGTGGTGCGGTGCGTCCGGGTCGCCGGGGTCGGCGAGGGCGAGGGCCCGGTGCGCCACGCCGCGGACCCGATCCCAGTCGGCCGCCGCGACCTGCTCGCGCAGCAGCGCCTGGACGATCCGGTGCACCACCAGCGTCCCGGCGGCCTGGTCGTAGCGGGCCAGGTTGAACTGGTTGACGGTGCGCAGGATGTCGCCGACGGCGAGCCGGTGGTCGCCGACGCCGGCCGGCAGGTCGATCGCCTCGATCACCGGCGGGCTGTACAGCAGCCCGATCGGGATCGCCTCCGGGCCGAGGAAGCCGCAGATCTCCAGCAGCCGGGCGGCCGGGGGGTTGATCAGCCGCAGGTCGGATCCCACGATCCGCCAGGTGGCTTCGGTGACCGTGGCGTTGGGGCCCTCCTCGGCGGCCCGCCCGCTGCCCGGGCCGCTGCCGGAACCGGCACCCGGGACGCCGGAACCGACACCCGAACCGGCGCCGGAACCACTGCCGGCCCCGGAACGGGCCGAGCGGTCGAGGATGTCGGTGAGCGTCTCGTCGAGCAGGTCGGCGTACGTGGCCGCCGGCATCGGCGTCTCCTGGAGCCAGGCGGCGGCCTGGCCGACGGCGAGCGGCAGGTCGCCCAGCAGCTCGGCGATCCGTTCGGCATCGGCCCGTTCGACGCCGGTGTTGGAGTTCCGGACGAGTTCGACGCTCTCCGCGCGGTCGAACACCTCCACCTCGGTGCGCCCGGGCCGGCGGGCCCAGCGCCGGTCGCGCGAGGTGACCAGGACGTGGCCGTCCGGCCCGGCGGCGGGCAGCCAGGGGTCCAGCAGCTCCGGGTCCTCGGCGTTGTCGAAGAGCAGCAGCCAGCGGCGGTACGGCCGGCCGCTGCCGAGCGCCTTGAGCACCGCGCGCGCGGTGCGGGTGACGTCGCCGTCGGTCTCCAGACCGAGGCCGGGGGCGAGTTCGGCGAGCCGCTGCGGGATCACCGCGGGCTGCTGGGCGGGCACCCACCAGAGCACGTCGTAGGCGGACGCGAAGCGGTGCGCGTACTCGATCGCGGCCTGCGACTTGCCGACCCCGCCGATGCCGTAGAGCACCTGGACCGGCGCCCCGTCGGCGCCGGCGGTGAAGCCGTCGCGGACGGCCTCCAGCAGCCGCATCCGGCCGATGAAGGTGGACAGTCGCGGCGGCAGTTTCCGGATGGCGGGGCGGCTGTCGGGAAAGCGCGGCAGGCGGGCGACGCTGAACTCGCCGGAGTCCATCCAGCGCCCGGCACCGGGCGGCGGGCCGATCAGTTCGAACAGCTGCGACTCGGCCTGCTCGGCGGAGCCGGTCGCCAGCTCCAGGGCCCGGTGGCCGGCGAACTGGGGCGGCTCCGCCGGCTCCGGCACGCCGACCCGCACCGCCAGCAGGCCGCCGGCATCGCTCACCGGGTCCTGGGTGGTCAGCCGGCGCCAGATCTCCCGGGCCCGCGGCAGGGCGGCGTAGTCGCCGGTGAGCACGGCGAGCAGCCGGCCGTCGCCGTCCAGCGGCCCGGCGGCCTCGGGCAGCGCGGCGGCCTGCGGCGGACCGGGGTCGAGCGGCACGGCGGCGCTGTGCAGGGTGGCCAGGTAGCCGAAGCCGCGCAGGGTCCCGGCGATCCACTCGGCCCAGACCCGGTCCCTGGGGGCGTAGCTGACGTACACCTGGCGGGAGCGGGTGCGGCCCTTGCGCAGGTAGGCCGCGTACAGCCGGCGGCGGGCCGCGTCGGGGACGGGCCGCAGTTCGCGGACCCGGCCGTCGGTGAGCCAGGCGGCGAGCCGTTCGAAGGCGGCGAGCAGGGTGCGGCCCTGCTGCGGCCGGTCCACGATGGTGGCCGGCACCTCCTCGTAGGCGTAGAACGGCTTGTACGGCACCTCGACGTCGCTCCAGTACGCGGCGCGGTGCTCGGGGCCGAGCCAGCGGCCCAGGTACGGGGCGAAGGCGTCGTGGGCGAGGTCGCGGCCGGCCGCGAGCCCGGCGCGTTCGGCGTCCTCGACGCGCATCGGGACGGGCAGCACCCGGATCTCGCGCTCGTCGGCGTCGACGATGGCGCGGGCCGCGTCGACGCCGCCGCGGATGCTCTGGGCGCCGAGGGTGAAGCAGTCCACGACGGTGTCGGGCATCAGCACGGTACAGATGCCCGAGGTGTCGCTGACACCGGTGCGGCTGTCGATCAGCACGTAGTCGTAGCTGCTGGTCCACTGCTCGCGCAGCGCGCAGAGGAACTCGGCGCCGCGGATGTCGGCGCGGGTGTAGAAGCTGCGCCAGTTGAAGCTGGTGACGGCGGCCGAGTAGGCGGCGTTCTGCCGGCCGGCCGGCATCAGGTCGAGCCGGCCGCCGTCCGGCAGGTCGAGCGCCAGACCGCACAGGTACTGCTCCAGCCGGCCGGGGGCGGCCAGCCAGTCCTGCGGGTCCGGGCCGGGGCCGGGGCGGTCGGGGCCGGGCAGCGCCTCGTCGACGTAGGCCCGGAGCATGTCGATCAGGCCGTCGGTGGCGTGGAGTTCGGGGTCGACCAGCAGCGGGTGGTAGTAGCGGTGCAGGCCCGGGGCCTCCAGGTCCCAGTCCACCACCAGGACGCGCAGGCCCTGGCTGGCCAGGATCCAGCCCAGGTTGGCGAGGGCCATGGTGCGGCCGGTGCCGCCCTTGAACGAGTAGAAGGTGACGACGGTGCCGGTCTCGGGGGGTGCCAGCGCGGCGGACCCGTGGTCCGCGAGGGCGGCGTGCTCGGGGCTCATCGGTCCGCTTCTCCTTCACTGGGCGCCCGGGTGGCCGGGGGCACGGTCTCCTCTCGCAGGACCGCCCGTGCCCCGGGGGCGGCCCCGTTCCCCGGAGTGTTCCCCGGGCGCGGCAGTCGCGGGCCCGCCTGGGCCGGGGGGTCCGGTGGCTCGGGCGGGCGCGGCGAGGCGGGCGGCGGCCAGGCCGGGATGGTGAGCCCGGGCATCGGCCGCGGGTCGGGGCCGAGCCCGAACTGGGCGCGGGCCGTCACCGGGTCGTCGTCGATCTGGTCCAGCAGTCGGTTCTGGGCCACGGTCACCGTCGACAGGAGCTCGCGCTCGAAGCGTTCCCGCCGGACGTGGATGCGAAAGAGCGGCTCGGGCCCGGACCGGTGCAACCAGGTGCGCGAGAACACGTCGCGCACCCCCTCCCAGAGCCGGGTGCGCGCCGGACCCGGCGGCGGGTCCTCGGAGCTGTCGGGCAGCAGGACGGCGGTGACGGGGTGGTTCTGCCGGTCGAAGTCGCGCAGCGCCTGCCGGTAGGGCTCCCGGCCGGCCGCCCACGGGTCCACCAGCAGCACGCTGACCTCGTTGTTCTCCCGGGCCCGGTCGAGCGCGTCGGCGAGGTCGGGGCCGATCGTCTCCAGGCTGGTGCTGTGCCCGGCCCGGGTGATCACCTGCTGGGCCTGGACCGCCAGCGACGGCAGCCGGGGCGGGTGGTAGGGCGCCCAGTCCCGGGGGTGCGCCCCGTACCAGCCGCCGTGGTACCGCTCGTCGAAGCCGCCCGCGCCGTCCGTCCCCGAGGCCGGCCCGGCCTCGGAGCGCTGCGGCGGGACGCGGTCGCCGTTCGCCGCGGCGGTCCGGTCCCCGGCCCAGCGGGCGGCGACGAAGAGCCGGACCTGACTGCTGCGTCCGGCGGTCATGCCGACCTCCGGCAGCGGGAAGCAGCCCTCCACCCGCCCGAGGTCGAGGTCCCGGTGCTCGGTGACCCGCCAGGCGGCGGCCTCCCGCACCCGCTCCGCGATCACCCGCACCACCAGGCGGTACGCGGTGCCGTGCGGGTCGGTGCGCAGCAGGTGGCGCAGCCCGCCGGCGGCGTACTCCGCGCCGAAGTCGTCCTGCACGTACTGGATCCGCCGCACCTCGGCGGGCAGTTCCTCGGGCGGCGGCTCCCACAGCACGGGGATCAGGGCCGCGACGCTCTCGCCGGTCTGTTCCTGGTGGCGGCGCGTCCGGTGGTCGAAGGCGGTCCACTCCTTGCCGCAGTAGTCGCTGGCGAAGTAGGCGGGCGAGTAGAGCGCGACCATGGTGCGGCTGGCGCCGACCATCCGGGAGAGCTGCCGCTCCCAGTCGTCGCCGACCCTCAGCTGCTCGGTGTCGCGGTAGGCCAGCTCGGCCGGTCCGGCCTCGGGCTCGATCCGCGCCAGCTCGTCCCGGAGGTCGGTGAAGAACTGGTCGACGAAGGCGCCTCCGACCTGATGGTCCCGCCGCGCGTAGCTGAAGAAGAAGTACGGCCGCACCGACAACCCCCCACCGACCGGTGAACGTCCCCACCATACTGGTGGGGTGACGGCCGGTCAGCCGGTGGGCGGAGGAAGTTGTCGCGGTGTCGTCACAACTCCGGCCCGTGACCTCGACGCCCCTGGTCAGGGGCGTGCGGCCGGGGAGCGCCCGGCGTCCGCCGGGCGCCCTGACGGGCAGCGCCGCGCCCGGCTCGGGGGCAGCGGCGCACCCGCCTCAAGGGCAGCCCCGCGCCCGCCTCAGGGGCAGAGCCGCTCCACCCGCCAGCCCGTCGGGGCGGACGGCTCGGCGACGTACCGCAGCCGGTCGTGCAGCCGGTTCTCCCGCCCCTGCCAGAACTCCACGCTCGCCGGCACCACCCGGTACCCGCCCCAGAACGGCGGCACCGGCACCCCCTCGCCCTCCGGGTAGCGCCGCTCCAGCTCCGCGTAGCGCTGCTCCAGCACCTCCCGCGAGGCGACCGGGCTGGACTGCTCGCTGGCCCAGGCGCCGAGCTGGGAGCCGTGCGGGCGGGTGCGGAAGTAGGCCGCGGTCTCGTCCCGGCCGACCTTCTCCACTCGCCCCTGGACGATCACCTGACGGGCCAGCGCGACCCACGGGAAGAGCAGCGCCGCGTGCGGGTTGGCGGCCAGCTCGGTGCCCTTGCGGGAGCCGTAGTTGGTGAAGAAGACGAAGCCCCGGGCGTCGAACGCCTTGAGCAGCACGGTGCGCGCGCTGGGCCGCCCGGCGGCGTCGGCGGTGGAGAGCACCATCGCGTTGGGCTCCACCACCCCCGCGTCGTCCGCGTCGTGGAACCACCGGCCGAACTGGCCGATCGGCTCGGCGGCGAGCTGCTCCTCGACCAGGCCCTCGTGCGCGTAGTGCTTGCGCATCACGGTGAGGTCCGGTCCGGGGCGGGCCTCGTCGGCCAGGATCCGGGTGGCGGGGGTCAGGGGCGTCGACTGGGCGCGGTCCGGGGTCTGCACGTCAACATCATCCCGTACGACAAGCAACCGGCACCGCTACCTCCGGACAAACCCCGGCTGGAGATAAGGTGACTCGCCACCGATCGACTGCCCGTCGTACGGTGATTTGTCCGCAACCGCGCCCTTGCTTCCGCGGATCCGCCGGGTACGACCGGCCGTCGGGCGAAAAGTCAAGCGGCCCCGGGGGAAACATCACCACCGTGGTGTATGGCGCAATGCACCCCGTGCCTGTCACCCTGGCACCGAGTGCCAACCACCATTCGGTCAGAGGCGCGCCTCCCCACCACGGCGGCCGCCGATCGCAGAACTGAAGGAGCCGTGCATGTCCGACTTCGTACCCGGGCTCGAAGGTGTCGTCGCGTTCGAGAGCGAGATCGCCGAACCCGACCGTGAAGGCGGCGCTCTGCGGTACCGGGGCGTCGACATCGACGACCTGGTCGGCAATGTCTCCTTCGGCCACGTCTGGGGCCTGCTGGTGGACGGCAAGTTCAACCCCGGCCTGCCGGCCGCCGAGCCGTTCCCGATCCCGGTCCACTCCGGCGACATCCGGGTCGACGTGCAGTCCGCGCTCGCCATGCTCGCCCCGGTCTGGGGCCTCAAGCCGCTGCTGGACATCGACGCCGATCAGGCCCGCGACGACCTCGCCCGGGCCGCCGTCATGGCGCTCTCGTACGTCGCCCAGTCGGCCCGCGGCCAGGGCCTGCCGATGGTCCCGCAGAGCGAGATCGACAAGGCCGAGACCGTCGTCGAGCGGTTCATGATCCGCTGGCGCGGCGAGCCCGACCCCAAGCACGTCAAGGCCATCGACGCCTACTGGACCTCCGCCGCCGAGCACGGCATGAACGCCTCGACGTTCACCGCCCGGGTCATCGCCTCCACCGGCGCCGACGTCGCGGCCGCCCTCTCCGGCGCGGTCGGCGCGATGTCCGGCCCGCTGCACGGCGGCGCGCCGTCCCGGGTGCTCGGCATGATCGAGGAGATCGAGCGCACCGGCGACGCCACCACCTGGGTGAAGAACGCGCTGGACAAGGGCGAGCGCCTGATGGGCTTCGGCCACCGCGTCTACCGCGCCGAGGACCCCCGCGCCCGCGTGCTGCGCCGCACCGCCAAGGAGCTCGGCGCCCCGCGCTTCGAGGTCGCCGAGGCGCTGGAGAAGGCCGCGCTGGAGGAGCTGCACAACCGCCGCCCCGACCGCGTGCTCGCCACCAACGTCGAGTTCTGGGCCGCCATCATGCTGGACTTCGCCGAGGTCCCGGCGCACATGTTCACCTCGATGTTCACCTGTGCCCGGACGGCCGGCTGGTCGGCGCACATCCTGGAGCAGAAGCGCACGGGCCGGCTCGTGCGCCCCGCCGCGCGCTACATCGGCCCCGGCCCGCGCAGCCCGCGCGACATCGAGGGCTACGAGGCCATCGCCCGCTGACCCGCAGGTCGGCCGCGAATTCACCCCGCAGCGGGTCCGGCATTCGAACCGGACCCGCTGTTTCCGCAGCTCGCAGGCCGGTCGAGGCCATCTCAGCGGGCGGACCGCCGTCGATTCCGGCCATCCCGGCGGGTAGGCTGCGCCCCGTGGCTCAGATCCAGATCCCCGCTGACATCAAGCCCGCCGACGGCCGTTTCGGCTGCGGCCCGTCCAAGGTGCGCCCCGAGGCCCTGAGTGCCCTCGCCGCGACCGAGACCTCCCTGCTCGGCACCTCGCACCGCCAGGCCCCGGTGAAGAACCTGGTCAAGCGCGTGCGCGAGGGCGTGAGCAGCCTGTTCTCCCTCCCCGAGGGGTACCAGGTGGTACTCGGCAACGGCGGGTCCACCGCCTTCTGGGACATCGCGGCCTTCGGCCTGGTACGGGAGAAGTCCCAGCACCTCGACTTCGGCGAGTTCTCCTCCAAGTTCGCCTCCTCCGTCAAGGCCGCGCCCTGGCTGGCCGAGCCGAGCGTGATCAAGACCGCCCCCGGCACCCACCCGCTGCCGGTCGCCGAGGCCGGTGTGGACGTCTACGCGCTCACCCACAACGAGACCTCCACCGGCGTCGCGATGCCGATCGCCCGCCCGGCCGGCGGCGACGAGGGCTCGCTGGTCCTGGTGGACGCCACCTCGGGCGCCGGCGGCCTGCCGGTGGACATTTCCGAGACCGACGTCTACTACTTCGCCCCGCAGAAGTCCTTCGCCTCCGAGGGCGGCCTGTGGCTGGCGTCGTTCTCCCCCGCCGCGCTGGAGCGCGCCGCCGAGATCGCCGGCTCCGGCCGGTACATCCCGCCGTTCTTCGACCTGCCGACGGCCATCGACAACTCGTCGAAGGACCAGACGTACAACACCCCGTCGATCGCCACCCTGTTCCTGCTGGCCGACCAGCTGGAGTGGCTGAACGGCAACGGCGGGCTCGACTGGGCCGTCGCCCGTACGGCTGATTCCTCGTCGCGGCTGTACGGCTGGGCCGAGAAGTCCTCGTTCGCCAACCCGTTCGTGGCGAAGCCGGCCGAGCGCTCGCAGGTCGTCGGCACGATCGACTTCGACGACTCGGTGGACGCCGCCGCCGTCGCCAAGGCGCTGCGCGCCAACGGCATCGTCGACACCGAGCCGTACCGCAAGCTGGGCCGCAACCAGCTGCGCGTCGCGATGTTCCCGGCGATCGACCCGGCGGACGTCGAGGCGCTCACGGTCTGCATCGACTACGTGGTCGAGCGGCTCTGACCGCTCCGCACGGACAGACGGGAGAAGGGGGGCCCCCGCCCCGGCGGGGGGCGCGGAGCCGCAGCCTCGGAAAACGGGTAGCACGCAGCGGTCCACCAAGAAGACAACAAACCCGACCAACACCGCGGGGGCGCAGAACAATA